>MEKI01000065.1:41259-41371 GCA_001766905.1 Acidobacteria bacterium RBG_13_68_16
TGAAGTTGGGGAGACCGAGGAGAATGCCATGGGAACCAAAGGACGCCAGATCATCGGCATGGATGTGGGCGAGCTGCTGCGTCTCCTAAACGCGGCCTACGCCAGTGAGTGG
>MEKI01000065.1:41413-41582 GCA_001766905.1 Acidobacteria bacterium RBG_13_68_16
AAAACATCGCTGGCGAGCAGTGTGCCATCGAGACCTACGAGAATCTCATGAACGCCACCAAGGACAAGGATATGGTGACGTACAACCTGGCGCTTACCATCCTCGAGCAGGAAGTGGAGCACGAGGAGGACCTGCAGAGCCTGAAGGAGGACCTCGACCTGATGGTCGC
>MEKI01000065.1:41709-41887 GCA_001766905.1 Acidobacteria bacterium RBG_13_68_16
AAAAACTCGGCCTCGAAGCCGCCATGGAGCTCGATGCCCGATCCTGGGAGCGCTTCGCCGCGGCGGAGGCCCGGCGCGTGATGGAGGTCTTCGGGATCCCGACCGGCGGCGGCCTGGAGGCGCTGGAGCGCGCGCTCGCACTGCGCATGTACGCGCTCGTCAACGAGCAGCACAGCGA
>MEKI01000066.1:0-2500 GCA_001766905.1 Acidobacteria bacterium RBG_13_68_16
CGTTCCAGCGCCTGCCGATCGAGCGCCGGCACACGAGGAAAGAGGCGCGAGGACTGGGTGCGAGCGGACCGGCGACTGGCACCCGACCCGGCCATCCGGGCAGTGGCAACTCATCGGCGACGCTGCTTCGGTCGCAACCGGGAGCAACCGGACTTGGGGCGTCGGATTCTGCTATGGAGCCGGTGGATGCCTCCACCGCCGTCCCGTTGCCCGAGACGCCCAGAGAGATGGTCGCCCGCGCTCAGGGCATCACCTCGTGCACAGCGGCGACGCTTCGCGCGGCGGGCACCACGGCCAGCCAGGTCAACCCGCCCTACACCGTGATGCTCACCGACCTGACGCCGTCCACGCAAAGGTACCAGGTATCCCATTCGGTGCATTGTGTGCTAGCCTCTCCTCTGATTGCCGGTCGGGAGGGACGACGTGCCACGGAAGCCGAGGATCTTCGTCGCCGGCGGCACCTATCACGTGTACTGCAGGGCGGCGCGGGGGGAGCGGCCGTTTGTGGACGAGGCCGTGGCCGGGGCGTTCGTGTCCATGCTCGCCGACGTCAAGGCTGAGCATGGACTGACGATCCTCGCATGGTGTCTGATGCCGAACCACGACCACCTCGTCGTCCGCACGGGGGAGCGGCCCTTGTGGCGGAGCATGCGGCTGGTGCAGGGGCGGTTTGCGAAGGCGTTTAATCGCAGGCGGCGCGTCCTCGGTCCGGTGTGGCAAGGACGGTACAAGGCGCGGCTGGTTGACGATCCCGTCTACCTGATGCAGGCCATCGCCTACGTGCACCTCAACCCGGTGGCGGGCGGGTTGGTCAAGGATCCGGGCGCGTATCGCTGGAGCGGGCATCGGCAGCTTCTCGGTCGGGTGCGCTCGGGGGTGGTGGACGTGGACGAGGCGCTGGTGGCGTTCGGCTCCTCACGGCGAGAGGCCCTTCGCACCTACCGAGGCGTGCTTGGGCGGGGTCAGGAGGAGGGGTGGATGAAGGAGGGGCCGGGGCGGCTGCCGTGGTGGCGGCGTGTGCGTGGGGAGGACGACGAGCTGCAGTTGGATCCGAGCCGGCCGCGCCTGGACTGGCAGGGCGGCCTCCAGCGACCGGCCCCGCCGAGAGCGAATGCCGCCGGCGTGGCACGGGCCGTTGCGAAAGTCCTCGACGTCCCGGTGGAGGCGCTTGGAGGGCGGAGTCGGGGTGAGGAGCTGCAGCGGGCCCGGGGACTTGCGATGCTGGTCGGGGTGGAGCGGTGTGGGCTGAAGGTGAAGGATCTCGCGGTGGTGATCGGCAGGGATGCGGGCTCGGCGAGTCGGTTGTACGCTCAAGCGGCTGCGGTACGGCGCACGGACCCGGCAGTCACGGTGCTTGCCGAGCGGGTGACGAAGACGCTGCGGAGGAACGCGAAGAAGTCTTCCGAGGGACAATGAATGAAATGGGATACCTGGTACCTTTGCGGTGGACGCCGAAGCCGCCACTGCGCTGCTCGCCGCAGACACCCGCGGTGAGAGCCTCCTCAAGACCCAGTAGAGCAACGCAAGAAATGCGAAGGCCCTGCGATCTCTCGCAGGATCCTCATACTTTCCGTCAGCCCGGCTAGCGCCGCGCTGACGGCCCGGTGCCCAGGCGTTTGCGCTGCAAGATTTAAGTGGCAGGCGCAGCTGACGGTTGTAGGCCCGGCAGCGACGAGGTCGCCGCCTTTGATGTGCAGCGGCCGACAGCCCCCAAAAAGCGAGAGCCCGGCGCGTGAGCGTCGGGCTCTCATACTTCCCGGCGGCGACCTACTCTCCCAGGCAGTTTCCCACCGAGTACCATCGGCCCTGAGAGGCTTAACTGCCGTGTTCGGAATGGGAACGGGTGTTTCCCTCTCGGTATGGCCACCGGAAAAACTAAAGAAAAATCACAACTCAACTGGGCTCCCCACTGAACACACAAAGAGAAAGGGTATGTATGGTCAAGCCGCACGGCCGATTAGTACGGGTCAGCTGCACGCGTTGCCGCGCTTCCACCTCCCGCCTATCAAACTGGTAATCTACCAGAGGCCTTTAGGGGCTTGCGCCCGGGACACCTTATCTTGGAGTTGGCTTCCCGCTTAGATGCATTCAGCGGTTATCCGATCCGGACATAGCTACCCAGCGCTGCCGCTGGCGCGACAACTGGTACACCAGAGGTCCGTACGTCCTGGTCCTCTCGTACTAAGGACATCTCTCCTCAAGTGTCCTCCGCCCACACCAGATAGGGACCGAACTGTCTCGCGACGTTCTAAACCCAGCTCACGTACCGCTTTAATCGGCGAACAGCCGAACCCTTGGGACCTGCTTCAGCCCCAGGATGCGATGAGCCGACATCGAGGTGCCAAACCCCGCCGTCGATGTGAACTCTTGGGCAGGATCAGCCTGTTATCCCCGGCGTACCTTTTATCCGTTGAGCGACGGCCCTTCCATGCGGGACCGCCGGATCACTAAGCCCGACTTTCGTCCCTGCTCGACTTGTAGGTCTCGCAGTCAAGCTCCC
>MEKI01000066.1:7500-16494 GCA_001766905.1 Acidobacteria bacterium RBG_13_68_16
GGTGCACCCGGAGATCTTGACCCCGTACACCCACGCCTGGCGCTGCGCCTCGAGGCCCGGGAACGACGGCAGCAGCGCCGGGTGGATGTTCAGGATGCGGTGCGGAAACCGTGCGACGAACCCCTCCGAGAGCAGGCGCATGTAGCCGGCGAGGCAGATCCACTGCGCACCGGCCCCCTCGATTCCGGCGATGACCTTCGCCTCGTGCTCTTCGCGGGGCAGGCCCTTCCCCGGGATCGCCACCGCGGGGATCCCGCGCTCGTGGGCCCGCTCCAGCCCGGCTGCATCGGGCTTGTTGGAGACGACCAGCACGATCTCGGCCGGAACCTCGCCGCGGGCGCAGGCCTCCGCAAGCGCGACGAAGTTCGAGCCACGCCCCGAGAGCAGCACCGCGACCCTGGCCCGCTCGCGCCTCATGGCCCGTGCCTCATGCCTTCCCGAAGCGCACGCCCGCGCCCTCGACCGCGCGGCCGATCACCCAGCCGGGGCCGTGCGGGACGAGTCTCTCGAGCACCTCGCCCAGATGCTCCTGCGCCACCGCCAGGATCATCCCCACTCCGAGGTTGAAGGTGCGGCGCATGTCGTCCTCCGGCACCCGTCCCGCCTCGCGGATGATTCGGAAGACGGGGGGCTCGTCCCAGGATGCCAGGGAGATCTCCGCCCCCACCCCGGCCGGAAGGGCGCGCGGGAGGTTGTCGGGGATGCCGCCGCCGGTGATGTGGGCGGCGCTCCTCACCAGGCCCCCCTCGAGCAGGGGGCCGACCGCCGGCAGGTACGAGCGGTGCACCGCCAGGAGCGCCTCCGCGGCCGTCACGCCGAGGCCGGCCAACTGGCTGTCCACGCGCAGGCCGAGGACCTCGAAGATCACCTTGCGCGCCAACGAGTAGCCGTTGGTGTGCAGGCCGGTGGAAGGAAGCGCCACTAGCGTATCGCCGACCCGCACGTCCTCGCGGCGCAGCAACCGGTCGCGCCGGCAGGCCCCGACGATGAAGCCGGCGAGGTCGTATTCGCCCGGACGATAAAACCCAGGCATCTCCGCGGTCTCACCGCCGAGCAGCGCGCACCCGTTCGCCTGGCAGGCGCGCGCAAGGCCCCCCACGACCTGAGCGGCCACCCCGGGCTCGAGCTGGCCGGTAGCCAGGTAGTCGAGGAGGAACAGCGGCCGCGCGCCCTGCACCAGGATGTCGTTGACGCAGTGGTTGACCAGGTCCTGCCCGACCGTGCCGTGCACTCCGGCCATCTGGGCGACCTTGAGCTTGGTTCCCACACCGTCCGCCGAGGCCACCAGCACCGTCCCCGAGGGATTGGTGGGCTCGAGGGCGAAGAGGCCGCCGAAGCCGCCGATGTCCGAGAGTACGCCGGGCGTGAAGGTCGTCCCGGCGAGACGCTTGATCTCCGCCAGGGCGCGGTCCTGGGCCTCGATGTCCACCCCGGCACCCGCGTACGTCAGCGGTCTACCGTCGCTAGGCTCCGACATGGTGGAAGGTTAGCAAAAGAAGCGAAGAGTTCAGAGTTAAGGAAGGGTGGAGGGTCAACACCCACAAAGCGGGGACCGCAGCGCCCGAGGTGTAACTCCTCCCTCTCAAACCTCGACTCCACCTGTCTTCGTCAACGCTCTTCCTTGGCGACGACGTCGGCGCGGTCCTCCTCGTCCAGCACCCGGTAGTTGCCGGAGAAGCAGGCGGTGCAGAAGTTCTCGGCCGGCGTCGTAAGGCATGAGAGCATACCCCGCTCGGAGAGATACCCCAGGGAGTCGGCGCCGACGAAGGCCCGGATCTCGTCGACGCTTTGACTGGAAGCGATCAGCTCGCGGCGCTCCGGGGTGTCGATGCCGTAGAAGCAGGGCCCGATCGTGGGCGGCGAGGAGATCCGCAGGTGCACCTCCGTGGCGCCCACACCCTTGAGCATCATCACGATCTTGCGCGATGTCGTGCCGCGCACGATGGAATCGTCCACCAGCACCACCCGCTTGCCCTCCACCGCCGAGCGCACCGGATTGAGCTTCACCTTGACGCCGAAGTGGCGGATGGCCTGGCGCGGCTCGATGAAGGTGCGTCCGACGTAGTGGTTGCGCACCAGCCCGAGTGCCAGGGGAAGGCCTGACTCGCGTGCGAAGCCGAGCGCCGCCGGCACACCGGAGTCTGGGACCGCGACCACGATGTCCGCCGCCGCCGGGTGCTCTTGCGCCAGACGCTCACCCAGACGCTCCCTCACCGCCCCGACGTCCTCGCCGAAGACCCGCGAGTCTGGACGGGCGAAGTACACGTGCTCGAAGACACAGTGCGCGTGGGGCCCGGGCCCGGGGCGTCGTAGCACGCGCGGCTCCTCACCCGAGAGCTCGACCACCTCGCCCGGGCCGACCTCGCGGACCAGCCGCGCCTCGATGAGATCGAACGCGCAGGTCTCCGAGGCCACGACCCAGGTTTCGTCGAGCCGCCCGAGGGCGAGCGGGCGGAAGCCGTGGGGATCGCGCGCCGCGAAAAGACGTCCGTCGCAGAGCACCACCAGCGAGTACGCACCCAATGCTGCGTCCAGCGTCTCGAGCAGCGCCGCTTCCAGCGTCGCGGCCTGTGAGCGCGCCAGCAGGTGCAGGAACACCTCGCTGTCGGAGGTGGACTGGAAGATCGCTCCCGCCCTCTCCAGCTCGTGACGCAAGCGCCGCGCATTGACCAGATTCCCGTTGTGGGCGAGCGCGACCTGGCCGCGGTGGGTCTTGGCCACCATCGGCTGGGCGTTGATCAGGGAGGAGTTTCCCGCCGTCGCGTAGCGCACGTGGCCGACCGCGGCAAACCCCGGGAGCTCGTCCAGAAGGGAGCGGTCGAAGATGTCGGCGACGTATCCCATCTCCTTGCGGTGGTGCAGCTCCTTCCCGTCGAAGGCCGCGATCCCGGCCGACTCCTGACCGCGGTGCTGGAGGGCGTACAGACCGAGGTAGACGAGGTTCGCCGCGTCCGGCCGACCCAGCACCGCACACACGCCGCACTCGTCGTGAAACTTGTCGGTCGCCTCGCTCACGCCCCGGATAGCCATCCCAGACCCTTCTCCCGTAACCGCTGGAGCTCGCCGACCAGCTCGTCCAACAGCACCTTGCCCCCCAGCGAAACTCTCAGCCGCGTGCCACGCGCGGCGCCGAGAAGGGTGACAGGCAACCCTTCGCAGGTCCGCGCAAATGCCCGCTCGCTCTCGCGCGCGACTGCGAGCAGAAAACCGCCGCGCCACTCGCCGAACAGCGCACGCGCCGGGGCGACGCCCTCGGGCATGGTGAGCTCCGCGCCGCAGGCCCCGCCGCTCATCTCCACCGCAGCCACCGCGAGCCCACCGTCCGAGAGGTCCTTGGCGGAAGCCAGGCCGTGTCGTACGAGCGCCCGCACCGCGGCAGCGGCGCGACTCTCGGCCGCGTAGTCCACCGCGGGCACCGGTCCGGCCTCCAGGCCGAGCACGACCTGCAGGAAGCGGCTTCCCCCCAGCTCACCCTCGACCGCACCGACCAGGTAGATCGCATCACCGTCTTGCCAGGTGGCTCGGGGACGGTGGCGCACCTCGGGAACGACTCCCACCATCCCCACGGTCGGCGTGGGCAGGATCGTGTTCCCGGACGTCTCGTTGTAGAACGACACGTTCCCCGAGACCACCGGAACCTCGAAGGCCCGGCATGCCTCCCCCATCCCCTCGAGCGCGGTGACGAACTGCCCCATGACTATTGGGTTCTCGGGCGAGCCGAAGTTGAGGCAGTCCGTGACACCCACCGGCTCGGCGCCCACGCACGCCAGGTTGCGGACGGCCTCGGCCACGGCCTGGGCTGCGCCGTTCCGCGGATCGAGCCCGCAGGCGAGGGCGTTGCAGTCGGTCGTAGCGGCCACGCCGATACTCGTGCCGGGGAGCAGTAGCAGTGCCGCATCCGCGCCCGGGCCGACCACCGTGCCGGCGCCCACCGACTGGTCGTACTGCTGCCACACCGTGTGGGTGTCGGCGAACGCCGGGCTCGAGAGCATGGCACGCAAATCGGCGCCCCACCTCCGCTCGTGCAGCGGCGGCAGCGTCACCGGAGCCGCCGGGTCCGGGTTTACCCACGGCCGCTCGTAGCGGGGCGCGTCATCGACCAGCGGCGCAACGGGCAGCCGGAACGCCTCGCGGCCGTCGAACGTCGCGTTCACCTCGGGCTCCTCCGTGACAGACCCGACCTCCACGGCATCCAGCCCCCAGCGGTGGCACACGTCCAGCACAGGCTGCACGCTGGCCGGGGACACTACCAGCAGCATCCGCTCCTGGGACTCCGAGAGCATCAGCTCGTACGGGCTCATGCCCTTCTCGCGTGCCGGCACCAGCGAGAGATCCAAGGTGAGCCCGCACCCCGCGCGGGCCGCCATTTCGAACGCCGACGAGGTGAGCCCTGCCGCGCCCATGTCCTGGATCCCCACCACCAGACCCTTGTCCATCAGCTCGAGGCAGCACTCGATCAGCAGCTTCTCCGTGAAAGGGTCGCCCACCTGAACCGTGGGGCGCTTCTCGCTCGCCGTCTCGTCGAACACGTCGGAGGCCATGGTGGCCCCGTGAATCCCGTCGCGACCGGTCTTGGACCCGAGGTAGACGACGCGGTTGCCGGGACCCGAAGCACGCCCGAAGAAGAGCCCGTCCGCCCGCGCCACCCCGACGCACATGGCGTTCACGAGGACGTTTCCGTTGTAGCTCGGATGGAAGTCAACCTCGCCCCCCACGGTGGGGACGCCGACGCAGTTGCCGTAATCGCCGATGCCACGCACGACTCCGTCCACAAGGTGCGTCATTCGCGGCGCCTCGAGAGCGCCGAAGCGCAGCGAGTCGAGCAGCATGATCGGCCTCGCCCCCATCGTGAAAACGTCGCGGAGGATGCCCCCTACTCCCGTGGCCGCTCCCTGGTAGGGCTCGATGAACGAGGGGTGGTTGTGGGACTCCATCTTGAACACCGTCACCCAGCCCTCGCCGAGCTCAACGACGCCGGCGTTCTCGCCGGGTCCCTGCACGACGCGCGGCCCGCTCGTGGGCAGCTTGCGCAGGTGGACGCGCGACGACTTGTACGAGCAGTGCTCGGACCACAGTGCAGCGAAGATCCCGAGCTCCGTGAGGTTGGGCGTGCGGCCGAGGGAGTCCAGGATGCGCCGGTACTCCTCCTCCGAGAGGCCGTGCTCCCGTGCCAGCTCGGCGGTCGCCGGCGCGTCCCACCTCACGCGGCCTCCACCAGCGCCCGCATGAGTGCGGCGCCGTCCTCTCCGCCCACTAGGGAGCGCACGCGCCGCTCGGGGTGCGGCATCAACCCGAGCACGTTTCCGGCGGCGTTCACGAGGCCGGCGATGGCGTTGAGCGCCCCGTTCGGGTTGGCGCCGTCGTCGAGCCGGCCGTCCGGCGCACAGTAGCGCAGTGCCACGGCCCCGGCGGACTCCACCTCCCTCACGACCTCGGGCGGGGCGAACCAGTTCCCCTCCTTGTGCGCGATCGGAAGGCGCAGCACCTGCCCGCGCCGCAGGTGTCCGAGGAGCGGCATGCCGTCGCGCTCCACCCGCAGGTGAACGTCTCGGCAGATGAAGCGCAGGGTGCGGTTCATCAGCATCGCCCCGGGAAGCAGGCCGATCTCGAGCAGCATCTGGAACCCGTTGCAGATCCCGAGCACCGGCCCTCCCTCCTCGGCGTGGCGGCGGACCGCGGCCATCACCGGTGAGTGCGCGGCCATCGCCCCCGCCCGCAGGTAGTCGCCGTACGAAAAGCCGCCGGGGAGGATCACCGCGCCGCAGCCCGCGAGGTTGACGTCCTGGTGCCACACGGGTACCGCCTCGCCCCCGACCTCCTCCACGGCGACCAGGGTGTCGCGATCGCAGTTGGAGCCCGGGAAGATCACCACCGCCACTCGCGGCCGCCGCCGCCCCGCGCTCATGGCAGTCGCACCTCGAACTCCTCGATGACCGTGTTGGCGAGCACCTCGCGGCAGGCCTCCTCAACGCGGGTGCGGACCTTCTTGGCGTCGCCGCCCGCGACCTCGAGGAGCATCAGCTTGCCCACCCGTACCTGCTCGACCTCGGAGTAGCCCAGACCCGCGAGGACCCTCCGAATCGCCTCGCCCTGCGGGTCCAGGACCTGCTGCTTGAGCTTCACCCGAACCTCCACCTGCATCCAGCACCTCCATCCCGGCGAACATCCAAGGGTACCAAGGACGGCTCGGGGCGGAAACGAACCGGCCGCTACCGCTCCCGCACCGCCCCGGGGCGCCTCTCGGCTTGCTCCGGGAAGAGCGAGAGCTGCTCGGGTCCGGCGTTGACGGCCACCGGGAAATGCTGCGATGAAATCTCAAGACGAACGCTTGACCCAGCCAGGATCGCATTCAGCTCGCGTTCGACTAGATCCGGCCGGTTGTTGGTCTGCGACAGGTGCATGCCGACAACCAGCTCGAGCGTCGAGTGGGCAAGCCGCTCGAGCGCTCGGGACGTCTGCTCGTTCGAGAGGTGGCCGGTATGGGACGCGATGCGCTGCTTGAGCGGCCAGGGGTAGGGCCCGTAGCGGAGCAGATCGCGGTCGTGGTTGCACTCGAGCAGCAGCGCGTGACACCCGGAGAGGCGCTCAACCAGGAGCTCGGTGAGCACGCCGGTGTCGGTGACCATCCCAACCCGCCGGCCGCGGTCCTCGACCACGAACCCCACCGGCTCGCGCGCATCGTGGCTGGTCTCCACGGGGAGTACTTTGAGGCTCCCGAGGCGCACCTCGCGGCCGGACGCCAGCGGCTGCGCATCCACGGGCGGGCACGGCATCGCCTCGACGGTGCCGACCGTGGCCAGCACCGGGACCCGGTGGTGTCGCAGGAAGACTTCCAGCCCCCTGATGTGGTCGTCGTGCTCATGCGTGAGCAGCACCCCCTGGATCTGCTCCGGCGCCATTCCGAGCGCCTTCATTCGTGAACCGATTTGCCGGTAGGAGATGCCGCAGTCGACCAGCACGCAGGTGTCGCCGACCTCCAGGACGGCGGCGTTCCCGCCAGAGCCGGAGGCCAGCACGGCCAAGCGCACCCTAGACCCCCGTCGAGCCGAACCCGCCCGACCCCCGCTCGGAGGGCGGCAGGCTCTCGCGCACGGTGAACGTCCCCCGCACAACAGGGGCAACCACCAGCTGCGCGATGCGCTCCCCCCGTTTGACGGTGTAGGTCTCGTTCCCCAGGTTGACCAGGACCACCATGAGCTCGCCGCGGTAGTCGCTGTCCACGGTTCCCGGGGCGTTGGCCACCGTCACACCGTGGTTCAGTGCCAGCCCCGAGCGTGGGCGCACCTGCACCTCGTAGCCGGGTGGCACCGCCACCACCAGGCCGGTTGGGATGGCACGCCTCTCCGTCGGCTTGAGCGCGACGTCCTCCTTCACCGCCGCCGCCACGTCGGCTCCCGAGGCGTCAGGAGTCGCGTAGCTCGGCAGCGGCAGGTCCGCCGCGTGTGGAAGTCTCTGCACGAGCACCTGGACTGGGCGTGTCATGCCACCCTCCGTGCCAGCGCCCCCGGCAGACGCAGGCCAGCTGGCGGGCCACACACGGCGCCCGCGATCGCATCGAGACGCACGACTTGTGCGGCGAGTGCCCGCACGCGCTCGGGGCTCACGAGGTCGAGCTCGCGCCGCACGGAGGCGGCGTCGAAGCGACGCCCGCGCGCGAGAAACTCACCGGCGTGCGCCTCCATTAACGCGTCCGTGCCCTCCGAGCCCAGCACGATACCGGCAGCCAGGGCACGTCGCGCCAGCATCACCTCATCGTCAGCGATCTCACCGGCCACCACCAGTTCCAGTACGCGCAGGACGGCTTCCCAGCACGCTTCGGCCTGACGGGCGGGGGCGGAGAAGGTGATCTCCAGCACGCCGGTCACACCGGTCGTGTACACGGAGCTGCCCACGTCGTAGACGAGCCCGAGACGGTCGCGCAGCTCGCGGAACAGCTTGCTCGCGGCGCCCCCGCCCAGCAGCTGGTGGAGGACGGCCAAGGTAAGGACCTCGGGGTGTCCGGACGGCAGCGCCGGAAGCACGAGGTCGGCGTAGAGCTGTTCGAGCCCGTCGCGCTCCGCAACCAGCACCCCGCTTTTCCACGTCGGGGGCGTCAGAGCGACCGGTTTCGCCGCCCGGCTCGGCAGGCAGGCAAGCCGCTCTCGGATCCGTCCCTCATCGACCGGGCCGACCGCCACCAGCAGGAGGTTGTCGGCGGTGAAGCGCTCGCGGTGGAAGCGGACCAGGTCGGCGGCCCCCAGCCGCTCCACGACCTCGCGCCTGCCAAGGACCGGGCGGGCCAGCGGATGGGCACCCCAGCAGGCCGCGAGCGCCTGCTCGGCCGCCACCTCGATCGGGGAGTCCTGGATCAGGTCGAACTCTGCGGCCACCACCCGCCGCTCCAGCTCGAGTTCGTCCGCCCTCAGAGCGGGGCGGAACATTGCGTCCAGCACGAGCTCGAGTGCCTCGTCGAAGCGCTCCGCCGGGACGTGCGCGGTGACCGCGCACGCTTCGCGTGTGGTGAAGGCATCGACGTCCCCGCCGAGCGAGTCGATCAGCTCCGAGATCGCCTCCGGAGTCCTGTCACCGCACCGGCGCAGCAGCAAGTGCTCCAGGAGATGGGTGATGCCGGCGACCTCCCCCGTCTCGTGTGCCGAGCCGGTGCGCACCCAGGCCCCCACCGCCACGGTTTGAGCGTGCGGCACGGCTTGGACGAGCACTGTCGGGCCGGTTTCCATCGACGCGCCAGTGTACCAGCCCCGGTATACGTCTGGCGGTGAAGGCGTTGGCCGCTTGATGCTGCCTTTGCGCCTATCTGGGCGGGGTCGGAGGTGGGCCCGGCGCCTGGGGTCCAGCTTTTTTGTTGGGGTCGAAGTAGAACTTCCAGTCACAGTACCGCGACCTGCCCTCGTAAAGCTTGATCGACTCCTCGCAGCTCCGCGAGTGCACCCCGATGATCGCTCCGACCTTTGGGCCGCCGGGCGCTTTCGGAACCTTGACCTGCCCGGGTGTCGG
>MEKI01000066.1:16519-26564 GCA_001766905.1 Acidobacteria bacterium RBG_13_68_16
CCGGGGGTCGCCGGGGGACCGACCGAGCCCCCCGCCAGCGTCTCGCCCTCCTCGCCGAGGAACACCGGCTCCCAGTCTGGCTTGCCGGTCATCGGGTCGGCCCACGTCTTTCGCAGCACACGCGGCTTCGCCGTGACCAGCTCGCCGAGGTTGAGGGGGAAACGGCCGTTGCGCGACCTGAAGAGCCGGATCGCTTCCACGACCTGGTTGCCGCGGAAGATCAGCTCCTCCTCCTTCTCCCGCCGCTGTTGAAAGCTCACCGTCTCGATCGCCACTGTGAGGAGGATCGCCATCACCGCCATGATCACCACGACGGCCGCCAGCGTAAAACCATCCTGGCGGGGGGTCCCGCGTCCGCTCCACCTCACACCCGGACGCTCTTGACCCCCCGTGGCCCCCCCGCTCGCCCCACCGGAGGTGGGGCTCTCGCGCTGGCGGTGGGCCGGGCGTTCGTTACCAGTCGGCGTAGCGCGTGCCATCGAGGGCGTTCTCTTCCGACCCGGAGTGGATGTCGATGATGCCCTGGCCGGCCTCCTGCTGACGCTCGCTCTCCTCGCCCGTGACCTGCTCGTAGACCACCACCCATGTTTCCCTGGAGTTGGTCACCGGGTCCACCGGAACGCCTCGCAGGTAGCCCAGGCTCACCACTTCGTCGAGCGAGGTCGGGTACCGTCCTCGGTCGGCGTGGAACTGGTCGAGGCACGAGCGGAGCGTGAACAAGTCCTCCTTGAGGGCGGCCTCACGCGCCCGCTGAGGGGCGGTCCTCATGGCCGGTACCGCGATCGTCGCCAGGATCCCTATGATCGCCACCACCACGATCAGCTCGATGAGGGTAAAACCACCTTGGCGGGGGGTCCCGCGTCCGCTCCCCCCCGCACCCGGACGCTCTCGACCCCCCGTGCCCCCCCCGCTCGCCGGGAGTGAATCCCGGCTCGCGGAGCGCCCGCGGCAAACCGGCAGAGCCCATGAACCGTGTGTGGCGCTCCTCATGTCCTGTTTCATGCCTACCAGTCCTTGTACTTGGTGCCGTCGAGCGCTTTCCCTTCGGACACCGAGTAGACGTCGTAGACGTTTTGCCCACCCCACGAGGTCGAGTCGGACGAGTCCTGGTACGAGCGCAGGCCCCATTCGGCCTTGCCGGTCATCGGGTCCACCGGAATCCGACGCAAGAACTTTCGCTTGGTCAGCTGCCCGACCACGTTGATACCCTCCACGAGGTCTTCGAGTGACTTGGGGTACCCCTCCGTTCCGAGGTTCACCTGGATCATCCCCTGATCGGCCAGCCGCTTGTGGTCGTCGATCGCGTTGCGCATCAGGCGAAGGTCGAGCCGCAGCTCCCACTCGCGCTCGCGCTGGAGCATGAACCGACCCGTGGGCAGTGCGACCGCCGCCAGCACCGCCAGCAGGGCGGTCACCATGACCAGCTCCGCAACGGTGAAGCCGCGGCACGCCCTCGTCACTGCGGAGCCTCCCCCTCGGCGCCGGGCAGCGCCACAACGGTGGCCGCGCTCGGGACCACCACGCCGATCGGGCCCGCGAAGATGACCTGAATCTCACCCGGTGCCAGGGGTTTGACGGTCATCTTAACCAACGTCCCCGTCCCAACTGCCTTGCCCGTCCAGCTCACGGTGATCCAGCCGGCCACCGGCGTGTGCGAGATCTGGACCCGCGCATGGCCATCCGTACCCGGCAAGTCCCCACCCTCGACGCGCGTCACCTCGAGCCTGGTCGGATCGTAGGCGAGGTTCAGGGGAGGGCTTACGCCGAAAGCACCGGGGTCGAGAACCACGGTGAGCTCACCCTCCCTGCCCACGACCAACGGGAGCCGGGCGGGGTAGAAGGTCAGGGTCGGAAGGCCTGTGTTCGCGTTCGCCGCCTGGGCACTCGCTTCTGCCGCCCCGGCGCTCACGCCTTGCTGCGATGCCGAGCCCTGCGGTTCTCCAGCTGGAGGGGGTTGGATCGGCGAGATTGGAGGCGGCGCAGTGTGCCTGCGCGGCACCCCGATCCGCGGACCCTTGACCTCCTGCTGCTGGGCGTCGGCATCGGGAGGAAGCTGTTCCGCCTCACCGCCCGGGGGCGAGACAGGCTCACCCAGGGGGTTTGACGTGACGGCCGAGCGCACCTGCGGCGAGTTTCCGAAGACCGTGACCCGGTTCTCTGTCCCGACCCACAGCGGCGCGAGATCCTCTTCGGTGATGTCGGGGTTCCGGACGATGTGGGGGGTGAGGGTGAGCACGAGATCGGTCTTGCTGACTTCCCGGTGGTTGCCGCGGAAGAGAGCGCCCAGCACGGGCAGATCCGAGAGGAAGGGGATCCCGGACTCGGTGTCCCTCTTGCGGTAGCGGATCAAGCCGGCCAGCAGTGAGGTCTCCCCATCCTTGAGCCGGATCACCGAGTCGATGTTGCGGGTTCCGAACGTCGGCATCGTCTGGCCGTTGAATGTGACGTCGCCCGTCCTCTCCGAGGCCTCCACCTTGAGCTTCAGCGTCACCTCGTTGTTGTGATGCACCCGCGGCTCGAGCTCGATCTTGATGCCCACGTCCTTGTACTGGAACGCGGTGATCGGCACGATGTTGCCGCCTATCGTCTGCGACGTGTTGAACGTCGTGGTCGGGATCGGCTCCTGGTCGCCGATCACCAGGCTCCCCTTCTGCCCCTCGGTGATGCGCAGCTGCGGCTGCGCCAGCGTCTCGGCCTCCCCCGACGACTTGATCAGGTTGATCGTGACGGTGGGGAGCACCACGTTCCACATCGACCGCGTGATGTCCCCTACTCGGCTGAGGGGCACCCCACCGGTGGCGGAACCGCCTAAGTCCGTGGGGTCCAAGGTGAACGTCGGGGTGTAGTCCGAAAGCGTCATCCCGATGTCGCGCAGCTTGGTGGAGTCCACCTGGATCAGCTCGACGTCCACCAGCACCTCGGCCTTGGCCTTGTCGTTGGCGTTGATCAGGCGCTCCGCAATCGCCACCTTGTCGGCGGTGTCGCGGATGACCACCGAGTTGAGCTGCTCGTTAGTCGCGATGCGGCGGGCGTCGATCAGAGCGCGCAGCATGTTGTTGACGTCCTTCACGTCGGCGTTGGACAGGAAGAACGTCTTCACGACCAGGTCCTCGTAGTCGCGGCGGTTCTGCGGCGTGTCCTCGACCACGATCACGGTCTTCTCATCGAGCACCTTGTAGAAATTTCCCGCGGCCTGCATCACGGACTCGAGCGCCTGGCGAGCGGTCACGTTCTTGAGCTCGATGCTCATCCTGGCGTCGCGCAGCTTGGGGTCGAAGAGGATGTTGATCCCGAACGCCTGCCCAACGGCCTTGTAGATGTCGCGGACGTTGGTTGGGTTCGGGAAGGAAAGGCTCATGGGCTCGGCGGACGCGGGGTTGAGCACCGGTGGCTTGACCTTCATCTCCGCGGCAGCTCGCTTCATGTCGGCGAGCCTTGCGGCGCCCCCCTGTTGGAGCAGTACCGCGACGTCCTTCCGGACCTTCTTCAGCTCCACTTCCGCGTACTGGTTGGTCGGGTCGAGCTGAACCGCAAGCTGGAGCTCCGTCAGGGCCCGCTGCAGCTCACCGGCTTCCTTGAAGCTCATGCCGCGCCGAAAGTGCTCCTCCGCGGCCTTGAGGCGGACGCGTTGCAGCTCCATCCTGTAACGCATGTTTCCAGGATCCTGCGCGAGCGCCTCCAGGTAGTAGTAGACGGCCGCGTCCCAGTTCTGGGTGCGTATCGCCTCATTTGCCCGCCGCGTGTACCGATACGAGGAGCACGACGACAGCAGGCCCACGACGACAAGCAGCACACCCGCGATTCGCAATAGCTTTCCGGCCACAGTCACCTCGCAAGCGGAACCTTGCTGGTCACATCGTTCGGGTAACCGACAAACCCAACCGTCACCCCGGTCGGGCCCACCTCGCGCACGACGAATCTCTGTTTCACCGTCTCTCCTACGGGCACGGCCAGCACATCGTCGCCATCGCGGAACACGGCGACGGGGAGGCGGTCCGGGCCGAGCCATCCCAGGTAGCTCATGGTGAAAGGGGGCGGTGGAGGCAGGATCCACTTTCCATCCACGTAGATCCCCGGCCGTGTCGGCGTCGGCGGTGGAGGGGGCGGCGGGGGCGGTGGGGTCGTGGGGCGCCGGTCCGGTGTCGGGGTTGGAGGCGCGCTGAACGTGAAGAGGCTCCTCCCCGAACGAGGGGTCGGCACCGCCCGCTGGTGCGCCCGCTCCCAGCCCAGAACCGGAACGGTGTAGCTGCCTACCTGCGCCACCTTGCCGCCACCGACGGCCACGCTCGGGACGAGGGCTGGCCGCAACCGGTAGACCGCCACCGCGGCGAACGCCACGAGCAGCAACACCAGGATCGCGATCCTCTTGGGATCAGCGTTACTCGCCACCGGTCACCTCGTTGACACCGAGCTGCCTGAGAATGCGCTCGTCAACGTCGGAGAAGTACGTTCCCACGTTCAGTTGAACGTCAACGGTCAGGGACGATGCGCTTTCGTCGCCGCGGAGCCCCAACCCGTCCACCAGCACGAACTCCGGCGAGTCCTCCAGCAGGTAAACGCAACGCCTGATCTGGTCGTAGCTCCCCTTCACGCCGTACGTGGCGCTGAAGTACACAAGGCCGGTCTTCGTTTCGCGGCGAACGGCATACGTCACACGCTCGGGCTGGAGCCCCGATTCTTGCGTGCGCGTCACGACTTCCTTGAGGAACGGCACCAGCCGCTCGCGCATGGGTCCGAGTCGCCGCTCCCGGAGCTCATCCAGGTTTGCCTGCAGCTCCTCGAGCGCCCGGGCGGTTTGCTCGAGCTGGCGCAACTGACCCTCGAGCTTGCCCACCCCCGCCTCCGCTTCGCTCACCTGTTTGGCCAGCAGCGAGCCGCGACCCAGCAGGGCCCCCCGCAGGCCGGTCAGCCAGATGACGTTCAGGAGCACCAGGACACCCGCGGGAACCCACAGGTACCAGAGCCTCAGCCAGGCTCCGCGCCCGTTCACGGTCGGCCCTCCGGCCAGTACCGCACGGTGAGGGAGAATCGGTGCCCTTGCCCGTTGGTCGCGGAGGGAGACTCCTCCGCCGTCGGCAGCGGTTCGGAGAACTTGCGGTCGACGAAGAGCAACGCGATCAGCTTGAGCCAGGCTTCCCGGCTGGCGGCCACGCCGCTCAGGCCGACCAGGACGCTGCCGTTCTTGTCGATGGTGGGGGCGATGCTCACCAGGCGGATGTCCCAGGGGACCAACCGCTCGAATTCGGCGAGCAGCTGACTCCAGACCAGCGTGCGACGCGCCACCACCTCCTGCATGGCGACCGTCTCGGCCTGGAGCGCCTTCCAGCCCACACTGGCGAGCCTGCGGTTGTTGGCCCCCACCTTCGTGGCCAGCTCGCTCCGTCTCGCCTGGAGGCGGACAAGCGCGCTCGTGGCGGCCTTCTCCGTCCCGCGCGCCCTGATGAACTCGCCCAGGCTGATCCCCGTGAGTACGACCGCCACGAGCGCGAGAGCCACGCCCACGACCAGGACCGGGCGCACATCGGGCAGAGGGCTTGATGCGAGGTTGGGCCGCTGCTTCACGCCTCGCCTCCCCACGCGGTCCCAAGCAGCGACCAAAGCCGCACGTCCGGAATCGCCGTGAACTCGGGTACCCGACCGGCGCCGACTCCCAGCCTCCTCACCACGAGTCCGTTTTCCGCGGCCGCCCACCGCTCCACGCTGCCGGCCGTCTCGCCGGGGCGGGCGGCGGCCAGCCACACCATCACCGGCCCGCCGAGCTTGTCCTGCTCGCGGGCGTGCGCGAGCGTTCGCGACAGCTCCCGCCCGATGAAGGCCTCGGCGCGCGCCGCATCCGCCGGGAGCTGCTTGTGGCGCACCAGAACCGGCTTGCCAGCGGCCAGCACGACGAGATCCAGGGCACGCTCCTCGATGGCTGCAAGCATCACCGGCGTCGAGGCGGCAGGCAGCAGTGCCGTGAGCGCCAGGACCGCCGGTTCGATCCGCCCGAGCTGGACGCCCGCCGCCGAGAAGGTCTCCTCGACGACGGCCAGCGGACGGTCAAGCGCGAGAATCACCAGAACACGCCCGCTCTCACTGCCGGAGACGAAGTCCAGGCGCACGTCCTCCGGTCGGCACGGGAGGAGCTTCTTGAGCCGCCAGCGCAGGACCTCCTCCGCCTCCTGGCGTTTGCGCGGCAGCGCGCCCGCGTCGACCACCACGCTACGGACCCAGGAGTTGGGGGCAACCAGGCTTGCCTGCTGCGGGGCCTTTTCGAGCCGCTGGATGAGCGCCGCAAGACCGCCCGCGAGCGCGTGGCGGTCGACCTGGAGGAGTCCGACGGGGCCGAGGCTGAACCACTCGGGCGGAAGCGCCGCGTGCTCCACGCGCAGGATGGCGTCGCGGCGCCGGTTCAACCGGCCGTACACAAGCTGGTTCTCCCCGGCCGCAAACGCGTGTACGGAAGCGGGTGTGCGGAGCAGCGCCTGGATTCTCATTCGACGAAGGTCACCTTGTTGATCTCCTTGAGGGTCGTAGCCCCCGCGAACACGCGCTGCAGGGCGGACTCACGGAGAAAGACCATGCCTTCGGCCCGGGCCGCGCGCTTGATCTCCGCAGCCGGGCGCTTCTCGAGGATCAGCGCTCGAATGTTGTCGGACAGATCCAGCAACTCGGAGATCGCGCTGCGGCCCAGGAATCCTGTTCCGTTGCACTCGATGCAGCCGACACCCTCGTAGAACGTGGACCCGCGCACGGCGTCCGCAGTGAGGCCGGACTCCTCGAGCAACTGCGCCGATGTCTGCGCGGGCCGCTTGCAGTGCGGGCAGATGCGGCGGACAAGCCGCTGTGCCAGGACGCAGTTCAGCGCCGAGACGAAGTTGTACAGGTCCACGTTCATGTTGAGAAAACGTCCGAGCACGTCAACGACGTTGTTGGCGTGGACCGTGGTGAAAACCAGGTGCCCGGTCAGGGCGGACTGTACCGCGATCTGCGCGGTTTCCTCGTCGCGAATCTCACCGACCATGATCTTGTCGGGGTCGTGGCGCAGGATGGACCTCAGGCCGCGTGCGAAGGTAAGCCCCTTCTTCTCGTTCACCGGGATCTGTGTGATTCCGTGGAGCTGGTACTCGACCGGATCTTCGATTGTGATGATCTTGTCCTCGACGCTGACGATCTCGGACAGGCAGGCGTACAGGGTCGTGGTCTTCCCGGATCCGGTCGGCCCGGTCACCAGCACCATTCCGTACGGCTCCCGGATGAACTTGCGAAGCTTGCGCTTGGTGTCCTCATCGAAACCCAGGATGTCCAGGTTCAGGGTACGGAACTCCTTGTTGGCGGACTCCTTGTCCAGGATCCGGATGACGCAGTCCTCACCGTGCACGGTGGGCATTATCGAGACGCGGAAGTCGATGGTCCGGCCCTTGAGGCGCAGCTTGAACCGACCGTCCTGGGGGGTCCGCTTCTCGGCGATGTCGAGCTCGGACATGACCTTGATGCGGGAGATGATCGTGGAGTGGTACCGCTTGTCTATGGGCTCCATGGCCTGGTAGAGCACGCCGTCCACGCGGTACTTCACGATCACCTCGTTCTCCCGCGTCTCAACGTGCACGTCCGAGGCCCGGCGCTGGATGGCGTTGAAGACGATCGTGTCCACCAGCTTGATGACCGGCGAGGTATCGGCGGCGATCGACTCGATGGTGAGGGCCTCCTCGCCGTTCTCGCGCTCCTGAACGAGCTGGATCTTGAAGTCCTCCGTGGCCTCGTCCAGCACGCGTTGAGTGGACTCCGACTTCTCCAGGATCTCGGCGATCTTCCCCGCCGGGCCGACGCGGACCTCGACCGGGGCTCCGATCGCCAGCTCGACCTCGTCCACCGCGAGCACGTTGGAAGGGTCCGCCATCACGACAACCACGACATCTCCCTGCCGCTCCACCGGCACGAACTGGTAGCGGATCATCACCTCCACCGGGATCTGGCGGAACAGCTCCGGGTCGCCCCGGAATTCGGACAGGTCGTCGAGCGGCAGGCCCGAGCGCTCCGCAAGCTCGGCCGCGCGCTTGCGGTCCTCCTCGTCCTTGGGAAGCCCGCGCAGGTACTTCTGCGCTACGACGTTGATGTCTTCCGGCATGCGAACCTCACTGAACTTTCTGCAGAAGCGTGAACATTGGAAGGTACACCGAGAGCACCAGGGTTGCGACCACACCGCCCATGAGCAGGAGCACGGCCGGCTCGATGAGCGAGACGACCCGTGCAAGCTTAACCTCGATGCTCTCGTCGTAGAACTGGCTGACGTTGGTGAGCATCCCTTCGAGCGCGCCGGTGGCCTCGCCGACCTGCACCATCGCCACCGACAGTGCGGGGAAGAGCTTCGTCCCCTCGAGCGACGACCAGAGCGGCTGTCCCTCCCGCACCCTCGGTGCGACCCGAGCGAGTGGGGAGGCGATCGCGTGGTTTGTGACCGTCGTGCTCGCTATCTCGAGCGCGTTGACGAGCGGCGTGCCGCCCGAGAGGAGGGTCCCCAGCGAGCGCACGAACTGTGACAGCGCAAACAGGTGGAAGATCGGGCCCACGAACGGCACCCTGAGCTTTGCGTGGTCAATGGCGATCTGGCCGGCCTCGCTCTGCAGCCACCGCCGCGCCAGCAGGTATGCGACCACCAGGCCGCCGACGATGAAATGGATGTTGTGTTGGAGGAAGGTGCCGGTTCCGACGACGAGCTGAGTCAGGAACGGGAGGTCCGCGGAGAACCCCATGTAGAAGTTGGCGAAACGCGGAATCACGTAGGTCATCAGCAGCACGACCAATCCCAGCGACAGGGTGATCAGCACCGCCGGGTAGGTCAGCGCCGAAGTCACCTTTCGCCGCACCGCCTCGAGCATCTGCTGGTGGTGGATGTAGCGTGAGAGGACGGGGACCAGCTCACCGGAGCGCTCCCCGGCCAGAATCGTGGCACAGTACAGCCGCGGGAAGACGCCGCCCTGCGCCGCGAACGAGTCCGACAGGGACACCCCGCCGCGCACGTCGTCGAGCACGCGCGAGAGCACCTCCCGGAAGTGGGCGCCGGTCTGTGAGCGTTGCAGCAGCTCGAGCGACTGCAGGATCGGGATGCCGGCCCGCAGGAGGGTGGCAAGCTGCTGGTTGAAGATAAGGAACTCCAGCGAGCCGAGGCGTTCCCGGGCCCCGAAAAACGGCAGGCGCAGCGCCCCGCGCCGAGTCCGCACCCGGAAGACCGTGAGCCCCCTGTTCTCGAGCTCCCTTCGCAGCGCCTCCTCGCTCACCGCGCGGTGGCGTTGCTCGAGCACCGCTCCGTCCGGTGTGCCAAGCCTCACCAGGAACTCGGTCACTGCTTCTCCTCCCGCTCCGCCCAGAGCACCAGGAAGAGCGCCTGGTTTGCGTTCTCGGCACGCGCCCCGCCGAGCACGGAGGGCTGCTTCAGCAGTAGCGTCACGGTCGCCCGCATCAGCGGGCGCAGGACCTCCGCGTTCTCAGAGCTGCGGTCGCGGCGTGCCAGTTGAAGCTGTGCAAGCTGGACCCGCTCCGGATCCTGCGAAAGCCCACGCACGGTGAACCCCAGGTGGTACCGCTCGCCGGCGGCCATCTCCACCGCGCTGCCGTCGGAGGCCGTCACCTGCACCGTCGCGACCTCCTGGTAGCTCGTGAAGTGGAACAGCTCCTTGAGCTCGGCGCCGATCCCCGAGATGAGCGGCGCCGGTTTTCCAGGCGGTTGCGCTTCGGTTGAAGCCAGCAGCACCCGCACGCGCACGCGGTAGGAGGCCGGTGCCACGTCCCAGCTCGCGAGCGCGTCGGCCACCCGCCGCAGCACCTGGGGGTTGTCGCGCACCGTGATCGAGTTCAGGCTCGGCTGCAGCAGCACGCTGCCCCCGGGCGAGAGGAGCGGCTCCACGAGCACGGCGGCGTCGCGCGCCTGCCGGAAGTGAAGCTGATACACGCGCAGCTCCTGATCGGCCGCCAGGGCGCTCCCGGCGGCCAAGGCCAGCACCGCGAACGCCGCCCTGCCCAACTAGAGCTCCAGGTGCGGATCCACGATGAACGCCACCTGGATCCC
>MEKI01000067.1:0-3689 GCA_001766905.1 Acidobacteria bacterium RBG_13_68_16
GCCGTACGGATTCCCGCTCGGCCTTCCTCCGGTCGCCGGCGAACTCCCGCGCGATAAACGCGGTGACGGCCTGCCCGACCCGGGCGGCCGACAGCTCGCGGTAGCCGTCCATCTTGTCCTCGTCGAGGTGGAAGAAGATGTCGCTCTTGGCGAGTTTCTTCAACGTTGTCATGGGTGAGCGGTAGGACCGGTCGGCGGCGATGCGCGCGTGCTCCTCCTCGGCGAGCGCGCGGACCCGCGGCTTCACCGGCCGGAAACCGAACTTGTAGTAGAACCAGAACGCCCCGGACTCGAGCGCCTCCTTGTTGTCCTCGCCCACCTGGTACGGCCTGATCACCAGCACCCGCGCGCCGAAGTGCGCGACGAAGAGGTGGGCCACCCGCTCGAAGATGAACGACGATTCGCCCGAGCGGTACTCCGGGAAGATGTTGATCGCGATCTCGCAGCGGTCGAACTGCATCGCGCCGAGGCCGTAGCCGATCGGAACGCCGTTCCTGACCAGCATGAGGCCGGTGTTGGCCTCGAGAGGCAGGCGTATCTCGGGGAGGCTGCCGTACACGACGATCCGGAGGCCGCGCCCCGGTTCGTAGAGGTAGACCTCCTTAGGGCTCGACCCGATCAGTGGGTACAGCTCCCGGCAGCGCGCCCCGAGCACCTCGGTGATTGCGCGAACGTACTCGCGGCCTTCCGCCTCCGGGACCGGCTTGAGCGGGTCCGCAGGAAGGGCCAGATCGGCGCGCAGGTCGGAGGTGCGACCCAGCGCCGGGCCCTCCTGGAAGAAGACGCGATCACACGGCACGCGGCGGCCGGTGCGCGAGGCCTCGTACTCGGCCAGCGTCCAGCGCACCGGGATCTCCCCGCTCTGGTACAGCGTGCGCTGCAACTCCGGGGAGAGGCCCGATGTCGAGAGGAGCCGGAGAAGCGCGTCGAGCGAGCTGGCGTCCCCCGAACTCCTGCTGAGGCGCAGCCACGCCTTCGGATCGAAGTCATCGGCATCGATCGTGTCACCCTCGTGCCACGAGACCGCGAGTGCGAGCACCGCCAGCAGGTTCGCGGTGTCGCTCTCGTCGTATTCGTCCCACGCGATCTCCAGCTGGCCGGGATGGATGCGTGCCATCGTGGAGACGAATCGGTAGGTGAAGACGTTGCTGACCGGCGTGCCGACGATGCCGCTGTCCATGAGCGTGGAACCGTCGGGATCGCGGGACGCCGCCTTGTACCTTTCGACCCGCGCACGGAACGTTGCAAGCTGGCGCTCGGCTTCCTCGAGGGCCTCCTCGTTGTCCGGATAGGCGCGCAGGAACAACAGCAGGTCGTGGTACGAGCGGAGCAGTCCGCGCCTGGTGATCGGGAGGTCCCGAAGGCGGCGAAGCAGCGTCAGCTTCTCGCGGGCGGCGCGGCCAGTTCCGTCGAAGCGGCCCTTGAGGCGGCCGAGCTCACCGACCAGGGCGCGCACGTCGGCCTTGACCGGGGGCGGTTGAACCTTGGTCGAAGGCGTTTTCGGCCGGGGAATCGGACGTGCGACCGGACGGGGGGCGCGTCTCGACGAACCGCGTTCGCTCACGACGCCGGCGCGGCGGGGCAGTCCCCGAACCTGCCACCCCTGATGCAACGCATGGTGAGCCCGTTCGTGGTGTCGCCCGCCGAATCGAAGCTTAACTTGCCGGTTACCCCCTGGGTGGCGCCCTGGCTCATCACTCGCTGCAGAAGTTCGGCCGTGTCCTTGGGCCGCGTGCCCTGGAGCGCCTGCAGGACCACCGTCGCGGCGTCGTACCCGTATGCCGAGAAGAGGTCCGGAGCGGCCCCTTTGTTTGCGGCCTTGAAGCGAGCGACGAACGACTTGATCGGCTCATTCTGGGATGCCGGGTCGTAGGTCACCATGGGAATGGAGACCCCATCGGCGAGCGCGCCGGCCCGCCGGAGCACTTCACCGGTGGCAAACGCCGAGCTGACGCAGATGGCCCCCGGGAACTTGGCGGTGCGGATCACCCCCAGGGCCGCCAGGGTCTCCTCCGCGAATGCGCCGATGAAGACCGCATCGGGCTTGCCGGTTGCGAGCGCCTCGCCGATCGGCTGCTCCCAGTCGGTGGGCCCGATCGGGAATTCGGCCGTGATCTTGGCGCCGAGCTTGGTGGCCTGGTCCTTGAAGACCTTGAGCATGCCCTCGCCGTACAACCCCTTCTGGTAGAGGACCAGGATCGTGCGTGCTTTGCGCTGGCTCACTACGAAGCCGGCGGCCACCACACCCTCGACGTCGTCGGGGGGGCACATGCGGAAGAACAGGTTGCTCGAAGCGGCGAGACCGGGCTCGCTGGCGGAGGGGGAGATGATCACCTTATTCATCTTTTCGGCCTCAGGGATCATCCACCTCGCCTCCGCTGAGGTTGCGCCGCCGATCACGATCGGGGCCCCCGCCTTGAACAGGTCGTCGGTTTCCTTCTTGGCGTACTCGGGGTGCGAAAAGGAGTCGCGGTAATGGGCCTCGATGCCCTTGGGCGACTGCTTGGCCACCGCGTCATCGAAAGCCAGCTTGATGCCGGCCTTCAACGAGGCGCCGTACCCATTGTTCGGCCCGGTTTCGGGGAGCACGACGCCGACAACCAACTTCTTGCTGCCGCACGCCCCGGTTAGCAAAGCAGCCACCACCAGCAACCCTGCGGAGAACCGCTTCATCGTCCACCTCCTGCTGCAGGCCTACTCAAGCCCCTTCGCGCTGGGCCGGTATTGTACTTTGTTTCTCAAACCGCGGAAGCCCACCAGCCTACGGCCGCGGGGCATTTGCAAGCTGCCAGGCGATGCCGGCGACCACAGCCAGACCCTCTTGCAGCTCCTGGGCTTCCACCTTGTCGAGGGTGTCGGCCTCGGAATGGTGAACCTCGAAGTAGCGCTCGACGTCGCCGACAAGGGTCATGGTCGGCACCCCCTGATCCTTGAGCGGAGAGATGTCGGCGCCACACCAGCCGAGCTCGACCGGCAGACCCACTGGTTTTGCGGCGGTGAGGAACCACGCCAGCTCGTGCGGGCTCCCGCTGACGTTCCACCTCTCGGGCTTGCCGCTGCCGAGGTCGGTTTCGACCGCGGCCAGGTGCCGCTCCCCCTTGTGGGCCAGGGCATAGGCCTTGCCGCCCTCGAGGCCGTGCTCCTCGTTGGCGAACAGCACCCCCCGAATCGTCCGCGCGGGGCGCACACCCAGCCCGCGGATCAGCCGCATCGCCTCGATGACGTGGATCACGCCGACGCCGTCGTCCTGAGCGCCCTGGCCAACGTCCCACGAATCGAGGTGAGCGCCGATGAGCACGATCTCCTCGGGCTTCTCCGCGCCCCTGATCTCCGCAACCACGTTGGCGGTATCCACGAGGCCGCCGTCGAGGGCCCCCATCTCGAGCCGGACCCGCACCTCCACACCCCGGCGGGCGAGCCGAGCGATCCAGTCGGCGTGCTCTGCGTCGAGGGCGGCGGCGGGAATCCTGGGCTTGTCGGGGTCGTACTCCAGGGTGCCGGTGTGCGGCGTGGCCAGCGAGACCGGCGGGACCGAGCGGACCAGCGCGGCCACCGCGCCGGCGGCCGCCGCACGCGAGGGGCCGTGCGTGCGCAGGTTCGAGAAGATGCTGTACAGGGCACCGGCGCTCGCACCGGGGGGCAGGCCGGGGGCGAACAGCACGATCTTGCCCTTGACCTGCGGCCCCACC
>MEKI01000067.1:4318-4746 GCA_001766905.1 Acidobacteria bacterium RBG_13_68_16
TCAGGGCGTAGTCGAGGGCGGGCTCAGGGTCTTCCGCTGGGCACTGTTGTGGTACATCAGCCAGCGCGAGGCCTCGTAGAGGCCGCGGCATAAGCGTTCCAGGGTGCGGGCCCGCTCGGGGACTACGGAGGCTGTTTCCGTCGCGCTGTTGCCGCGCAGGTCCGCCCAGCGCGTGGGGCCGCCGCCTGTCGGGATCTGGAGGTAGGCCTCGCCGGTGATGAGGCCGATCTTCGGCTCGCGGTAGTGCTCGTCGATGGTGAAGGCGAAACGGCCGGAATCGAACCGCGAGTCGAGGAGATCACGACCGAGCGTCGTGTTGATGTAGGGAACGCCGACGAGCCCGGCGATGGTCGGAAGCACGTCCACCTCGCTCGCTGGGGTGTCGATCACCCGCGGTGTGCCCGCGACCGGGTGACCGACGATCACGG
>MEKI01000067.1:4779-5689 GCA_001766905.1 Acidobacteria bacterium RBG_13_68_16
CCTCGGCGCCCGTGAGGTCGGCCAGGCTGCGGAACGAACCGTGGTCGCCGAAGAGCACGAAGATCGTGTCGGGAAAATAGGTCTCGTGCCGCGCGAGCGAGAAGAACACCCCCACGCTGTGGTCCATAAAGCGCATCGAGTTGTACTCGTCGAGGTCCACAAACCCGGCCGCCCTAACCTGCTCGGCGGGGACATCTGCACGCACGAAACCTCGGTTGTCGTCGGGGATTGTGTAGGGGCGGTGGTGACCCGACGTCTGGATGACGGCGAAGAACGGCCTGTCCGTGATCAGGCGCAGGACCCCGTTGGCTTCCTCGAACAGGGAAAGGTCCGAGATCCCCCACCCGTCGACGCGCGGTGCCTTGTAGCTGCCCTCCTCGAACGGGCGCAGACCGGGGATGTTGTGTGCGAGGACGCCGCGGACGTTGCCCCAGTTCAGGCTTCCACCCAGGAAGTAGAGCTTCTCGTAGCCCTCGAACGCGTTGATGATCGTGTGCTGGTCCACGATCAGCGGGTTGCGGCTTGCCGTCTCGTGAGTCTCGACGTCCGGGATCCCGGTCACGAGGGCAAAAACGGAGCGCGCGGTGCCGAACGCCGGAGTGTAGAAACGCCGGAACAGGATCCCCTCGCGGGCAAGGGCGTCGAGGTTGGGAGAGGGCTGGAGGGGGTTGCCGGAGACCCCTGTCTTGTAGTGCGCCGCCTCCTCCAGCAGTATCACGATGACGTTGGGGCGCCGTCCGTTCGCAGGTCGTCCCGGCGCTTCCCGGCGAAACGAGAGACCGTCCGGGTCGGGGTGATCGACGCCCAGGTAGGAGGCGACCTCGGCGTAGTACTCGCGCGTCGCAGCCTTGTCGAACCCGCGAGACTTGTTCTTGAGAGTGTCCGCGAGGTTCAGAACCGGGTTGAGGCC
>MEKI01000067.1:5706-8487 GCA_001766905.1 Acidobacteria bacterium RBG_13_68_16
GCGAGCCCGAGCGTCCCCCAGACCACCGGGTAGGTCTCCCACACCATCTGCAACGAGGTGAGGGTGTCCCTGAGGAGATCGAGGACCTGGGCGTTGATCCGTGCGTGCAGATAGGCGAAGTGGCCGAAGTCCACCTCGTAGGTAAGGAATGTGAGTCCAACCGCGACCCCGAGGTAGACGCTCCAGAGCCAGCGGCCCACCCGTCCGCCGACGAGGGAAAACGGCCCGATCCACCCCAGCACGGCGGGGGGGAGCAGCGTCAGGAGCGTGAGGCGCGCGTCGAACTTGAGGCCGATCTGAAGCACCTTGGCGAGCTGATCGAGCGGGAGGCGCGGCATGATCCCCTGGAACGCTTGCCAGAACGCTACGCGCAGGGCGGCGAGGAGACCGAAGTGCACCGCGGCGAGGGGCAACAGCACCCTGGCGTGACGGGGGAGGGTGCGCCAGACGTTCATGTCGGCTCAGCGACCTCGCGCCGGTGCCGCCGTGCAGCCGGGCCTCGTCCCCAGAGGAACGCGACGATGGCCGGCACAGCGAACGCCAGGCGTCCGGCCGGGTACGCTTCGAGTTGCAGGCTGTAGACGTTCGAGACCGCGAGACCGATGGTGAACCAGAGCCACACGCCTTGCACCGTCACGGCGTGAGGCCCAGGCACACGCATCCTGGCGAACACTGCCACGATCAGCCCGCCGAAGGCGAGCCCGAGCAGCGCCTGGCGCAGCGGATGGAGGACGAAACTGGGCTGCCACGCGGTGGCAACACCCACGGCTGCAGCGGGCACGAGCGCCGCCACCCCGGCTCTGGCCACGAGCCATGGATGTCCGGGGTCGTTGGCCGTGACCCGTGCCCCCGCGAGCCACCAGGCCATTGCGACGAGGGCCGCCGTCACGAAGGCCAGCGCGAGCTGTGGTCCCCACGACGAGTCGACTCCCAAATCCCACACGACCTGGCCGAGCTCCGCTGCGAGGTAGAACGCGAGCGCACTCAGGAAAGGCGTTCGTTCCGTGCGTCGCGCAACCCCTGCCTCTTCCGGATCCCACCGGAGGGTAACCGCGGGCGCGAGGCACAGTACCGCCCCCAGGATCGGGATCAGCGGATACCAGCGAGAAAGGAAGAAGAACACCGCGACGATCGCGAGCGCCCCCGCCAGCGACGCCGGTGCTTGTCCCGGGCGGTTGGCAACCTGCATCACCGCCAGCCATCCCACCACCACGGAGACGAGACCGAGCCCGCTCACCGCGGCGGACTGCACGAGTGACTGCTCGTCCCAGAATCCCAGGTGCAGTGGGCGGTACGCTACGGCCCCGAGGGCAACGCCGATGGCCGCAAGCGGGCGCGCGTGGCGGCGGAGCCACCTGAGCGTTCCGGCCCCCAGCCGAGGGAGCACGAGGGGGGCAAGAAGGAGCGGGACGACGTAGAGGTAGCCGCTCACCGACCCAAAGTCGACCCCATAAATCGAAAGGCCGAGCAGAACACCGAAGCAGTAGAGGAGCGGAAACTGCAGGACGGCAAGGCGGGCCCTCACGGATTGGCCTCCCTTGCCCCGGCTGTGGGGGTCTTGACGACTCCGGCACTGTGCGCTTCGACCGCCGTGATCCGCCCATCCTCGACCGTGATGAGGGTGAAGCCACGCGGGTCGCGACTTCCACTCGGTTTCTTGACCAGCCAACCGCCGGCCGACACCGTGACCACGAACTGGGTACCGCCCTGGGTCCGCCCGGGACCGGCCACGCCCGTGCCGTACTCCGCCCCGTAGTGCCAGTGCCCGCTGAGGACCAGCGGGACTCGCTTCCGCTCGAACAGCTCCATCACAGCCCTGGCGTGCGCCCTGACCGATCGCGCTCCCGCGAGGGGGATGTGAGCGAGCACGATCAACCGGCCCGGCTCCGCAACGTCCAGCGCACGCGCGATAAAGCGGAACTGGCTCTCCGTGAACTCGTCCCGGCCGTGCCCGCAGTCGAGGCCGAGCAGCGTCCAGCGCCCGAACGCGACCGAGCGGTACGGGAAGCCGAACCTGGTCAGGTAGGCACCCCAGCCCCGCCGGTCGTGATTCCCCGGTATGACGACGATCGGCATGGTGAGTTGATCGAGGACATGCTGCGCCCGATCGTACTCGCGCCGTCTCCCGTTGTGAGCAATGTCGCCGGTGACCAGGACGAGCGCGGGACCGAGGCGGTTCAGCTCGTCGACGATGGTCTGGACGGACGCCTCGCCTGCGGCCCTGTACCCGAAGTGCAGGTCGGTGATCTGGGCGACCGTGAATCGCTCCGGGATGCTCCCGAGCACGGCCACCGCGCGGTGCGCACGGGCCTCGCGTTTGCCGGCCCTCACGACGAGGTCGTAGATGCCCGGTGCGCAGTCCTGTGGAACACGGGCAAGGACTGAAAGGCGGGCGCCGCGCGCGGGAGGGCGCACAAGCGGCAGGGCAATCCGGATCGGCCCGCTCGCCAGGCTGAGTCCCTCGACCTCTGTGACCCACGGGACGGCCACGCGCGCAACGATCGGTAGCTCTGAGCCCGGCGTGAGGATGGCAGGCCCCCCGAACGACGGGGACTCGATGACCGGATTGCCGGGGAAGACCGCCCAGGTAAGGGCACCCACGCCCAACACGACGGCGAGAACGGAGTTGCGGAGCGGGTGTTCCGGTGAGGCGGGGTGGGGGGAACCCTGGGGTTGATCTGAGGAACTCGGCGTCGGGGCCGACGGGGGCGCCGCCTGCATCGCCGGAGCGTACCAGAAGGGAAGATGAAAGAGGAGATTCGAACGCCCTTCGCGTGCTTT
>MEKI01000067.1:8505-8648 GCA_001766905.1 Acidobacteria bacterium RBG_13_68_16
GCGTTGTCCTTGAGCGCCGCTACGTACGGCGAGCGTGAGGCCGGGTTGACCACCGCGTCCTCCTCGGTGATCACCACGTCCACAAGCTCACCGGGCATGGTCACGGCGTTGACCCGCTCGCGGATCGAAGGGTAGGCCTGGCC
>MEKI01000067.1:8668-14378 GCA_001766905.1 Acidobacteria bacterium RBG_13_68_16
GAGGTGGAGACCTCCTGGTGGCCGGGATCGTGAAGCAGCGAGTCAAAGACGACGTCGGTGGGCTGGAAACACTGCCCGTGCATGATCAGCTCGACGGCCCCCCGGCGCAGCATCTCGACGTGGATTTGGGTGATCCCGCCGATGGTGAACGAAGCCTTGAGGCCGTGCTCGACAAAGTGGTCGGAGAGGCGCTGCAGGATCGCGAGCGAGGCCCCGGAGCCGGACTGGAACGCAACTCCGTTGCGCAGGAGGCCCGCCGCACCGAGCAGCGTCATCACGCGGTCCGCGACCCTGATGTTGTCCCCGCCCATGATGCGCGTGAGGTCCAGCGTTCCGGCGCCGATGCCGGCGCTGTCGCCGACGCTCTCGAAAGGCACCACGAAGTCCACGTACTCCATCGAGAGCGAGCGATGCGGGAGGAAGCCGTCGAACACCGTTCCGGCGCAGACGCAGGCGTAGTCCGCGTAGCGCACGTCGGCGTCGAACAGCCCCAACGGCCCGCAGCGCTCCTCGGGCTTGCCGAGCACGCCGGAGGCGTTCCCCCACGGGTCCGCCGCGGAAGCCGGGAATACCGCGAGTCGCACCGGTTCGATCCCGAGCATGATGTCGCGCTGCCGACCGCCGTGGCTGCAGCCCATAATCCGGACCGGAAGCAAAGTGCCGGCGGCCGCGGCCTTGGCGAGGCCGCCGTAGGGGTTGCCGTAGAGGTACGCGATCGTTCCGTCCTTGACCGCCTCCACGATGTAGTCGAGATCGCCGAAGTAGGCGTTCCCGATCAGGCGGATGCCCTTCAGGCCCCGACGTTTCAGCTCACCGATCACCGCGCGCAGGAAGCGGTCGCCGCCATTCCGGTAGTAGTGCGGGAACGACACCGCGTCGCCGTCCCGCACGATGGAGAACACCTCCGGGAGCGTCGTCACTTTGGAGGAGCCGTCGAACGGCCGGGTGGGAATGCGCGCCGGGTGGGTGGCGGTCTCCGGCATCGCTGCCAGCGATCCCCCGAAGGGACGAAACTCGCGGCCGTCGAGGCGGGTGGGAACCTCGCGACCGAGGGCATTCTTCTGCCACTTCTCCAGGCGCATGGGTCACCTCCGAGCGGTCAAGGTAGATGAGAATGAAAAGATTCACAAACGGCGAAACCCTGGGGTGTTCTACACTCGCGCGCGGGGAGAACGACGTGCCGATCGTCTATGCCTTGTTGCTTGCCGCTGCGGCTCAGGCCGCGACATCGAGCTCGCCGCCGCTTGCGGTGCAGCGCATCTCGGTGGCGGTGCCGGACCCCGACCGGGTGCAGGTGACGGTGCACGCGGCGCGGTCGCCGGGCGTGAGGGCCGACCTGGCCGGGCAGCGCCTGCGGCTCGGCGCGGTCCCGGTGCCCCTCGATTCACCGGTGGACGTCACGGTCGGGGGTGGTGAAACGCAAATCGACTTCGAGGTGAAGCTGCGCACGGTGCCTGAGGCGGTGCTCGGCCTCGACCCCAACCGCATGCCCGTCCTCTGGGAAGGGTTCGGTTCGGGTGGCGCCCCGGTGTTGGCGGCGGGCGGCACGATCGACCTGGGAGACCCGGGCGAAGTGGAGCTGCCGTTGGCCGGCCTGTACCGGGCATACGCGCGCCTCTCCGACGTCAAGCTGACGCCCTCCCTGGCCGCCGTCTCGGTCCATGCGCTGCTCTCGCTCTACAACCCGTTCGGCTTCGACGTGGTCGCAACCGGCCTCGAGTACCGCTTGGTCGTGGGGAGCCAGGCCGTGCTCTCGGCGAAGCGCCCGGGTTTCAGGTTGCGCGCGGGCCGGCGCAGCGACGTGCTGATCGAGCAGGACGTCCCGTTCGGGGATGTCGCGGGCGGCGCGGCGGCGTTCCTGCGCGGCGAGCCTGCGCTGCTCGAGGGAACGCTCACCGTGCGCACACCACAGGGGGAGCGAGCGATTCCGCTCCAGCTCCGGGCCGGGATGTAGGCTCGACGCGGGGGCTGGCCGCTACGAGATCCGAGGCGAGCCGGCGGCGGCGAGGACGCGACGCGCGCCCTCCTCGACGTCGCGCTGCGTGGTGAAGCGGCCGACGGAGAATCGCACCGTGGACATCGCGGTTGCGGCGTCCACCCCCATGGCGGTGAGCACGTGGGAGGGGTGCACGGCCTCGGTGTGGCAGGCTGCCCCGGCCGAGGCCGCCACCTCCTCGCCCAGGAGCGCGAGCAGTGTGTTGGCGTCGGTGCCTGGGAACGCGACGCTGGCGGTGTTGGGCAGGCGCCGCTCTCGGTGGCCGTGGCGCACCAACGCCGGGAAACCGGCCTCGAGCAATGCCTCCAGGTGGTCCCGCAGGCTCGCGAGGCGCGGCCCATCGTCCGTCACCTCCTCGCGGACGAGGTCGCACGCCTTTCCGAGGCCGACGATCGAGGGAACGTTCTCGGTGCCGGCGCGCAGGCCGCGCTCGTGCCCCGCCCCGCGCATGAGCGGCTCGAGCGCGACGCCGTCGCGGATGAAGAGCGCGCCGACGCCCTTCGGCGCATAGAGCTTGTGACCCGCCACGGTCAGCAGGTCAACCCGTAGTTCACGGAGGTCCACCGCGAGCTTGCCCACCGCCTGTGCCGCGTCCGTGTGCACGAGCACGCCCCTTCGCCGGCACGTCTCGGCGATCGCGGCCACCGGCTGCAGCGTCCCGACCTCGTTGTTGGCGAGCATCACCGAAACGAGGACGGTATCCGGCGCGAGGGCCGCGACGACCTCCTCGGGATCGACCTGTCCGAAGCGGTCCACGCCGACGACCGTGAGTCGTATGCGCCCCTCGCGCTCCATCGCGCGCGCGGTCTCGAGCACCGCGGGGTGCTCGACCGCGGAGACCACGACGTGGCCCCCGCCGCGGGCGGCCACCGCGCCGCGCAGCGCCCAGTTGTCGGACTCCGATCCCCCGCTGGTGAAAAGGACCTCCTCCGGTTTCGCACCGAGACACGCCGCCACCTGGGCACGCGCCGCTTCCACCAGCTCGCGAGCCCGGCGGCCCAGTCGGTGCCCCGACGATGGGTTCCCGTAGACCTCACGCAGCACCGGCACCATGGCCTCCACGACCCTGGGGTCCACAGGCGTGGTGGCGTTGCAGTCCAGATAGATGAGGTCGGGGGTCTCTGTGTTCACCGCACCATGGTACTCGCCGGGGCATTCCGCATGGCACCGCCGCGCCCGGAGGGGTACACTCGCGCGAATGGCGCCCCCTTCGCTGTGGCTCTACCGCGCCCTGATGGCGGTGTCCCTACCTCTGCTGGCGCCGTTCCTGCTGATCGCCGACCGCCGCCGCGGCAAGAAGCGCCCCCCTTGGGCGCAACGGCTGGGGTGGCGCCTCCCCGAGATCCCCCGGGGCGGGGTATGGGTGCAGGCCGTCTCGGTGGGCGAGGTGGCAGTTGCGCGGCCAATCCTGGCCGAGCTGCGGCGCCGCCACCCCGGCTTGCCGCTCGTCCTCTCCGCGACCACCTCGACTGGCCTGGCGATGGCGACCGGGGCGCAGCTCGCCGACGTGACGCTGCCGTTCCCGGTGGACCTGCCGGGTCCGGTGCGTCGGCTGATGGACGCCGCCGCCCCGCGCCTGGTGGTCCTGGTGGAGACCGAGCTGTGGCCGGAGCTGCTCAACGCCTGCGGCGCACGCGCGATCCCTGTCGTGCTGGTCAACGCCCGTGTCTCGGAAAAGTCGTTCCGCGGCTACCGGGCGATACGCCGACTCCTGCGCCCGCTGCTGCGGCCTGTGACCGTGGCGCTCGCACAGACCGACCAGGATGCCGCGCGCCTGACCGAGATCGGCATCCCGGCCGACCGCGTCCGTGTGACCGGCAACGTCAAGTTCGACGCTGCGCCGGCCGGGGCCGCGCCGCGGGTGCTAGAGGAGCTTCGCACCATGGCCGCGGGCCGCCGGGTGCTGGTCGCCGGCTCGACGATGATCGGCGAGGACGAGCAGGTGCTGGAGGCCGTGCAGCGGATACCCGCACAGAGGCGGCCGTTGCTGCTTCTGGCGCCCCGCCACCCCGAGCGGGCGTCCGATGTCGTGCAGCTCGTCGCCGCCCGGGGGCTCCCGGTGGTACGCCGAACGCTGCTGTCGGAGGGGCCGGCGGGGTGCGCCGTCGTGGTGCTCGACACCGTGGGCGAACTGGCCGCGCTCTACCAGGTCGCCGATGTCGCGTTCATCGGCGGCTCCCTCGTCGCCACGGGCGGGCACAACCCGATCGAGCCGGCGCGCTACGGCGTGCCGGTGCTCACCGGACCGCACGTCCGAAACTTCTCCGCCGTCTACCAGGACTTCATCACCGCGGGTGCGGCCAGGGTGGTGCACTCGGTGGGGGAGCTGGCCTCCGCCCTCGAAGGCTGGCTCACCGACCCGGAAACGGCGCGCGCTGCCGGGGGGGCGGGTCTGCAGCTTCTGGCCCGGCACGCCGGCGCCACCGCCCGGACGATGGACGCGTTGGAGCGATTCCTGGCATGAGACGGTGGCCCAACTGGCTGCTCGGCTTCACCGACATCCTGGAGGCCGTCAACGCCGTCGCGCGCACCGCCTACCGGCTCGGGCTGCGGAAGAGCGAGCGAGCCGCGGTGCCGGTGATCTCGGTCGGCAACATCGCGTGCGGCGGCACCGGCAAAACCCCGCTGGTGGCGGCCCTCGCCCGCACCTTGCTGTCCGCGGGCGCCCGCCCCGCGATTCTCACCCGCGGCTACCGGCGGCGCGAGGGCGGGCCGATCCTGATCTGGCAGGGAGGCCCGGCGGGGTGGGAGCAGGCCGGCGACGAGCCGACGTTGCTGGCGCGGGCGCTGCCCAACGTCCCGATCGTGGTGGACGCCGACCGAGTCCGCGGGGCCGCAACCGCGGTGCGCGAGACGGGCGCCACGCACCTCCTGCTCGACGACGGCTTCCAGCACTGGCGCCTCGCGCGCGACCTCGACATCGTGGCCGTCGAGGCCTCGGACCCGTTTGGCGCCACGGCCCCGAGGCGCGAGCACCCCAACGCGCTGGCCCGTGCGCATGCGATCGTGCTGAGCCGGGCCGCCGACCGCACCGAGGCGCTGGCCGCGATGGCAGTGCTCGGGCCGTACGCCCCAGACGCTTACTTCATCGCAACGAAGCTCGCGGCCCGTGGGTTGCACCGCGGCGAGGAGCGGCAACCCCCGGAGGTGCTCAACGGCGTAGCCGTGCTGGCAATGGCGGGGATCGCATCGCCGCAGGGGTTCATCCACACCCTGGGGGACATGGGCGCAAACATCGTGGACATGAAGTTCTACTCGGACCACCACCGCTACTCCCGACGCGAGGTGGAGAAGGTCCTCGCGGAGGCCGACCGCAGCGGCGCGCTGGTCGTCACGACCGCGAAGGACATCGTGAAGCTGCCGTCCGACCTCGCCGCCCGCCTGGCATGGCTCGAGGTGGAGGCCGTGCCGCTCTTCGGCAGCTTCGAGGAGCTGCTCGGGCCGGTTCTGGACGACGAGGTGTGACCTTGCATCTTTCCTGTGGATTCCCTGGTAATCGAGGGCCACAGCGAAGCATTGTCGTGGTAACCACGGCAGGCGAACCGTCTTCCGAAAAGCAGACGAACCGGCCTCCGGTCGCCCGATCCGCAGTGCTACTGGGCATCCTGATCATCGTGTACTTTTTTGTGCATGTACTACTTTTGCTTCCGGGGCTCGACGCGAAGCAGTCCGATTTCAGTACCTTCTACTATCCGGCTGCACGTGCCGTTCTTG
>MEKI01000067.1:14433-14510 GCA_001766905.1 Acidobacteria bacterium RBG_13_68_16
TGTCCTGGTGCCACTCGCCCTGTTGCCGTCCGCCGGGGCACGGTTCATCTGGTTCGCACTGAGCCACGTTTTTGTCG
>MEKI01000067.1:14534-16110 GCA_001766905.1 Acidobacteria bacterium RBG_13_68_16
GGCCCGGTGTGATACTGCTCGGAGAGGCACTGTGCTGTCGCTGGCGAACTATCGCGCGGGCGTGCGGTTTAGCGCTGATCTTCATCTTGGTGCCGGGGCTCTTGGTTTGGGCCTTTCTCCCCGGGCCCAAAGGCCCTCCGCGAGCCGACTTTTGGGCGGGAAGTCCGGGCGCCCTCAACGGATCGCTGCCAGGCGTTGCTCTGCGTCTCCTCGATCGTCCCAAGCGCGGAGCGTCGTTGCCGACACCATGGGTCGCGGCGCACAGTGTGGAAACCTTCAAACTGACCCGCCCGCAGGCTGCAACCTCGCTTGGCGTGGCGGTTGTGCTATTTGGCGTCGGGGCGGCAGCGCTGGGAAGGATGAATCGGCTCGGCGCTCTAGCGTCGTCGGCGCCACTGTTGGGCGCTGCCTTCATTGCGCTGACACTCGTCTCTGCGCCGGTGGTCTGGCCCCACTATCACGTCCTGCAACTTCCAGGGGTCGCCATGCTCGGAGAGAGGTTTATCCGGCGCCGTGCCTGGCTTTGGCTTGTTGCTCTTGGCGTTGTAAACCTCGCCTCCACGTGGGCCGTGGCGCTGATGAGGGGGCCGTACCTAACACACTTCGGTCTTATCGTGACCCACCCACTGCTCGTCTGGACACTCACTTCGCTGACGCCGGCTGGCGCGCTTGCCATGCTGCTTCTCCTCCTTGGCGAGCTGAACCGCGACGCCGGTCATCAGATCCTCTTGCCGTCCACGAGTCCTGCCAAGCCGTGAGCCACCCGGCCGGCATTCGGCGGCTGGCAGAAGGCGATTGGCGAATCAAGCTCCGTCGCGGACCCGACCGTGAACTTTCGAGCGCGCGTCACAGGTGTCGGTTGAGTGGGCGAGGTTGCGCTTCTGGGCTAGAATGCCAAGCGTGAGCGCGCGAGCCCGTCTCCACGAGTTGGTCGAGCGCTTCCCGTCGCGCCGCGTCGTGCTCTACGGCGACCTGGTGTTGGACCGGTTCGTGCTCGGCACACCCAAGCGTATTTCGCGCGAGGCGCCCGTGATCATCCTGCGCTACGAGGGGCAGCGCGACATCCCTGGCGGCGGCGCGAATGCCCTCGCCAACCTGGCCACCCTCGGCGCAACCGTGCTGCCGGCCGGCGTGGTCGGCGAGGACGAGGCGGGCGCAAGCCTGCTCGAGGCGCTCTCCCGCCTCGGCGTGGACGTCTCCGGCATCGTGGTGCTGCCGGAGTTTCGCACCGTCACCAAGGTGAGGGTTCTCGCCGGCGGCGTGGCGTCGCTCAAGCACCAGGTCGCCCGCTACGACATGGAGGACCACCTCCCGGGGCGTGACCGCTGGCGCGAAGAGCTGTTCGAGCGACTGGCACGGGTCGCCCCCACCGCACACGCCGCAGCGGTGTCCGACTACGGCTACGGGGTCGTCTCGGCGGAGGGGGTGACGCGGCTGCGAGCGGGCCTGCCCTCGGGGGCGCCGATCGTGGCGGACTCGCGCTTCGGGCTCGAGGGTCTCGGGCAGGTGGACGGCGCCACGCCGAACCTCGAGGAACTGGCGAAGGGTGCCGGGGAGCTGCCGGCGAGCGACGCGG
>MEKI01000067.1:16140-16658 GCA_001766905.1 Acidobacteria bacterium RBG_13_68_16
AGAAACTCGGCGCCCGCTTCATCGCGGCGACCCGCGGCAGCGACGGGCTGACGCTCGTGGAGGAGGACAGAACGCCGGTCCACTTGCCGGTGTTCGGGGCCGACCAGGTGGCGGACGTCACGGGCGCGGGCGACACCGTGCTCGCGACCATCACGCTCGCGCTCGCGGCGGGTGGCAAGCCGGAGGAGGCCGCGGTCATCGCCAACCTGGCCGGCGGGATCGTGGTCGCCAAACTCGGCACCGCCACGGTCTCACGCAACGAGCTGCACCAAGCGATCGACCAGGCCCCCTTCGTCCATGACTGAGCCGGCCGCCAAGCAAATCACGCTCGCAGAGGCGAGGGTGCTCTCGCAGGGGATGCGCACCGCCGGCAGGCGCGTGGTGGTCGCCAACGGGGCATTCGACATGCTGCACGTCGGGCACGTGCGCTACCTTGCGGCCGCGCGGGCCCTGGGTGATGTGCTCTTCGTCGCGGTCAACTCGGACCTCTCGGTGCGTGAGAGCAAGGGGCCGCTGCG
>MEKI01000067.1:16706-16831 GCA_001766905.1 Acidobacteria bacterium RBG_13_68_16
GGGCGAGATCCTCAAGCGCTACGCCCCCTAACGGGGCTCCGCCCCATCAACCCCTCGTCGTTCGTGAGGCTCCGCCCCGGGTGTCATTCTGAGGAGCCGTGCCGCAGGCAGGGCGACGAAGAATC
>MEKI01000067.1:17025-17154 GCA_001766905.1 Acidobacteria bacterium RBG_13_68_16
CAGGCGCTCGGCGACAAGAGCCCAACCGAGTTCCGCGCCCAACAAGAATCCAAGGTGGCCTGAGGTGACGGGAGCGCTGCACTTTCGCCCTTTTGAAACGCATGCGACGGTGGGCAGGGTTTCAGTGGC
>MEKI01000068.1:0-149 GCA_001766905.1 Acidobacteria bacterium RBG_13_68_16
GGCTCGGCGGAGCGGTGTTCCTGCTCGAGAGTGCCTTCCCGGTTCCGCTTCACACCAGCATGCGCTCCCTCGCGATGCTCGGCGGGTTGGCGTTGGTGGGTGGCGTAGTTTACGCCCTTTTGCTGGTCCTCCTGGGCGCGGACGAGGGC
>MEKI01000068.1:159-4412 GCA_001766905.1 Acidobacteria bacterium RBG_13_68_16
TTTGCCACCTTGCGCGTGTTCGCCGACGAGGCCGGCGCAATGAACCGCGGCCTCGACGAGGTCGGCGGGGAGATTCTGGTGGTGTCGCAGTTCACGCTCGCGGGCTCGATCCGCCGGGGGCGCCGCCCAGACTTCGTCGGCGCCGCGAAGCCGGAGGATGCGGAGCCGCTCGTTGAGGCCTTCGTGGCGGCGCTGCGCGCCCGCGGTGTGCCGGTCTCGACGGGGGCCTTCCGGGCGCACATGGAGGTGGAGCTGGTGAACGACGGCCCGGTGACTTTCATCTGGGATGATCCGCCCGCGAGGGAGCCGACGGCCGACCGCTGACAGCTCACAGCTCGAGACCCGCAACCACGCCCCTGTTCCTCGCTGTCCGCTGTTGGCTGTGAGCCGTCTCTCAGGGGAGGAGCTTTATCGGCTCCGGCGTGAAACACAACACGAACACGACGATGCAGAGGAGGCCCAGCAGGCGCCGACGCGGATCGAGCGGGGCGGCCTCATCCGGTATCCAGGGGTGACGAACCCGCATGACGAGCGCGATCAGCGCCCAGATCCACCACCCCGACCACCAGAAGCCCAACACCACCAGTACGGCAAGCAGCGGCCACGCGATGCGCCGCTGCCACGCCCCGAACAGCGCGTAGGTGATGTGCCCGCCGTCGAGCTGGCCGAACGGCAGGAGGTTGAGGGCGGTCACGAGCAGGCCGAACCACGCCGCGAACCCGAGCGGATGGAGGAGCAGGTCACCACCGGGCGGAATGTCCGGGTGCACGAGCCAAGCGATGGCCTTGAACGCGAGGGGTTCGCCGAAGATCATCACTCCGCCCTTGGGGAGCTCGGCAACGGGCCTCGAGAGCCCGATCCCGGCAAAGAGCACCGGAAGCGCCACAACGAAGCCGGCAAGCGGTCCCGACGCCCCGACGTCGAACAGCTCGCGCTTGTTCAGGAGCGGCGTGCGGATGCGGATGAACGCACCCATCGTGCCGATACCGAAGGGGACCGGCAGGAAGAACGGAAGCGTCGCGTCCAGCCGGTGGTGCCGGCAGGCGATGTAGTGACCCATCTCGTGGGCAAGCAGGATGACGAGCAAGGGGACCGAGAAGGCGAAACCCGCACTAAGCACCGCCGGATGAAGGAGCAGCCGCGTGAGATTGGTCGCCTTGAAATCAGGCGGAAGCTCACCGAAGGCCAGCCCGCCAACCAGGGTCGTCGAGATCAGAGTCGCCACGAATAGGAGGGCGTGGAGCCAGACCCGCTGCGGCGGCGGGGGCGGACGACGAACGACCCCGACGGGGATGCCGTCGGGGCCGATGATCTCGAACTCCAGCCCTGGGCTGGACACCTAGTCGATCACCCGTAGCGCCTTACCGGGCTTGAAGCGGATGGTCTTGCCGGGAGGGATTGCCACTTCCACGCCGGTTTTGGGGTTGCGTCCGATTCCTCGCTTGCGGTTCTTGACCAGGAAGACGCCAAAGCCGCGCAGCTCGATGCGCTCACCCTGGGTCAGCGCATCGCGCATTGCGTCGAAGACCGCGTTGACGGCATCGTTCGCCTTCGACTGCGAGATTTCGACGACACCCATCACCTTGCGCACCAGGTCGGCCTTGATCATGAATCCCTCCACCTTCAGCCCGGCCACGCTAGTCTGGCGGGGCGCCTCCTGTCAAGCGGGCGCCCGCCCTGACCTTCTGTCGCAGGACCAGAATCTCGAGGGCGAGCCCGATCAGGCGCGCCACCTCCTGGACGTTCGGAATCGAGATGTCCGCCACGCTCTCCTCGCCCTGGTCCAGCCAGAGAAAACCCGCGGTCTTGCCCCGCACGCGCACCGGAACCACGACCGCGTCGCGTGGCGGGGGCGACCCCAGCGCGTCGAGCAAGAGGTCGTTGCCCTCACCCCCACCCAGTGGCCCAACGTGGATATCGACGCCCTTGGACAGGTTCAGGAAGAGGGAGGGCCGGTCGAGCGGTAGGATCAGCGTGTGGAAATCCTCCTCCACGATCGCCTGGCCGTGCGCCGCCCAGCCCATCACCTTGTTTTGGTACAGGGAGAAGAGGGCCACGCGGTAGGCCATCCCGGCCAGGTTGGCGAGCACCAGGCCGGCGACCTGGTCGCGGTGAGTCGCGGCGGAGAGGGCATCGGCCAGCTCCTGCGTCTCCCTGGGAGTGACCGGACCGGTGGCCGCGGTTAGGGGCGTGAGGTGGGGAAACGTGGCGGCGGCGGTCTCCGGACCCCTGAGGGCCGGGGCCTCGAGTGCCCGCATCAGCTCCGGCGGGGAGGACTCGAGCTGCCAGAACTGCCGCCACTCGCGCACGGTCCCCTGCGGCGGGCCGGGCGGGGGTGGAGGAGCGGGTGGCGGCGTGGCCGCCCCTGGGAGGGCGAGGGCCGCCGAGAGCGCAGCCTCGGTGGCCACGTGGGGGCGCGGGATCAGGCCCGTCACCTTGGAGATCTCGTCCACGAGAAGCAGGTCGTTGGGCCTGATCATCGCCACGTCGAAGTTCCGCCCGCGTCGCGCGAAAGCCACGACGAGGTTGCGCCTGCCGAACGCCGGCGGGATGACCGCCCGCACGTCGGAAGGGGCCGTGGCGAGCTGCAGGGTGGTGGCGGGCGGGCAGCCCGACTGCTCCGCGAGCGCGTCCAGGAGCTTGGCTTCGCTAATCAGTCCGAGTCTGACCAGCCAGGTCCCGAGCCTCCCACCGTGACGACGACACGCCTCGAGGCCGGACCGCAGGCCGTCGGGGGACACCATCCCCTTTGCAATGAGGATTTCCCCGAGTCGTTTCACTTTTGCCCTGCTCCACCTTTCAGTATAGCCCGGTGACCTTCGGCGTGGAAGCGTCTCGACGCCGCCTCGCGGCGGTGTCCCGGGTTTCCGGCCGGTCAGCCGGCGCCCTGTCGCGGGCCGAGCTCCAGGGTCATGACGAGTGCGTCCTCGCCGTCCGCGTAGTAACGGGGTCGGCGGCCGACGACGTCGTACCCCAAGTACCGGTACAGTCGGATAGCCCTCCGGTTGGAGGGGCGCACCTCGAGCACAATCCCACGGGCGCTCGCCCGCTCCGCCTCCACCCTCGCCTCGGCCATCAGGGACGTCCCGAGGCCCTTCCCTTCGTGCAGCGGGTGCGTGGCTACTTTCAGGACGTGCAGCTCGTCCACCTGCCAGCACGCAAAGAGGTAGGCAGCAAGGTAGCCGTCCTCGGTGTAGACCACGCGCTGAAAGCGCAGCGGTTGGCCGACCTCCTGCATGTAGAGGTGGGCGGGCCACGGATCGGAGAAGACCTCGGCCTCGAGGGCTGCCACCACCGGAACGTCCTCCTCGCGCGCGGGCCGGATCAGGAAGCCTTTGGCGATGGCGGCCATGGTGGTCTCCTCGTCGGCTGCATTGCGGGCGGAGGCTCAAGGTAAAGCGGGGTGAGGGTGCCCGGGTCTGGGTGCTCCTCGCGAGCGAGCAGGTGCAGCAGCGCCTCGGCGGGCCCGATCGGCGCGGGAGCCATGGGCGTGCCGGGCGGGAGCACCAGACCCACCGGTGCCACCACCGGGAGCCGGCTCTCCAGGAGGCTGGCTACCGCCACGATTCTCGGATCCTCGAGTGCTTCGATGCGCGACTCGCGACGGGCGAACGGCTGGACATAGACGCTGCCGCGGCGCGCCGGCTGGGCCGCCAGACACTCGGGTACATCGGTTCGAGCCGCTTGCGCCAGGAGCGAGGAGTACCCGTGAGCGGGGATGCCCAGCGCCAGGGCCAGCCCCTGGGCGGTGGCGAGCGCGACCCGCACGCCGGTGAACGAGCCCGGGCCGCGCGTGGCGACCACGCCCTCGAGCCCGGCGCGCTCGAGGCCAGCGGCCCGTAACAGTAGATCGACCCCCGCCATCACCAGCTCCGATCGGGGGGTCGGTCCAGAAAGCGCCACCAGGCCGGGGGCGGCTGCACCGGGTGAGAGCAACGCCAACTCGAGACGCGGTCCGCACGCCGCGATCGCAAGCACTGATCTCACCGCGCCAGTCTTGCCCCTCCGGCGCGTGCCGTCAAGCACCAAGCTACAATCCCCAGGACATGAAACAAACGCCGATGCTGCAGCAGTACCTGGAGCTTAAGCACCAGGTCGGCGACGCGCTGCTTCTCTACCGGCTCGGGGATTTCTACGAGCTCTTCTTCGAGGACGCGGAGAAAGCGGCGCCCATTCTCGGCATCGTGCTCACGCGTCGGCGCCACAACGACCAGGTCAGCTCACCCATGTGCGGGATACCGCACCATGCGGTG
>MEKI01000068.1:4428-4667 GCA_001766905.1 Acidobacteria bacterium RBG_13_68_16
AGCTCCTGGAGGCCGGGCTCAAAGTGGCGGTCGCGGAACAGGTGGAAGACCCGGCCAAGGCGGGCGGTTTGGTTCGCCGGCAGGTGATCCGCATGCTCACCCCGGGGACGGTCACCGAACCGGAGCTGCTGGGGGATGGTGAACGGCGCTGGCTGGTGGCGCTCCGGGAGGCGGGCCCGCATGTGGCCGCGGCGTTCCTCGAGGCTGCGTCGGGCGAGTTCCGCGGCACGATTTGCGCC
>MEKI01000068.1:4732-4830 GCA_001766905.1 Acidobacteria bacterium RBG_13_68_16
TGCCGGCTTGGACGGCCTCGCCGTCGAGGTGCTGGGCGATCCGGTAATTACCTTTCGTCCGGCGAGCTGTTTCGAGGCGGGTCGGTCGGAGGAGCTTC
>MEKI01000068.1:4893-6714 GCA_001766905.1 Acidobacteria bacterium RBG_13_68_16
CACGGTCACGGCGATGGGCGCCCGGCTCATGCGCGATTGGCTGGTTCAACCCCTCGGTGACCCGGCAGCGGCCTCGGCCCGCCACGACGCCGTGGCGGCGCTCATCGAAGAGCCCGGGCGCCTCGAAACGTTGCGGGAGTCGCTGCGGCGGCTGGGTGACCTGGAGCGAGCCGCCGCGAGGGTCGGGCTGTCCCAAGCCCGGCCCGGGGAGCTGGTCGGCCTGCGGACGGCCCTGGCCGTTCTCCCCGAGCTGCGGGTGGAGCTCGCCGCCTCACCGAGTCAGCTGCTGGCGGCCCTCGGGGAGCAGGTGGACGCACTCGATGACCTGAAGGCCGATCTCGCCGCCACGCTTGCCGACGAGCCGCCGGTGCTGTTTGGTCCCGGGGCGATCCGGGCGGGGTGCGACGTGGAGCTGGACGAGGCGCGGCAACTCGCCCGCGGGGCCAAGGAGGTCCTCGGCGAGCTGGAGGCGCAGGAGCGATCCCGCACCGGCATCTCCAACCTCAGGATTCGGTACAACCGGGTCTTCGGCTACGCGTTCGAGGTTTCCCGCTCCAACCTGGACCGGGTGCCCTCCGAGTGGGTGCGCAGGCAGACCCTCACCGGCGCGGAGCGGTTTGTCACCCAGGAGCTGGAGGAGCTGGAGCGGCGCATCACCACCGCGGAGGCGCGCGCCGACGAGCGGGAGAGGGAGCTGTTCGCCGCGCTGCTCGAGCGCTGTGCAGCTCGCGCGTCGCGCGTAGCGGCCACCGCCCGCGCGGCGGCGGCGGTGGACGTCCTCTGCTCTTTCGCAGACCGGGCAAGGCGGGCCAATTACCGGCGGCCGCGCCTCGTCGCGGGGCCGCGGATCCGACTCGTCGCATCGCGGCACCCAGTGGTGGAGGAACTGTCGCGTGCGCCGTTTGTCCCCAACGACGTGGACCTGGACGGCGACTCGCGCCAGATCGTGGTGCTGACCGGGCCAAACATGGGCGGAAAGTCCACCTACCTGCGCCAGGTGGCGCTCGCGGTAATCATGGCGCGGGCGGGCTCCTTCGTCCCGGCCGAGGAGGCCGAGATCGGCGAGATCGACCGCGTCTTCACCCGCGTCGGCGCCGCCGACGACCTCGCCCGCGGTGAGTCCACGTTCATGGTGGAGATGACCGAGGTGGCGAGCATCCTCCGCCACGCCACCCGCAGCTCGCTGGTCATGCTGGACGAGGTCGGGCGCGGAACCGCGACGTTCGACGGCCTGTCGCTGGCGTGGGCGGTCGTCGAGGCGCTCCACGATGCGCCCAACGGTGAACCGGGGCCGTTGGTGCTGTTCGCCACCCACTACCACGAGCTCACCGACCTGGCGGAGCGATTGGACAGGGTCGTGAATGCATCGGTGGCTGTGAAGGAGTGGCAGGGGAGCGTTCTGTTCCTTCATCGGGTCGTGGCCGGTCCATCCGACCGCTCGTACGGGATCCACGTCGCCAAGCTGGCCGGCGTCCCGGACGGTGTGTGCCTCCGCGCCCAGGAGGTCCTGCGGCAGCTCGAGCGCCAAGAGCTGAAGGTCCTCGAGGCCGCCGCACCCGGTCCGCAGCAGGTCCAGCTGGGATTGTTCCCGCCGGTCGAGGACGCCCTCCTCGAGCGGCTCCGCAAGCTTGAGGTCGAGCGCCTGACCCCGATCGAAGCGCTCAACCTGCTCGCGGAGCTGAAGCGGGAGGCGGGGGAGTGAGCGCGTTCCTGGCGTGCGGCGTGGTGGGTCTGGAGCTTGACGCGGAGGAGCGGCGGCTGCTCTCGGAGCTGCAGCCGGCCGGCGTGGTGCTGTTCGCGCGAAACGTCGCCGACCGCGAG
>MEKI01000068.1:6744-18712 GCA_001766905.1 Acidobacteria bacterium RBG_13_68_16
GGACGTGGCACGCCCCGAGGGGTTCCTGGCCATGGAGGGTCGCTGTCTCGGGAGCTCGGCCGACGAGGTCCGTGCCGCAGCCGGTGCCTTCCTGGAAGGTCTCTCGGTGTACGGGGTGACCGGCTGCCTCAAGCACTACCCGGGCCTGGGGAGCGGCCGCGTCGACTCGCACCGCGATCTGCCCCTTCTCGACGAAACGGTCTTCGAGGATCGTGAACTGTTTCGGTCGCTGGTGGGGCGCGGTCGGGCCGTGATGGTGGCCCACGCGCTCGCCCCCGTCCTCGGCGAGGCCGCCTGCCCGACCTCGCTCTCCCGCACCGTCGTGGCGCGGCTGCGCGCGTTCGCGGCGCCGATCCTGGCGGACGACCTGGAGATGGGGGCGCTCTCGGCCTACGGCAGCCTTCCGGAGCGGGCCGCGGCGGCGCTCGCGGCCGGTTGCGACCAGGTGCTGGTCTGCAACGCCCTTCCCGCACGGCAGGAGGTGGCCGAGCACGTCGAAAGCACGGCGCGGCGCGACCCGGTCCTGGCCGCGACTCTGCGGCATGCCGCAGCGCGTTCAGAAGGGTTCGGGAGGAACGAGCTGGGCGAGGTGGCATGGGACCGCGTGCTCGAGCTCGCGGACCGGGCACGCGCGCTTGCCGGGGCCAAGCCGTGATGGCTGGACGCGCCGTCGTGCTGCTCTCGGGCGGGCTGGACTCGGCCACGGCTGCCGCATGGGCGAAGGCCGCTGGCTTTGAGGTGGCGGCGCTCTCGGTGGACTACGGCCAGCGCCACCGCCTCGAGCTCGAGGCCGCGCACCTGGTGGCGCGGCAGCTCGAGATCGCGGACCACCGGATCGTCGCGGTGGACCTGCATGCGATCGGTGGCTCGGCCCTCACCGACGACGTCCCGGTGCCCAGGGACCGGGAGGCGATCGGGGCGGACATTCCGGTCACGTATGTGCCCGCGCGCAACACGGTTTTCCTGGCGCTGCTCACCGGGTTCGCGGAGGTGATCGGGGCGACCGACCTGGTGATCGGCGTCAACGCCCAGGACTACTCCGGCTATCCGGACTGCCGTCCGGAGTTCCTGCGGGCGTTCGAGGCCGTGGCGCGTCTGGGGACCCGGGCGGGTGCCGAGGGTGCGCGCTTCTCGGTGCACGCGCCGCTGCTCCACCTCTCGAAGGCGGGGATCGTGCGGCTGGGCTCAAGCCTGGGTGTGGACTTCGCGGCCACTCTGTCCTGCTACGACCCACCGGCCGCACTGGTCCACTGCGGCCGCTGCGACGCGTGTCGGCTGCGCCGCGCCGGCTTCGCTGAAGCCGGGGTACCCGACCCGTCGAGCTACGAGTCCTAGCGCCGCTCGGCCACCCTCGCCTCCAGCCCCGCGAGCTGAGCCTTCAAGTGGTCGATCTCGCTCCGTTGCGCCTCGATCTGCGCCTGCTGCTCCTGCACCGCCTTCACCAGCGGCGCGATGAAGTCGCTGTACCGCAGCGAGAGCGTGCGATCCGGGTCAGCACCGATGCCGAGGAGGTTATACCCGTCGCCCAGCAGAGTCTCGACATCCTGGCCCAGGAAGCCGAAGTCCACGCGATCGTTTCCGTGGATCATGCGGAACTGCACCGGGCGGAGCGCCAGGATGAAGTCGAGGCCGAGGTCCAAATCCCGAACGTCCCTCTTCGCTCGCGCGTCGGAGAGGTTGGACCACGCCACCTGCCCCCCGATCACGGTCACCGAGGCGTTGCCGATCCGCACCTTGTTGGAGGCGTCCACAATCGCGTCCGCGCCAATAGCAACAGCGTTGGTGAGATTACCGACGGTTGCATCGGCGCCCTCACCGAGGAACGTGTTGTTCGAGCCCGAGGTAATGGTGTCGCCGGCCGCCCAGCCGAACCCCGCGTTTCCCCACCCCGTCGTGTTGGCCCGGAGGCTGGTTGATCCGACGGCGGTGTTTTGAGAGCCCGTCGAGTTTGTGGAAAGAGAGGAGTACCCGATCGCCGTGTTGTTGTCACCCGTGCTGTGGCCGAGGCTGCCGCTTCCGCTCGCGGTGTTTTGGGAGCCTGTCATGTTCCCGGCAAGGCTATTGGCGCCGGCAGCGGTGTTGTCTCTGCCGGTCGTGTTCAACGTGAGGCTCTGGTAGCCGCTCGCGGTGTTGGCGTAGCCGGTTGTGTTGCTGAACATGCTCCACCAACCACTTGTCGAGTTGTACTTGCCGGTCGTGTTCGCTCGGAGACCTCTGGCACCGAATGCAGTATTGAACTTCCCGTCGTCAGTTCCAGGTCCGCCCATGGTGAAGTTGCCCGCACTCTCGCCCATGAACGTGTTGCCGGCGAGAGCCGGGCCGTAGTTGTGAAGGAACGAAGTCGACCCCAGCTGGATCTGCCCGGTTGTCGCGGTGGTCGTCGGCAGGCTCAGGTTGCCGGACATCCCGACGTTCGTCCCGTCGTTCGTGAGCGCGCTCGTTGCGGCCCACGCGGAGCCGTTGTTGTACAGGGTCTGACCCGTGGTCCCCGACGGCAGGCTCGTGCCCGACCCGCCGATGGCGGCGATCGTCAGGGTGTTGCCCGACGGCGTGATCGTAACGTTTGCGCCGGCCGCCAGCGTGACGCTGCCGCTCAAGCCGTTGAGGCTGCTGACATAGGGCCCCGTCGGGGCGAGGAGGTCGGGGCTGAACGACATTTCGAAGGTGGTGGCGTCGTTGGAGCGGTTGGCGACGCCGGAGCCGACGGCGATGACCTTACCTGTGCCGCCGACGACCCGCACCTCGAGCGAAACGTCGGCGTGGTTGATGGTCGGGACGAGGTCCTCGATCGGGTAGTAGCGGGGCTCGTAGCCGCCGGTGGTCGGATAGATCTTGTCGCCGAGCACGGCACCGGTCTCGTCGTAGGCGATCACCCGCACGTCGGCTGTACCGCCGGTGGTCTCCACCCAGCCGAAGTTATAGCGGAACTGGGAGTCGTCCCTTGGGCTGGTCTGGTGGACGCCGAGCACCTTGGTGGACTGGCCGTTGGCAATGGCGAAGGACGCGGGGATGACGTTGTACGCCTGCCCCTGGGTGTCTTTGTCCTCCCCGCCGGGTGGCAGGTTGTACATCCGGCACGAGCCGAGCACCGGGACGTTGGCCTTGATGCGCAGGGCACCCCACTTCTCGACGCCGAAGAGCGTGCCGACGGTGTTGGGGTAGCGGCGGGTGTCCCCGGGGGGGATGGAGTCGGTGAAGACGAGCGGCGCGGGGTTGGGAACGTTCCGCTCCAGGAACGCGATGGAGACGTTGGCGGTGGTTCCCGATGGGTTGTGGATCCACAGCAGGGTGTACCACTGGGAGCCGAGGTTACCGGGGCGGCGGCCCACCGAGGGGATGAACACGTCGGTGCCGGAGAATCCGGCGAACAGGGGCACCGCTGCAAACACGACGGCCGCCGAGCACACGACGAGCCGCAAGGTTCTCCAAACGCGGGACATGAGACACCTCCTCCGTGTGGTGAAGGCCACGTCGGGAGGGGTTTGTCCACACCTCCAAGAGGGCCAGGCGCGGTCTTCTGTCTGTGTCTGTTGCTAGTCTAGGTTCGCTGGTTTCACCGGTCAACTCAAGAGTGAGACAACTGCTCAGGATCGACCCCTGATCAGGACGGACCAGAGACGGTGGTGGATCGTGGTCGGCTCCCGAGGACCGTTTAGGCTTCAGCGGGGGTCGCGGAAGCGACGCCGGCGGATGCCCTCTACGGTGGAGCCGGCGAGCCAGCCGATGGCCGCGAGGGCCAACACGGCGCCGCCGTGCCAGACCAGCACGTGCGAGAGATCGGCGTGCGGGCAGATCAGGTGCCAGATCCCGTCGGTCACAACGCCCGCGCCTGCGCCCCCCAGGGCACCCGCCCAGCGCGCACGGACCGCATAGGCACGCGAAACCAGCAACATCGTGAGGGCAAGCGCGGGAAGTGCGAGGGTGCTCTCCATCGGGAAGCAGTGGGCGCCCGCGGGCGGGAACGAGCCGGCCGGCCTGCCGCGCTGGAGCCAGGAGAGCCCCGCGACCAGGAAGACGGCAACGACTCCCCCGGCCAGTGCCGCCGAGCCGGCGGGCCGGGTGACCCCGGAGCCGGGCACCGCTTCGCGCAGCGCCAGGACCACCAATCCGAGGCCGGCGAGGCACTCGAGCACCGCCGCGCCCCAGCTCAGCGCGAAACCGAGGCTTGCGATGTCCGCCCGCATCCCGATCGCCAACGGGAGGACGGCCAGCGCCACCGCGGCCCAGAGCGTCACCCAGAGGGCCCGGACCCACGCGGGCCGGAGCGGACGCACCGCTCGGTGGTCGGCGTCGAGCGCCCGGCGAAGCGCCTCGGGGATGGAACCGCGCCCGCTCACACCCGGTCCCCGGCGACACCCATCGCCTCGCGGAGCTCCGCGAGGGCCCGGTGCGCGCGTACCTTGGCCGCCCCTTCGCTGATACCCAGCACGGCGCCGACCTCCTTAAAGCTCATGCCCAGCACGTGGTGCAGGACGAGCGGCTCGCGCCGGCCCTCCGGCAGCTTGGCCAGCGCGTTCCGGACCGATTCGCGGTCCCCGAGGCTCTCGACCTCGGGTGGCACGGGGACGTCCGGCATGGTCTCATCCGCGATAGTTTCATGGCGGCCTCGACGATAGGCGGCGCGCCGTTGCATCAGGAATACGTTTCGCGCGATGGCGTACACCCACGGTCTGACGGGCCGCGGCGGCTGAAAGGTGTGGCGTGCCCTGTGGATCTGCAGGAAGGTCTCCTGCAGGAGGTCGTCGGCGACCGCGGCGTCCCGCGCGAGTACCCGGAGGTAACCCGTGAGGGCGCCTCGAAGGACGGCGTACAACGTCCCGAACGCCTCCGTGTCGCCGCGTTGGTAAGCCACCATCGCCTCCAGAAGCCCCTCGTCCCTGCTGCTGGCCGTAGCCACCTCTGGTCCCTTTGCCGGTGGTTCGTCCACGGTTACCGCCGGCCGATCCGGCGCTCGATCTCGGGGTGCGGCAGGCTCAGCACGATCGGGCGCCCGTGGGGGCAACGGTGCGGATCCCGCACCTCGGCCAACTGCTCCAGCAGGTGCTCCGCCTCGGCGCGGGAAAGCGGGCGGTGCTTTTTGATCGCGGCCTGGCAGGCGAGGGAGGCGGCGGCACGCTCGAGCAGGCTCTCGCCCGGTGTTTGGCGGTCCGCAAGGTCGGTAAGCAGCTGCCGCACCATCTCCGCGGCGCGCGTCGCGGGCAGCGGCGCCGGGACCCCGAGGACGCGGACGGTGGTCCCCGAGGCGGGCTCGAGCTCGAGGCCCAAGCTCTCCAACTCGCCCGCAGCCTCCCCCGCCAGCACAGCCAGTGGCGGCGGCAGCTCCACGACCTCCGGGATGAGCAGCCGCTGCACCGGGACACGGGGGCCGGTTTCGAGGAGCCGCTCGAACAGCACGCGCTCGTGCGCCACGTGCTGGTCGATGAGTACGAGCCCTTCCGCGTCCTCGAGGACGAGGTACGTATCCCGGTACTGGCCGATGTAGTGACCCCAGCGGGTGGTGGCTGCCCGGACCTGCTCGGGGACCTGCTGCGAGGGAACCGCTTCGCGTACGCCGGGCCTCTGCCCTCCAGTGGCTGGAGCCGACGGGTAGGCGCCGAGCGGGAGCCGGTGGCCGATTGGATCCGCCGGTGGCAGCGTGATCACCCGCCGGACGTCGACCGGGCCGTGGAGAGCAACGCGGGTCGCGGCCAACGCCTGGGTGAGAACGGAGACCACCCGCCCCGGTTCGGCAAAGCGGACCTCGGCCTTGGTGGGGTGTACGTTCACGTCCACGTCCTCAGGGGGAACCGTGAGGTGGAGGTACGCATCGGCCTCGCTCGCGCCCGAGGGGCCGCGAAGCGCGCGATTGACGGTCCCGATCAGCAGGCGGTCGCGCACCACTCTACCGTTGACGGCGATCACGACCTCCCTGGCCCCGCTGGGCGGGAGCAGGAAGCCGGCAACGGTCATGCGTCCGGAGCCGTGACGGACGGCCCGGGCCTCACGGGCGCGTCGCGCGCCCACCAGGTCGGGGAGGCGCTGCCCGGGCTCGCGAACCGCCGGCAGATGCAGCAGGGTACGACGGCCGTGCTCGAGGATGAACGCCACCTCGGGGTGAGTGAACGCGAGCGCAGTGAGGGTGCCGACTGCGTGGCGCAGCTCGGTCCCCTCGGTGCGGAGGAACTTTCGCCTCGCCGGCAAACGAGCGAACAGCTCCCGCACCGTCACGCGGGTGCCGCGAGGGCGAACGCACGGGGCCGTACCCAGGATCTCGCCGAACTCCACCTCCACCCTGATGCCCTCGCCGTCCGCGGTGGCCGTCTCGAGGATAAGGCGTGCGGCCGCTCCGATAGAGGGGAGCGCCTCGCCGCGAAAGCCCAACGTCGAGATGCGAGCAAGGTCGTCGGCGTCGGAGATCTTGGAGGTGGCGTGGCGCTGGAGGGCAAGAGGCGCATCGTCCCGGTCCATGCCGCAGCCATCGTCCTCCACGACCACCAGGTCCCGGCCGCCGGCCTCCAGCTCGACCCGCACGCTGCGGGCGCCGGCGTCGAGGGAGTTCTCGACCAGCTCCTTCACCACCGAGGCGGGGCGCTCGACGACCTCGCCGGCGGCTATCTGGTTGATGAGAGCGTCGGGCAGCAGGCGGATAATCGCCACGTGGCGAAGGTACACGAGAGCGGCATGGGTGGGAAGAGCGAGGCGGGCGGTTGCGTAGAATGTACCCATAGACTTCGAGCATTCCGATCAGCAGCGGATGGTCCGGAGCATGGTGCGGGCGTTCGCCGCTGAGAAGCTGTGGCCTGGGCCTGCCCGCGGCCTCATGAGAGGATGGCCGCGCGCGAAACCGTTGAGGCAAAAAAGCCACGTCCCGCAGGGTCCACGAAAAAAAGAAACGCCGGGGGGTCCCGGCGTCGGCGAACTGCCTCGTGTATCGAGTTGGCTCAGGGTCGACATCCCTCGCCCTCGGTTCGCTCGGGCGGGGGATCAATCCCTCTCGCGCACGCGCGAGGGAACGACGTCAACGACCAAGTGGTGCGGTGAGATCCCTCGCTTCGCTCGGGATGATCGTGTCTCGCGCGTGCGCGAGGGAACGACGTCAACGACCAAGTGGTGCGGTGAGATCCCTCGCTTCGCTCGGGATGATCGTGTCTCGCGCACGCGCGAGACACGATCACTTGTCCTCAACCTTGATCGAGATCGACTTCGGCTTGGCCTCCTCGCGCTTGGGAAGCGTCAATTGCAGAACGCCGTGACGGTAGACGGCCTGGACCTTCTCCGGATCCACGTTGGTGGGCAGGCTGAACGAGCGCTCGAAGGAACCGTAGGCGCGCTCCACGCGGTGGTAGGTCTCGGTCTCGGTGGCCTTCTCAAACTGGCGCGAGCCCTTGAGAGTGAGCACACCGTTCTCGACGGAAACCTCGACCTCCTTGGGCTCGATGCCCGGCAGTTCGGCCGAGATCTCGAGGGCGTCCTTTGTCTCTCGCACGTCCACGGCCGGCATCCAGCTGCCGGAGATGTAGTCCTCGTCCGGCCGGTGGGTGCGACCCCACAGCTCGCCGAACACGCGGTTCACGCGATCCTGCAGCGTGGACACCTCTTTGAAGGGATCCCAACGTACGATTGTGCTCATGACAGCGTCCTCCGTTCCAGAGCCCCTTTTTTGGGGGCCCTCGGGAAGCAATATAGGATATGAGCCATAACTTGTCAAGTCCCGTGCAATTCGGAAACCAATATCTGAGTATACAACGCTCATCGCGTCTAAGTTCCACAAACTCCAGGGCATTTCGGTACGTATACGGGTGTTGCGGGGGTTCGGGAGGGGCGATGGTACTGGGGATGATCCTTTCGGCGGCGGTCGCGGCGGCACCGCCGCTGGCAATAAGAGTCGAGGTACAACCGCTCGGGCGGGGGCCTCAGGCGACGGTCGTTGGAATCGTCCTGCAGGTGGCGCCGGAGGACCGGGCGCGAGCGGGGGAACGTCTACGGGTGAGTATTTCCTTCGTTCAGGGTGGCCAGGTCGTGGACAGCGGGGAAGCCGTTGTGAACCTGGAGCAGGACGGCAGTGCCATGCTGTACCGAGAGTGGCCGCCGGGTGACGGCGAGGTCCGGGTGGCGGTGGCGAGCCTCGAGGGGACCGCCCGGGGCGGGTGGATCGGGAAGGTAGTGGTACCCATCGAGACCAAGCCGTTCGAGCCGATCCCGGGGGGCGCACCCGACGCCCTGGCGCTGGCGCCGTTGCCTCCGGCGAGCGGAACGGTCCACTTCCGGACGCCCGTACGCGGCGGGGGAATCGAGGCGATGCAGCTCGAGGCGGACGTCCCGGAGGGCACCGCACGGGTGGAGTTCTTCCAGGACGCGCAGCTGCTCTACCAGAGGCAGCGTCCGCCGTGGACCGTCTCGGTGCCGCTCGGGCAGGTGGCCAAGCGGACCACGGTGAGGGCCGTGGCCTACGCCAAGGACGGCAGCTTCCTGGGCGAGGACGCAGTAGTGCTCAACGCCCCAGCCAACCAGCTGCCGGTCGAGATTCTCCTGGGGCCCGAGCTTGCCGGCGGGCAGGGGCGACAGGTGACGGTCTCCGTCGGCGGCGCCGGCGGCCTCACGGAGGTGGTGCTGCGCGCGGACGACCGGGCGGTGGCGCGGTGGAATGCCTGCCCGTGCGTCGTCACGTTGCCGGCCGAAACGGTCAAGCAGTTGAAGGTCCTGTCGGCCGAGGCCACCAACCGGGACGGGCTTCGGGGCGAGGCGGTCCGCGTTTTGGGATCGACAGGGTACACGGAGTCCGTGCGCGTCGAGGTCGTGGAGCTCCCGGTCACGGTTTTCGACCGCGAGGGTAAGCTCGTCACTGACCTTCCCCGCGACGCGTTTCGGGTCTTCGAGGACGACAAGGAAGTGCCGCTCGAGGCGTTCGCGACCACGGAGGAGCTGCCGCTGGCGCTCGGTATCCTGGTCGACACCTCGGGCTCGATGCTTGACCAATTCCCCGAGGTTCGACAGGCCGTAGGAGGCTTCGCGAGCCGGCTGCTGCGGCCGGGCGACCGCTACTTCCTCATGACCTTCGCGTTCGAGCCGCGCATGCAGCTCGAATGGGCTACCGACCCACAGGGACTCGTGGGGGCACTGGAGCGGGTCACGCCCGAGGGCGGGACCGCTCTGTTCGACGCCGTGGTGCGGGCCCTCGAGCTGTTCCGGGGCAGGCGGGGGCGGTCCGCACTGGTGCTCCTTTCGGACGGGGACGACAACAGCTCCCGGTCCTCCTGGGATGTGACGCTCCGCTACGCGCGCACGGTTCGCGCCCCGATCTTCACCATTGGGTACCGGATCTCCAAGCTCGACTTCCTGATCCGCGAAAGGCTCAAGACCATTGCCGCGGCCACCGGCGCCGAAGTGTTCTATGCGCCCAAGAAGGGCGACCTGGCGGATGTCTACAAGCGAATCGACCAGCAGCTACGCGCCCAGTACCTACTCACGTACCGGTCCCCATCCGCCAAGGCCGCAGATCAGTTCCGAACCGTTCGCGTGGAGGTGAAGGGGGACGGCCTCACGGCCCGCTCCATCGCCGGCTACTTCCCCTCCCAGTGAGGCCCTCCGGTAGATTCGGGCGTGCGTGCGCGGGGACAACCTGAGGGGAATTCCAACCGGCGTCGTGGCGGTATACTCACCAGACCATGTCCCACGAGCTTCTGGTGACCGCTGAGGTGGCAAGGCGGACTTCGCGGGCCCATCGGGTGGTGCGGCCCGGGGACCCGGTGTCGGACAGCGTGGTGGTCACCACCCAGCGGTCCATGGCGGCCTGGGGGAACGGCGCCGGCGCCGATGCTGTCTGGATCGTGCTCGGCACCGGCGCGTCGACGGCGGCGCCTAGGCCGTTTCTGAAACTGCCCTCGGGCTGCTCCGACGCCCACCTGGACAGCGCCATCGACGCGGCGCTCGAGGTGCTGGCCCTGCGCGAGCGGCTGACCGACCAGCGGCGTGAGACAGCCATCGCGCACGAAAGGCACGTGGATCTGGTCCGGGTCGGGATTGCGCTCACCGCGGAGCGCGACCTGGAGCGCCTCCTGCAGCTGATCCTGACCACGGGCCGCGAACTGGTCTGTGCGGACGCCGGCTCGCTCTACCTCATCGAGGATAGGGATGGCGACCGCCTGCTGCGCTTCGTGCTCGCCCAAAACGATTCGGTGCCGGCGAGCATGGTCACCACCACCATGCCCCTGGACACGGCCTCTCTCGCGGGCTACGTCGCCACCACCGGGGAGCCGGTGGCCGTCGAGGACGTGCGGCAGCTGCCCGCCGATGTGCCGTACCGGTTCAACCCGAGCTTCGACCTCGCCATCGGATACCACACCCGCTCAGCGCTCACGACACCCATTGCCACGCGGTCCGGCCAGGTGATCGGCGTGCTGCAGCTCATCAACCGCAAGCTCGACAGGCACACGCGAATCCTCTCGACCGATGCCGCAGACGCCCAGGTGCGGCCGTTCGGCCAGACGGAAGTTGCGCTCATCCGGGCGCTGGCGGCCCAGGCGGCGGTCGCCATCGAGAACACCAGGCTCGTACAGGAGATCGAGCACCTCTTCGAGAGCTTCGTGCGCGCCGCGGTTGTGACGATCGAGCAGCGCGACCCCTCCACGTCGGGCCACTCACTCCGTGTGGCGCACTACACGATCGCACTGGCGCGGGCCGTGGAACAGGAACCCCCGCAGCCATACAGGGGGCTGCGCTTCTCCCGCGACGAGATGACCCAACTGCGTTACGCCGCGCTCCTTCACGACTTCGGCAAGGTCGGGGTTCGGGAGGCGGTACTCACCAAGGCGAAGAAGCTCCAGCCCGACCGACTCGCGCTCGTCCAAGAGCGTTTTCGGCACGCGGCGCGGGCCCACGAGGTGGTGATGTTGCGCCGCTTCCTCGAAGCGCTGCAGCAACTCGGTCGGGCACCCACCGACGGTGATCTTGTCAACTTCGAGGCCTCGCTCAACCAGGTGAAGGCCGACCTGGATGGCCAGCTCGCGGCAGTGCTCGCCGCTAATGAGCCCTCGATCCTTGAGGAGACCACCGCTCACGTCGTGGGCGGACTCCAGAGGCATGCGTTCGCTGGCGACGACGGTGAAGACATCCCCTTGCTTCTCCCCGAGGAGGCACGGGCGCTGGCGGTGCCGCGGGGTTCGCTGGACGAGATCGAGCGCCGGGAGATCGAGTCACACGTGGTGCACTCCTACCAGTTCCTGCTCACCATCCCATGGCCAAAGAGGTTCGCCAATGTCCCGAGAATCGCGTACGGCCACCACGAGAAGCTCAACGGGCGCGGTTACCCGAACCGGCTGGTGGCTGCGCAGATCCCGCCCGAGGTGCGGATGATGACCGTGTCCGACATCTACGACGCGCTCACGACCGGCGACCGTCCCTACAAGCGTGCGGTGTCCCCGGAGCGAGCCCTGGTTATCCTCGAGGACGAGGCCGAACAGGGGTTCCTCGACGCAACCCTGGTCAGGGTCTTCGCGGACGCGCGCATATTCGCCCGCCCGCTGACGGATGCCGTAGTCGGCTAGGAGAGGATTCTGCTCAGCTCACTGGCGCGGTCGCAGAAACGCTTCTCAGAAGTGCGCCACCCCGAAACGCCACGACCCTAGCGCCACGAGGCCGATGCCCAGAAGCAGCAGCGCGATCCCCATGCCCCTCGTCACCAGATGCTCGGCGCGGGGCGTCAGCAGCGAAGATCCGTGGTGCATTGCCCACAGCAACGGCACGTACCAGCAGACCACGCCCCCGACAAGCGCCGCCAGCATCCAGGCAAGGCCCGGGGCGCCATGGGCGCGTGCCGCCTCGACGAACGCGAGACCGGCCGTGACCCACCAGATCCAGTAGTGGGGGTTGCCGCCAGCGACCACGAGCCCGAGGAGGAAGCTGCCTGCACCGCTTCGGCCTTCGATGTCCACCTTGGGCCCGATCTCGCGCCGCGGTTTGGCGTCGCGGAGGGAGCTGAGACCTCCCCACA
>MEKI01000068.1:18752-19453 GCA_001766905.1 Acidobacteria bacterium RBG_13_68_16
GCGCCGGCAGCGAGAGCGGTACGGTCAGGCTTGGCAAAGGGGACTATCCGAGCTTGTACCCGATCTCGCGCAGGAAGCGCAGACGAGCGAGCACGTCCTGCTCGCCCTCGACGCCCTTCGGCGAGCACCCGTCCACGACGCCCAAGATGGCGCGCCCCTCGCCGCTCTCCGCAACCACGACCTCCACCGGATTGGCAGTCGCGCAAAAGATTCGGCACACCTCGGGAACTGCTTTGATCGCGTTCAGGATATTTACAGGGAAGCCGTTTTCCATGAACACGAAGAAGCTGTGGCCGGCACCCACGGCGAGGGCGTTGCGGGTGGCGAGCTCGACCAAGGCTGCGTCGTTGCCCGAGCGGCGCACCAGCGCCGGCCCGGAGGATTCACAGAAGGCCAGCCCGAAGCGCATCTGCGAGGTTGCGGCGACGATCGCCTCGTGGATGTCTTCGACTGTCTTGATGAAGTGCGACTGACCGAGGATGAAGTTGGTGGCCTCGGGTTTCTCGACCTTCACAGTCAGCAGGTTCATGTCAGTGCTCTCCTCGGCGGCCCGACCCGAACCGAGACATTGCGCCGCTTCACGGTGCCCCGGCCAAGTTGACGACGGTGGCGGCTAGCACCTTGGTGAGCAGGACCATCAGGTCGGGCGAGAGACGCTCGCGCTCGACCACGGGCGGCGTGTCCAGGTCGGCGGCCTCGTC
>MEKI01000068.1:19472-31957 GCA_001766905.1 Acidobacteria bacterium RBG_13_68_16
ACCAACAAGGGGATGCCCCGCGCGGCCGCCAGGCTGCCACCCGTGTGGGGGGTGGTGATTCCCTCCTCGTCCTTCGCAACCAAGCCTGCGCGCCGGAACGCCTGATGCACGCCCCAGGGGAACCGCGTGGTTTTTCCGCGGCCCTCGAGGTAAACGTTCAGGCTCCAGGGCCAGCGCTCGGGCACACCGACGCCATCGAGCTCGACCCATGCCGTGACCTTGCCGCCAAGGCTCTCGAGCAGGGCGTGGGCGCCTGCCGCCTCCTGATAGCCGCCGGCCAGGAAGGCAACGATGATGGGGGCGCGATGGGGCTGCCGGCTCATCGCTCCGGCGGCCTCAAGCGCAACCGCGATGCCTGATGCGTTGTCGTTCAGGTTGAGCGCCCGCAGGTACGAGTCCGACAGATCACCACGTGCGCCGTCCCAGTGGGCGGCCAGCACGACCGGCCATCGTCGTGCGTCGCTCCCCGGAAGGTCAATGAGGATATTCGACCACTCCTGCTCTATCTCGTTTGGGGCACGGCGCAGGAAGGTCTCTCGACGGACGGAAAGCCCCCTCCGGCCGGCCTCCTGTTCAAGCACTTCGGTCACCGCCACGGACTCGGGCGCCCAGGCGTACCGGGTCGAGATGCGGGGGCCCTCGGTCTCCGGAGCGGTTAATCCCCCTAGGCGGTCGACGGTTTCCATGAGTCTGGGTCGCGCTGCCTGCCCGCCGTCAGGGAGTGCCTTCTTTACGAGCGCACCCAGCTTCCCGCGGCTCTGGTCCGCCGGCACGTGCGGCACCCAGCCGATCCCCCAGCGCAGCAGCAGGGTCCGTTGGTCGAACATCGCGTAATCGCCCGGGAGCGCCGACACCCCGACCACGACCCTGTCGCCGAGCGCCAGGTCGGGAAGCTCGAACCGAACGATCCCGGCGGCGGAGAACTCGAGCGGTAGCTCGCGATCCGGGCCCACCCGGCGTAGCTCTACGGCGCGTGCGACCCAGCGGGCGGACGGGTCACCCTGAAGCGTGAGCGGAAAGGAGCGCTCGCCGTCTCCTTCGATGACGAGGAAGGCCATCCCTCCGACGCCGACATCCACCCCGCCGGAGGTCGGACGGGAGGCGGTTGCCCGAGCCGCAGGCAACGGGCGTGGGGGCACCACGGACGTGAACGCAAAGCGCCCATCGGCGAGTGTAGGGTCGTCGAGCCAGCACGCCATTGTGAAATCGCCGATGAGGTCGGCGGGCGTCCGACGCTCGCCCTTCTGCCGAAGCAGCTGAGTGAGACCGGTCACCCCCGTCTCGGGGCGCAGCGTCATATCCCGCAGGAACTCCGGGCCCAGCTTGTCCCGCAGGTACTCCACGAAGAGGAGCGACCAGCCCCTTCCCGTCCAGGGGTCCGCCGGGGCGTGGCTTCGGCCCTCGGGGTCCAGGTCCCCCCACAGGAGCCGCGCCGGTGCAAGCTCGCACATGAAAGGCACGTAGTTGGACAGCAGGGTGCTCCACGCGGTCTCGGCCGGGTCGTGGCTGCAGTGGAGGAGGCGATGGAACGTCTCCGCCAGCGCGCGAATGTTCCAGGCGGCGCGGTTCCCCTGTTTGTCGAAATTGTGGTAGAGGATCTCGCCCTGGTTGGAACGAAAGCCGAAGCGCAGCGCCACGTCCGGGGGCAGCTCGTCGAACGGGAAGAACGTTCCCTGGGTCCGAGAATGGCGGGTGATGAGCAGGATCACCTTGCCGTTGCCGTCCGTGTCCGGGCACGGGCCGAACAGCGCCACCTCCCGGGGGTAAATCACGTCGTCAAAGGTGGTGATCGCCGCCGCGATCTGGGCGGCCTCGTCGGGCTCGCCCAAAGTGGAAAACCGGTACCCCTCCTCCTGGTAGACGACCAGGGAGCGACCGTCCTTGACGAGCCGCGCGCGAACCTCGACCTGCGTCGGCTGGAGCTGCGGCCCCTGGGCTACCGCCCAGAACGGCCGTATCTCCGGCAACAGAGCCGCTGCCGCGGCAACGAGCGGTAGTGCAAGGGGTGTCATTCTCCGAGCCTCCGCGTCGCGACCCCCGAAGTGTACCCCGGTTTCCGGGCGCCTCACTACCGCATCGGGGTCCGCCGGCCGCGGAGGGGTTTCACGCTCGATCCGGGCTAGAATGAAACTCAATGATCTGGCAGGCCCTCGCCTGGTACGCCGTGGTGGCGGTCGCAGGGGTCGTCATGACCGGGGTGCTGCGCCGGCTGGGGGTGGGGAGCGGCGCCGGGTGGGCGGTCGCGCGGGTGGCCGGGTGGACGCTGCCGGCGTACGTGGCATGGATCGCCGGCTGGCTGGGTCTGACGCACTGGTGGTGGGTTGGGCTCGCGGTCCTGATACCGCTCGCGTGGTGGGGGTGGCGCGGCCTCGTCGAGGTCAAGCCCAGGGCGCTCGTGGAGGCGGAGCTGGTGGGGCTGGCCGCCTTCTGCTTGCTCGCCTTCCTGCGACTGTCGGCGATGGCAGTCACCGCCACCGAGAAGCCCATGGACCTTGCAATCCTGGCGACGCTGCTTCGGCCAGGCACGATCCCCCCGGTGGACCCCTGGCTGGCGGGGCAGTCCATCCCTTACTACTACTTCGGCTTCGTCCCCTGGCTGCTGCCTGCCAAACTGCTGGGTTTCGCGCCCGACGTCGTATTCAATCTCCTCCTCCCGACGCTGGCCGCGGTGAGCGCTCAGGGTGCCTGGGCGCTCGCGCGCGCCGTAGGGGGGAGCCGGCGTACGGGAGTGATGGCCGCCTTCCTGGTGGTCTTCGCCGGCACCTTCGACGGTTGGCGGCAGCTGTTCGCGGGCACACCACTTTCCGGTCTCGACCTGTGGCCTTCCTCGCGAGCGATCCAGGGCACCATTACCGAGTTCCCGCTTTTCACCTTCCACCTCGGGGATCTGCACCCCCACCTCCTGTGCATGCCGTTCGTGCTGGTGGCGATTTTCCTCGGCCGCGTGCTCGGCACCGTGAAGGGGCGTTGGTTGCCGACGATCGTTCTCTGTGCGGTCCTTTACGGAGCGGCCGCGGCCTCCAACCCCTGGTGCGCGGTTCCGCTGGGGCTTGCGATCCTGCTGGTGGCAGTCGCCGACGAGGCTGGGTTTGTCCGCCCGGTTGGTCCCGGGCTGTGGCGGTGGGTGCGGGTGGCCGTGCTCGGTGTTGCAGGCTGGCTCCTCTTTCTTCCGTTTTGGCTCAATTTCCATCCTCCGACCCAGGGGTTCGGCTGGGTCACCAGCGGGACACGTGTTGACGAGATGCTGCTCTTCCTCGGCGGGGTGCTGATTCCCTCAGTGCTGGTGACGTGGGAGCTGTCGTGGCGCTGGGGCGGGGTGGAGCTCGCCCGGAGGCAGTTCAGCCGTGGCGTGTGGCTCGCCGGGTTGGTGCTGCTGGCGATCCTCAGCAGACGCCCGCTGCTCGCGCTCGTGCTCGGAGTCGGCACGGTCCTGACCGTGACGGTATGGCGCGGCACGTTCCGCCGGGCGCGGCCGGTGTTTGCGCTGACGCTGGTGCCGCTCGCCCTGCTCGCCTTCATGGAGCTGCTGTACTTCAAGGACCCCTACGGGGCCGAGTTCTACCGCATGAACACGGTCTTCAAGGCCTCGCACCTTGCCTTCTTGTTGCTTGCCGTGGTGGCGCCGGTCCTGCTGGGCTGGCTGCGCAGGCGCCGCGCCGTGCTGGCCTACGCGGGAGCCGTGCTGGTCCTCCTCGCGGGGCTGCCTCAACTCGTGACCCTCGGGGGGCGCGCGCTGGCCTCGCCGGTGGCAGGGTGGGGTGGCCTGGGATGGATGGCGTCGGGTGAGCCGGCGGCGGCGTCCTGGCTCCGCAAGCAGAGGCCCGGTTCGGTGCTCGTGGAGGGTGTGGGCGACGCCTACTCCGACGCGGCCCGCATGTCCTCGGCGTCGGGGGTCCCCGCGGTGCTGGGGTGGGAGAACCACGAGGGGGTCTGGCGGGGCGGAAACATCGGGGAGGAGACCGACCGAAGGAAGGTGGAGATCGAACGGCTGTACAAGTGCGGGGACCCCGGGGAAGCGCGACGGATCGCGCAGAAACTTGGAGCGTCCTTCATCGTGGTCGGCAGCGTTGAGCGGAGGCTGTACCCGGAAGCGGGCCTGGAGGCAGTGGCGCGTTCTGGCAAGGTGGCCTTCCAAGCCGGGGAGTGCGTGGTGGTCTCCGTTCGGGAGTGAAGGGGCGACGATGAGCCGGAAGGAACGGTTGGCTTGGATGGGGCTGCTCGCCGTCGCGCTCATCCTCCGCCTCTGGGCGCTCGGGGACCGGCCGCCCCACCACGACGAAGCCATCCACTGTGACTTCGCCTACAACCTGCTCACGCAGGGAACGTACCGGTACGACCCCGTTTACCACGGTCCGCTCATCTACTACATCATGGCGCCGTTGTTCGCGCTTCTTGGAGCGACCACGTTGGTTGGTCGCCTGTACCCAACGCTCGCGGGTGTCGCGCTGGTCGCGCTTCCGCTGTTTCTGCGCAGACGCCTGGGAGCGGGCACCGCCTGGTGGAGCGGGGCCCTCCTCGCAATCTCGCCGATCATGCTGTACTACTCGCGGTTCGCGCGTGAGGATGTTCCCGTAGCCCTCTACACGGCGCTGGCGCTCACCCTGTTCCTGCTGGTGCGCCGCAAGGGATGGAAACCGATCCCATGGATCGGGGTTGCGGCGGCCGGTCACGCCGTGATGAAGGAGACCGTATATGTCACGCTGCCCTTGCTGGCGGTCGCCGCCTACGTCGTGGCGCTGCGGGGAGGCGTTTGGACGAGCGTACGGCGGGGATTTTCCTGGATCGACCGGTACCGGGTCGCTGTCGGCACCGCGATCCTGTGGTTCTTCGTGGTCACGATCACCCTTTTCACGGTTTTCTTTGCCCACCCCGAAGACTGGGCGTTCCCAGTCAAGGCGATCACCTACTGGTACCAGCAGCATTCGGTCGAGCGAGTCGGTGGGCCATGGTTCTACCACTTGACGCGCCTGGCACTCTACGAGTTCCTCCCGATAGTGACCGCCCTGGTCTGGGTGATCCGTCGCCGCCGCCACCTGAAGCGCATCGAGGTCTTCTGCCTGGCCTGGGGACTAGCCGGGCTCGCGATGTACGGCTACCTGGGTGAGAAGACGCCGTGGTTGGAGGTGCACCAAGTTCTGCCGTTCATCCCGCTGGCGGGCGCCCAACTGTCGCGCACGTTCTCACCGCAGGGGCGCTGGTGGTCGAGAGGGCTTGCCACCGCTGGTCTGGTGGCCACCGCTTGGAGCGCGCTGGCTGCGAACTTCCTCTACCCGGCCGTCACCACATCCAACCCCCACGCCGAGCTGATCGTCTTCGTACAGACAACCCCGGAGGAAGGCGACCTAGCGCGCCACGGCCTGGCGCTGGCGGCCACCCACATCGGCGAGGGGTCGGTGGCCGCCGTGGATGGCGAGGGCGCCTGGCCGCTGTCCTGGCAGTGGAAGAAGATCCCGGTCTGGTGGTCGATCCCGGAGCCCGGCATGCGTCCGCCCATCGTGGTGTGCGACCCGGAGCAGGAGGCCAAGTTCCGCGAACGCCTTGGCGACGGCTACACGATGCGGCGGGTCCCGTTGCGCGCGTGGTGGGTGGAGGACGTCGAAGGGGTCAACCCGTCCGACATCGTGACGTGGTTCCTGACCAGGCGAGCGTGGTCACCGATCGGGGCCACGGATGTCCTGGTCTTTGAAACATCGAAGAAGTAGTCGCGCGGCGGCGCAGAAAGAGGTCATCCGTGAGCGCTGAGCTTTCGGTGGTGGTGCCTGTCTACAACGAGCAGGAGAGCGTTCCGGAGCTGTACCGGCGGCTGACAGCCGCTCTATCCGGCGTCGTGAAGTCGTTCGAGGTCGTCCTCGTCGACGATGGGTCGAGCGACAGCACGTGGGAGATCATCCGCGAGCTCGCGGCTCGTGACGGCAGGGTGAAAGGTCTGAGCTTCTCCCGCAACTTCGGGCACCAGATGGCTTTCACCGCCGGGCTCGACCACGCGGGTGGAGATGCCGTGGTGATCATGGACGCCGACCTTCAGGATCCACCGGAGCTGCTGCCTGAGCTCGTAGCGCGCTGGCGCGACGGGTACGACGTCGTGTACGCGGTGCGGGCGCGCCGCCACGGCGAAACTGCGTTCAAGCTCTTCACGGCGGCCGCGTTCTACCGTGTGCTGCGCCGCATAACCCGTGTGGACATCCCGGTAGACACCGGGGACTTCCGCCTGATGAGCCGCAAGGCCGTGGAAGCGTTCTGCCGCATGCCCGAGCGCCATCGCTTCACGCGCGGGATGGTGGCTTGGCTCGGCTTCCGCCAGGTCGGTGTCCCGTACGCCCGGGCCGCTCGCCACGCGGGCGAGACCAAGTACCCACTCAGGAAGATGCTCCGCCTGGCAAGCGACGGCATCACGTCGTTCTCGTATGTCCCCCTTCAGCTCGCGAGCTGGGTCGGGCTCGCGGTCTCGGGCCTTGCTCTTCTTGCGCTGGTCGTGGCCGTGGCCGTGAGGGCCAGCGGGGGCACCATGCCGGCATGGGCATTCGCGGCTGCCGCACTGGTGCTCCTCGGCGGGGTACAGCTCGTCGCCGTCGGCCTGGTTGGGGAGTATTTGGGCCGCGTGCTGGACGAGGTCCAGCGGCGGCCCCTCTACCTCGTCCGGGACAGCGTGGGCCTGGGAAGTGCCGACCAGCGCCCACCCGCCGTCACGATCTAAGCCGCGCGCCGGCCGACCGCCGACCGGCGGTGCTACTCTCCTGCGGTGCAGACCATCGCTCTCGTTGGGCCCTCCTGGCCCCTGCGGGGCGGGATCGCCCGAACGACGACCGCGCTTGCGGCCGCTCTGTCGGAGCGCGGCTCCATGGCCGGGTTCTTTGTGCCCATACGACAGTACCCCGGAGCGCTCTACCCGGGCCAGAGGGACACCGACCCCGACGCGTGCCCGAGGCTAACCGAGGCACAACCCTGCTACCACGTGCTCGAGCCCTGGACGTGGAGACGCCTCCGGAGACGGCTGCGGGAAGCAGGGCCCGACGCCCTTGCACTGCCGTACTGGACGGCGGCCTGGGCACCGCTCTTCTGGTCGCTGGCGCACTCGGCCGAGGTACCGGTCGTCGCGATCGTGCACAACCCAACCGACCACGATGGAAGCTGGAGGGCACGCTGGATCGCCCGCCAGACACTCGGGAAGTGCAGCGGCTTCCTCTGCCACGCGCGGCACGTGGCCGGAATCCTCGGCCGCCAGTTCCCCGGTACCGCGGCGGTTGTCCACCCGCTGCCGCCGGAGTCACCACGCCTGGAAGACCGCGAGGCAGCGCGCGCGCGTTTCCGCCTTGGGCGCGACACGGTTGCGGTGCTCTGTTTCGGGCTGATACGGCCGTACAAGGGCGTGGACGTGCTCCTCGAGGCGGTCGCGCGCCTGCCCGCCGGGCCCCCAATCGTGCTGCTGCTGGCCGGCGAGCCGTGGGGCGAGCTGGCGGAGCGCTTGCGGCGCCGGGTGTCGGAGGCCGACCTCATCGGGCGGGTGGTGGCGAGGCTGGAGTGGGTCCCGGAAGCGGACGTGCCTGCGTGGTTTGCCGCAGCGGATGCCGCCGTCCTCCCGTACCGCAGCGCCACGGGCTCGGCGGTGGCGGCACAGGCGCTGGGCTGGGGACTGCCGTTGGTGGGCAGCGCGGTGGGCGGGATAGCGGAAGTGGTCGAGGAGGGAGTCAACGGCTTGCTGGTGCCGCCCGAGGAACCCGGCGCCCTGGCCGCGGCGCTGACGAGGATCACGGATGCGACCCTGCGCGCGCGGCTTGCCGACGGCGCCCGGGCGGCCTCCCGGCGCTGGAACTGGGCGTCGTACGCGGAGGTGCTCGAGGAGTTGGTGGCACGTCTCGTCGCGGCATCCGCGCCCGGACAACGCGATGGCTGATCGCGTCCTGGTCGTCTCCTCCCGCTTCCCGTGGCCGCCCGTCACTGGGGACCGCGGTCGCGTGGTGGCGTGGCTCGAGGCCCTCGCGCCGCACGCAAACGTGACCCTCGTGGCCCCGGAAGGCCGGGTGCCGGTAGCGGTGCCGCCGTTTCGGTTCGTGCCTGTCCACCGATCTGCAGCCCGGCTCGCGTCCGCGGCATGGCAAACGGCGAAGACCGGCCTTCCGGCCACGGCGCTGCTCGCCGCGGGTTACGACTGGCCCGGCGCGCTAGTACCGGCGGAGCGCGAATGGGGACCCTTCGACGTGGCGGTCGTGCTGCTGGCTCGACTCGATCCCTGGGTCTTTCCCCACCTGCGGGCGAAGCGGCGCGTCCTGGATGCGATCGACTCGCTTGCAGGCAACCTGGAGGAGCGTGCACGAGCAGCGCGCGGGCCGGGGCGGAGGCTGTGGCGCCTGGAAGCGCGACGCACGGCCCGGCTCGAGCGGGACGCCGCCTCGCGATACGACCGGGTGCTGGTGATCGCGGAATCCGAGAGAGCCGCGTTCGGCGAGCGGGCGACCGCGATCTTCCACGGCGTGCGTCTGGACCGACGGGCAAAGGACCCGCGAGACTTTGACGTCGGTTTCTGGGGCAGGCTCGCGTACTTTGCGAACCGCGATGCGGCCGCGTACCTCCTGGAGGAAATCTGGCCGCGCATCCGGCGGGCGAAACCCGATGCATCGCTGGTGATCGCGGGCGCCGACGCACCGGCGTTTGTCCGGAGGAGAAGTGGTCACGACGGCATCACAGTTATCTCGCCGATGGTCGACCGGAGCGGGCTCCTGCGTCGGGTGAGGGTGGCGCTGTTTCCGGTGCGCTTCGGGAGCGGACAGTCCACCAGAGTGCCGGAGGCGGCCGAGGCGTCCTGCGCGCTGGTGGCAACTCCCGAGGCGGTGCGTGGGCTCGGTACGATCGCTGCAGAGGCGATCGTGGAGAGCGAACCGGAGCGCCTCGCCGCACGCGTACTGGGGCTGTTGGCCGATCCGGGCGCGGCCGCAGCGCAGGGGGAGCGCCTCCGGCTGGTGGCCGAGCGGGAGTTCTCGCGGTCCGACGCGTGCAGGCGCCTGGCCGAGGCCGCCCTCGGCGAAGACCAAACGCGTACCTCTTAGTCGGCCCTAGCGCGAGGCGAGCAATCGCTGGAGCGCCCCAGGCACGTCCTTCCCCAGGTGCAGGTGGAGAACCTTCCTGCCCACCTCGGCAAGAGCTTCGGCGTCACCGACCGCCTGGGCCCAGCGGAGCTGACCCAGGGTGTGGGACTGGCCCGGGATTCGCAGGTCACGGGCCGGCTCGGAGCTCAGTACGACGGGTACGATTCGGGCGGGGCCGCCCTTATGGAGCTGGCCGGTGGAGTGGAGGTAGCGCGGACCGAATCCGGCCGTAACGGGCACGCGCAGCGCCTTCGAGAAGGACTCGGCAAGCGCCTCGAGCGCCGCCGCGACGTCGCGTCGCTCGGGCAGGTAGGCAAGCAGCACCACCGCATCGTCGGAAGAGAGTCCCGTGAGGTGCTTGCTCAGGAGCCCTCCCGGGTCCACCGTAGGCGGCGGCATCGTAGCCTTCGCACCCGCCAGCGCGGCCCGGGCGCGATCCTTGGCGCGGACGACGTCGGGCTCGTCGAAAGGGTTCACGCCGATCAGCAGGCCCGCGAGGGCGGTGGCGAGTTCGAGGGTCATGAACGCCTCACCGGTGGAGTGTCGGCCCAGCACCCACCGGATCACCGGTTGTCCGGCCGCGGCCACTCCGTCAAGGGCCTTGTCCAAGGCGTCTGTTTGCTCACCCGAGAACCTGGGAGAGAGGTAAACGGTGCTCCTCCAGGCCGGAAGCGCCTCGCCTTTCCAATGCACAACGACCGGCAGGACACCGCGCGCGTCCTTGCCCGTGCTCTCGGCCACCAACTGCTCGGCCCAGGCGCCGAGCGGCGTGAGACCGTGCGATGCGACCCACGCCAGCTTTCCCCAGCCATCGGTCGCCACGCTCCCGAGCAGGAGGGCCAGCTCGACGGCGGGGTGGCCGTCGCCGAGGCGCGCCAGCGCCCGCTCACCGCCGTCCAGCAGCTCCTCAGCCGGAAGCCCGAGCCACACCGCTGGGAGAATTCCCACCACGGAGAGCGCCGAGTAGCGGCCGCCGACGTCCACGGGGTGGGGGAGGACGGCGCGGAAGCCCCGGTCCCTCGCCAGGCGCGCCAGCGGCGTACCTGCCTCGGTCACCGCAACGAAACGCCGACCGGCATCCGCGCCGAGGCCGGACCGCAGGGCCGCCCAGAAGACCTCGAGCAGCGCCGAGGTCTCGGCGGTGGTGCCCGACTTGCTCACCGCCACCACGGCCGCGTGCGCCGGGTCCAGGGAGCCGAGCAGCTCGGAAACGCGCTCGGGGTCGGTGGTATCCACAACCACCAGATCGCGGCCCGAAGGGTTGCCGCCGATGTCACGCAGCACGGCGGGTGCCAGGCTCGAGCCACCCATGCCCAGCAGGTACAGTGTGCGCGCCCCGTCGGCCGCCAGCCCCGCGGCAAGCCGCTCCAGCTCGGGAAGGGCCTGACGCGTGCGGTCGGGAAGGTCGAGCCAACCCAGGCGCCGAGCCACGACCGCGGAAAACCGCTCGCCCCAGAGCGCGCTGTCCCGCGACGTGACGCGTTCGAATGCGTGCGTCGTGTGCAAGCGCTCGCGATTCGCTTCAACGACCGTTTTCAGCGCCGCCGGCACGGTCGCTTCAGGAACCGTCCACCGACGGGCGGCGAGCGCCTGCTGCACCTTTGCGACTACCGCCTCGACGCTGTAGCCCAGTCCCCGGATGACGTCGGCCGCCGGAGCGGAAGCGCCGAACCGGTTCAGGGAGATGATCTCTCCGTCACCCACCCAGCGGTGCCATCCCTGGCCTCGCCCCATCTCGATCGAGACGCGCAGGGCGTGGCGGGGGCCGAGCACGCTCCGTTGGTACTCCTCCGGCTGCCGGGCAAACAGCTCGAGCGACGGGGCGGAGACGACCCGGGTCGGCACACCGGCGGCCTCGAGCTTCTCGCGGGAGGCGAGCGCCAGGCTCACCTCGGAACCGGTCGCGATCAGCACGACCTGCGGTGCGCCGTCTCCTGCCTCGACCCGCACGAAGGCGCCGCGCACCACGGCCCCGGGCACCGGGGCAGGGAGCACCGGAAGCTTCTGACGCGACAGGACCAGCGCGGTTGGGCCGCCGCGGCGTTCGAGCGCCAGGCGCCATGCCTGCACGGTTTCGCGGGCATCGGCAGGGCGGAGCATCACCATGTTGGGGATCAGGCGCAGCGCGACGAAGTGCTCGACGGGCTGGTGGGTCGGGCCGTCCTCCCCGAGGCCGATCGAGTCGTGTGTGAATACGTAGGTGATCGGGAGCTTCATCACGGCAGCCAGCCGCATCGCCGGCCGCAGGTAGTCGGAGAAGACCAGGAACGTGGCCACGAAGGGACGCACACCGCCGTGCAGCGCGAGCCCGTTGGCGATCCCGGCCATGGCGTGCTCGCGGACGCCGAAGTGCAGGTTGCGGCCCGCGAAAGAGCCGGGTGCCACCGAGGCCTCCCCTGTGATCAGGGTGTCGGTCGAGGGCGCAAGGTCGCCGGAGCCGCCCAGCAGCTCGGGGACCCGCGGCGCGATGGCGTTGATCGTTGTGCCTGAGGCCTGCCGGGTGGCCAGGGAGGCGCCGTCGGCAAACTCGGGCAAGGCCGCATCCCACCCGTCCGGTAGCTCCCCGCGAAGGCGCCGGTCCCACTCTCCGGCCTCGGCCGGAAGGGCTTCTCGGTAGCTCGCGAGGAGCTTCAGCCACTTGCGGTGGCGCCTCCGCCCGGGCTCGGTCAGCGAGCGGAAGTGGGCCCTGATCTCATCCGGGATCAGGAAAGGCTCCCCGACCGGCCAGCCCAGCGTCCTCCGCGTCGCCTCCGCGGCCTCCTTGCCGAGCGGCGAGCCGTGCACCTCCGCGGTGTCCTGCTTGGGGCTGCCGAAGCCGATGTGGGTGCGGATGCGCACCAGCGTGGGCCGGTCATCGCTCCGCGCGGCCCGGCGCAGCGCCCCCGCGATGGCGTCGAGGTCGTTGCCGTCCTCGACGTGGAGGACACGCCATCCGTAACCGGCGAAGCGCCTGCCCACGTCCTCCGAGAACGCCAGCTCGGTGGGCCCCTCGATCGTGATGTGGTTGTCGTCGTAGAGCACCGCCAGGCGGCCGAGGCGCAAGTGCCCGGCGATCGAAGCCGCCTCGTGAGAGATGCCCTCCATCAGGTCGCCGTCGCTGGCGATCACCCAGGTTCGGTGATCCACGAGAGGCAGGCCCTCGCGGTTGAAGCGGGCAGCGAGGTGCCGCTCCGCGAGGGCCATCCCCACCGCGGCGGCGAACCCCTGGCCGAGTGGTCCTGTGGTGACCTCCACTCCGGGCGTGAGGCCATGCTCCGGGTGGCCGGGTGTCCGGGACTCCCACTGCCGGAACCTCTTCAGCTCGTCGATGGGGAGGTCGTAGCCGAAGAGGTTGAGCAGCGCGTACAGCATGGCCGAGCCGTGCCCCGCCGAAAGCACGAAGCGATCCCGGTCGGGCCACGTCGG
>MEKI01000068.1:31986-32768 GCA_001766905.1 Acidobacteria bacterium RBG_13_68_16
CGGCGCGGTGCTAGAATGCGCAGTCCGTGAAGCGGAAGGACGAAGACTCTCCAAAAGGAGCCGATCATGAAAGGTTACGTTGCGGTGGTGGTGGCGGCAATGGCGGTCACGGCGTGGGCGCAGCAGGCCCCCAAGACTCCGGAGGTGCCCAGGCTGGCAGTGATCGACGTGAACGTCCTGGTGCAGGACTCCGCGGCGGGCAAGGAGGCGATGACGCGCCTGAAGAAGGCGCAGGACGACAAGATCGCCCAGCGGAAGAAGCTCACCGATGAGGTGGAGGCGCTTCAGAAGCAGCTCGAGACGCAGCGCGTGACGCTCGCCGACAGCAAGGTCGGGGAGCTCCAGAAGCAAATCGAGGACAAGGGCATCGCCCTGCGGCGGTTCGATGACGACGCCCAGCAGCAGCTCCAGGAGGCGCAGAAAAAGGAGCTCGACGGCCTCGAGAAGCAGATCATGCCCATCATCCAGGAGGTGGGCCGCGAGATGAAGTTCCAAATGATCTTCAACAAGTTCCAGTCGGGCCTCGTTTACGCCGACGAGGCCGTTGACATCACGGACATGGTTCTGCGCCGCTTCAACACGAAGGTGACCAAGTGACGGCGATTCGCTCCGCGATTCGCCGTCACGCAGGTCATCCCGAGCCTAGCGAGGGATCCCGCGGCATGCGAAGCGCCGTGTCGATGGGCATGGCGAATCGCCCTCACGCAGGTCATCCCGAGCGTAGCGAAGGATCTCGCGGCGTGCGACACCTCGTGTTGTTTCGCTCGGCGACTCGCTGTCAG
>MEKI01000068.1:32781-36580 GCA_001766905.1 Acidobacteria bacterium RBG_13_68_16
GCCGGTACCTGCAGGCGGCACGCAACTCCAAGGCGGGAGCGCTGCTGGTGGCAGATGCTGCGCCGTTCCAGGGCCGTGACCTGCTGGTGTCCACGGACCCCTACGCCGCCCTCGCCAAGATCCTGCAGCTCCTTCACCCGGCCGCCCGGCCTCCCGCCGGCATTCACCCGAGTGCGGTGGTCGCCGCGTCGGCGAAAATCGGCGAGGGCGCCAGCGTGGCCGCTCACGCCGTGGTGGGCGAGGGCGTACGGGTGGGGGCGAACGCGGTCATCGGCGCTTGCTGCGTGGTTGGAGATGGCGCAGAGGTCGGAGAGGGCACGGTGCTCCACCCGAACGTCGTGGTGGAGCCGCTCTGCCGGGTGGGGGCGCGCTGCATCCTCCACGCCGGCGTCGTGATCGGGTCCGACGGCTTCGGCTTCGCCACGGTTGCCGGCGTCCACAACAAGGTCCCTCAGGTGGGGATCGTTGTCGTTGAGGACGACGTCGAGCTTGGCGCCAACGTGTGCGTGGACCGCGCCACGCTGGGCGAGACGCGCATCGGGCGCGGGACGAAGGTCGACAATCTCGTGCAGGTCGCCCACAACGTCAGGGTGGGGGAGCACTCGCTCCTGGTAGCCCAGGTCGGCATCTCGGGCTCCACCCATCTCGGCCACCACGTGGTCATGGCCGGGCAAAGCGGTGCCGTCGGCCACTTGAGGATAGGCGACGGTGCGGTTGTGACGGCAAAGACGGGGGTCACCGAGGACGTGCCTGCGGGGGCGATGGTCTCCGGTTTCCCCTCTCGACCGCACAAGGACTGGCTCCGGGCGATGGCGAATCTCTTCACGCTGGACGAGCTACGGCGGCGCGTCAAGATCCTGGAGGACGCGCTGCGTCAACTGGGGGGAAAGGCATGATAGACATACAGGGGATTCTCGGTATCCTCCCGCACCGCTACCCGATGCTTCTGGTGGACCGGGTGCTGGAGCTGGAGCCGGAGCGCATCCTGGCACTCAAGAACGTCACCTTCAACGAGCCGCACTTCACCGGCCACTTTCCCGGTGCACCCGTCATGCCCGGTGTGCTGGTGATCGAGGCCATGGCGCAAGCCGGAGGAGTGCTGATGTTGCGCGACGTCCCCAACCGCCACGAGAAGCTCATCTATTTCACCGGCATCGACAACTGCCGGTTCCGCAGGCCCGTAGTGCCCGGCGACCAGCTCGTGCTCGAGGTGACGCTTACCAAACGCCGGCAGCGGTTCGCGGTGTTACACGGCGTGGCTCGCGTGGGCGATGAGGTGGCCGCCGAGGCAGACCTTTCCTCGGCGCTCGTTGACCGGCCCAAGGCGGATTCCTGATGGCCAAGGTCCACCCGACGGCGGTCGTAGACGCCAGAACCGTCCTGGCGGAGGATGTCGAGATCGGGCCGTTCGTGGTCATCGAGGGCGAAATCGAGCTGGGGTTCGGCTGCGTGGTGGGCCCCTTCTGCCACTTCGAAGGGTCGGTCAAGGTGGCGGGAGGCAACCGCTTCATCTCGCACTGCTCGATCGGTGCACCGCCCCAGGACCTCAAGTACAAGGGCGACCCGACGCGGGTCGAGATCGGTCCGGGCAACCTCTTCAGGGAATACGTCACGGTGCACCGCGGCACCCCGGGTGGCGGCGGGGTGACCCGCCTCGGCGCCAACAGTCTCTACATGATCGGCTCGCACATCGCCCACGACTGCCAGATCGGGGACAACGTGCTCTTCGCCAACAACGGCACGCTGGCCGGTCACGTCCACGTTGGAGCCCACGCGACGGTCGGCGCGCTGACCGCGGTCCACCAGTTCTGCACCGTTGGCGAGTACGGGTTCATCGGCGGCGGGACGATCGCCACCAAGGACGTGCTGCCGTTCATGAAGACCGTGGGGAGTCGCCCGGCGCGCTGCTTCGGTCCGAACACCGTGGGCCTCGAGCGCAAGGGCTTCACGCCGGAGCGGCTGAACGCGATCAAGGGCGCCTGGCGCCTGCTCCACAGTCCGAAGCTCACGACCTCGGAGGCTCTGGATCGCATCGGCGCGGAGCTCGGCGACGCGCCCGACGCCATGCGCCTCGTCGAGTTCATCCGCTCCTCGAAGCGCGGCGTCATACTAGCCAACGGCTGATCCCCGGCCCTTAAACCCGGAAGAAACATCCATGCTCGGCCGTTGCAGGTTGCGTGGCAGCCCTGTCCTCTGAGACACTTCCGGACGTGCGTGCGAGCGTGATCATCCCGTGCCACAACGGCGCGCGGACGGTGGCCGATGCCGTCCGGTCCGCTCTCGCACAGAGCCATCCTCCGCACGAGGTCATCGTCGTGGACGACGGTTCCACTGACGGTTCCGGCGATGTCGCCCGGAGAGCCGGCGCCTGGGTGGTCGAGAGCGCGGCGCGTAGCGCCGGCGGGTCGCGAAACGTCGGCATCAAGACGGCTTCGGGGGATGCCCTGGCGTTCCTGGACTGCGATTCGGTGGTTTCGCGGAACTGGCTGGAGCGTGTAGCGATGCACTTCGACAGCGACCCGGGCGTTCTCGCCGTTGGCGCACGCATCGCCAACGGTCGGCCCGGGCGCTACGCGGAGCTGGACTACTTCCTCAACCATTCCGAGTGGATGCGGGGCCGGCCCGGTCCGAGGGAGACGTTTCCGACCATGGCGGTGGTTTACCGCCGCGACGCCGTGGGCAAGGTGCGATTCCTCGAGGCGAGCTTCGGCGAGGACACCACGTTCGCCCGCGGCGTGCTCGCCGACCGCGGCGTTGTCTGGTTCGACCCGGAAATCACCATCACGCACTATCACGAGCGCCTTGACCGGCCGAGCTTCTGGGACAAGCAGCTGAACAACGGGCGTGCCCTGTACTGGACGCGCGTCCGCCTCGACCGCCCCGGTCGGATCCTGGTGCACGCACCGTTCCTGCTGTTGTTCTTCCCCCACCTCTGGCTCGTGCTTGCCCGCATGGTCCGGGCCGGGTACACCGGCAAGGCCGTGACGCTCTTCCCCTGGCTCGTGGCGGGGGAGGTCGCCCGAATTCGGGGTTTCCTGGAGGCCCGGAGCGATGCCAGGGGGAGCAACTCGTGAGCGGGCTGCGGCTCAGGCAGGGAGCGGCGCTGCTCCGCGACTGGGCGATGCCCGGCAACGCGATCGCGCAGTGGACGCACTTCGTGACCTCGACGTGCAATGCCCGTTGCAAGCACTGCTTCTACCCGATCAACCAGCACAAGAACGAGCTGACCCTCGACGAGATCGCGCGTCTGACGAAGACGATGCCGCCGATCCGCCTGCTCCTCATCTCGGGTGGTGAGCCGTTCCTTCGCCGCGACCTCCCTGATGTCATGCGCGTGTACTTCGAGAACTGCGGGTTTCTCTCCGCCTCCATCCCGACCAACGGGTTCAACGCGAAGGTGATCGCCAAGAGCGTGGAGAAGATCTGCTCGATCTCGCCGGACCTCCACCTCGGCGTGGCGGTGTCCATCGACGGATTCGCCGAGTTCCACGACGCGATGAGGGCGGTCCCAGGCATCTACGGGAGGGCGTTGGAGACCCTGGAGGCCATGGTCGAGCTGTCGCGCAGGTTCCCGAACCTCACGGCGAGCGTGAACACTGTCTTCATGAGGGATAACCAGAAAGAGGTCGAGGCGTTCTGCGATTTCATCCACGAGCGCTACCGTCCCACCTATCACGCCCTGGTGCTGATCCGCGGCGACGCCTACGACCCGAAGCTCAAGGAAGAGCTCGACATCGACCTCTACGAGCGCGTCTCGGCCAGGATTGATGGACGGTACCCCCCCGAAGAGGCTCGTTCC
>MEKI01000068.1:36705-37265 GCA_001766905.1 Acidobacteria bacterium RBG_13_68_16
TTCGACCGCAAGAACGCCTTGCCGGTGCTAGGCGCCATGCTGGGCGTCACGAAGCGCAAGTAGCGCTGCCTCGGGCCCCGCGGCGGCGGAACTCAGGATTCTGCCCGCAGCTCCGCCCTGTACCGCCAGTTGATCAGGAACAGTGCACCGACCAGCACGGGAGGCCCGGCAATCATCAAGAAGGTCGACCAAATGCCGAACGGTTTGTTCCATGCCCAGACGATGTACAGCACACCCAGCGCGATGAACAGAATCCCGCCAATCCACTCCCGGCTCCAGGAGACCACGAGTATGGCGACGATTAGCAACGTCGGGATGAGGTGCATCAGGAGGGCAAGGAACGTCTGCCAGAACCCTGCGCCGTGGCCGAAGACATCGGCGGCGAAGATGCTGATGAAGGCGGCAAACATCATGCTCAGTACTCTGGGTGTCCAATACAGCAGTCGCTTCACGGGTTTCTCCATGGTGGACTCCGCCCTTCCGTCGCGGCCGGGCGCCGGCGCGCCGTCCTTTCCCACTCGTGGTCAAAGCGGGTCGATCTGCGCTTTCACTTCCCGCTC
>MEKI01000068.1:37287-44506 GCA_001766905.1 Acidobacteria bacterium RBG_13_68_16
ACACCTCCGGCAGACGCGGCACGAACGCGGGCACGCGCCGTCGGTAGGCTTCGTAGCCCTCACCAAACCGCCTGATCAGATCAGGCTCCTCGACCGCCCTGAGCCAGATCATCAGGCCCAGGGGCATCAAAAGGCCGAAGGCGATCGAGGACCACGTGCCTCGCCACAGACCTATGGTCAACGCGAGCCGGCACGCGGTCGAGTACGCGGGGTGCCGGATCAACCCGAAGATCGCCGAGTCCACCATCCTGCCCTCGGCAGGCACGTAGACGTACACCATGGCGAGGTTGTCCATCCCAAAGGTCGAGACGACACGCGCGAACAGCATCGCGCCTGTGATAAGCAGATAGACGCCGACGGCGAAGCTGGCCCGGCCCCTGATCACCCGCTCACCCGGCATGTACGCGGTGTGGAGGATCGCGGCCCAGATCATCGACGCCGCGGGTATCGCGTACGTCACGAACGCGCGGCGGTAGGCCGATGTGCCGTACCGAGTCAGGAGCTGGTCCTTCCGCCGGAAGAACTGGGCGAGCAGGAGGGCCGACGCTGCGATCACACCAAGCTGGCCCGCCAGCGTCCAGGCTGGCCAGGCGCGATCAACTGCAATCATGGCAAGCGTTGCGGCCGCAAAGGCCGTGAGCCCGAGCAGCCCCAGCAGAACCGTGCGAGCCGGCGACCGCAGGTCGGGTAGATATGTCAGCAACTCGTCTCGGCCTGGAATGCGCACCGCCAGCTCCTTCCTGTTGGTTTGAGGCTACGCTTCGTGAACTCGCTCAACGGTGGCCCAAAGCGAGGGCCGTCGCCCGTTCAAAAAAACGAGTGCCTAGGTACCCGTTGCCTTCCCCTCAGTTGGCTGCGACCTTCCCTGGCCATCAAAGTGGGTCTTCAAGTTTTGCAGGGACCTCTCGAGCATTCGCTGCCACCCTGGCCGCATGAGGAGGGAGTCGAGCAGGGGGCCCAGCAAGGGGACCGGCAGGCTGTACTCCAGAATGTAGGTCAGTCGCGTCGTGGCGCCCCTTGCCTCGAACACCCACTGGGTTCTGTGCGGTGGCCCCTTGGTGACCACGCCTTTCCAGCCGACGTTCTCCACGAAGTCGTGGATCTCGGTCTCGAGGTTCATGGTCACGCCCGCTATCCAGGCCTTGTAGGCGTACCGCGTACCCGTCCCCCGCGTGATTTCAGTCGTCGGCCTGAAGGAGGAGACGCCCTGCCACCACTCCTCCCAGCGCCGCCAGTCCGAGGCGTACGCGAAGACCTCTGTGACCGGCGCACTGACCTCAACGCTTGCCTCGACTCTCGTTATGGCCATGGCCTCACCTCCCTTCGGGTGCTGCGCGGCGCCTCGCCTGAATTCGGGGCAGGAATCGGGGAACGCGTTTCATGTACTCGCGGTACGCCGGCAGCCGCTGGAGGAGGTCCATTTCCTCACACCTTGCCTGGACGAGAACCCAGCCCACCCCGATGGCGCACGCGACGAACAAACGGCTACCCTTCGCGTAGAACCGCCCGAAAGTACCTCGCAACGGGGGCGGGGAGACCCGCAAGCTCGGCGCTCGAGTAGGCCGCCCGCGGCGCGCGGGCAAGGCCACGCTCCAGGCTCTCGACGAAGGCAGCGGACTGCGACCGCCAACGATAGCCGGCGAACGCGAGCACGACCGCCAGGCTCACGACACCCGCAGCAACGACGAGAACGAAGATCCTCACATGCCTCCCGCTCATGGCTCCCGCAACCGCCGCGACGAGGGGATCCGCCGTAAAGCGGAGCGGCAGGTCCGTAACCGCGCTATGGCGCACTCCAGTTGCGCCTGAAGTTTCCCCCCAGATCGAAAATGAAGTCCTTCACGAGGAGCACCTTGCCCCGTGCGATGCTGACCACCGTCACGCCGCTGTTCTGGCCGACCCTCCCCTCGCGGTTCGTGAGCTGGATGTTCCAATGAACCGCGACCACGTTGTTTCCGGCAACGTCGAAGATGTTCCGGACACAGATGTCTCGAACGTCGAACTGGATCGTCGGGAACTGCTCGAAGAAGCGCCGGAACCAGCCTTCAACGGCGCTCTTCCCCTGAAACGTACCGCTCTCAGGGATCTCGCCGGGATATATGAACACGCCGTCGTCGCGCCACGCCGCCATGAACCTTGGCAGGTCGTGCCGGTTCAGAGCGTCGAAAGAATCCGCCAGCGCTTTCTTTGCGACGAGTGCTCCAATCATTCGGTCCTCCCTCCAAGGTTTCATTCAGAGTTGCCGGCGTTTCGGACGCCGACAGACAAGCCCCCAATGCTCGACGCTGGCCGATGCCGCGTCTCAGCGGGTCGCGGTTCGACCGCGAAACGGCGCTAGGCCGCGACGCCTGCTTCGGGCTGGTGTGTGAGGAGGAGATAGCCGGAGCCCAGTGTGAAGAACAGGTACACGACCGCGATGCCCCAGCCCAACGGGTTCAGCACGCCTGAGACCACCGAGAGCAGCGTCACCACAAAGCCGATGGCGTCGTAAACAAACAGGTCCAGCAGGATGGCGTGCCGAGCACGTGCCTCTGCGACGTTTCTCGCAAACCAGGTGAGCACCATGGTCCCGAACAGCGCCGCTCCGTATTCCCTGGCCGTGAAAGAGCCTCCAGCGCCCAGCGACGCGCCGAGGAGCTTGAACAACAAGCCAGGCACGAACAGTAGGATAGGGCCAAAAAGAACACACACGATCGCCTTGATGACCAAGAGTGTTCTGAACGTCATCTCGACCCCCTCTCGTTGTGAGTGCCGTGATTCTAACCCGCAATGGTGCTCGGTGCGCGCCCGAACTCCACCCGGGTCCCGGATGGCGTCACGGCAGTCTGAAGGACTTCAACGTCACGGTTCGGTGGGGGATTGGGTGGGCCGGATGATCGCGTGCATGACCGCGTCGTGGAACGTGCCGTGGATGCAGAGCCTCGAGCTCAACATGCCCTCACGAAGCGCCCCCGCCTTCTCGGCAACACGCTGGCTGGCCTCGTTGCCGACAGCGGTAACGATCTCCAATCGCTGGAGATCAGTGTGCTCGAACGACCAACGCGCAACGAGCTTCACCGCTTGTACTGCGACGCCGTGGCCGGTTTCGGAGGTTCGGACCCAGTAGCCGAGGTTGGCAAAGCGATTCACCGTGTTGATGCAGTTGATGCCGCAGACGCCGAGGAGGCGCCCGATATCGCCCACTATCAGGAACTCGAAGGCAGTGCCCGCCTCGCGGGCTTTCGCCTGCGAGGCGATCCACTGCAGGGCGTCAGCCTCAGAGTATCCGGGGTGGCACCACGCCATCCAGCGGCAGAGCTCGGGAAGCGCCTCTCGAACCGCTTCCAGGACGGGTTCGGCATCACCGGGTTCGGGAAACCTGAGGGTTAGCGTGGACATTAGAAGATTCTAATCCCCGGCCGCCCGACGCACATGCCGAGGGCCGTAGCGGGGAGCAAGGAAGGGCGGTACCGCCGGAAAGAGGTCAGTCGCAGCCACGCGGTCGGGTGTTAGAACCTCAACCTCACGCCTCGTCCCTCTGCCTCACCCCCGCCTTCGGCTGCCCTGCCAGCCTGATCAAGAGCCTGGTACCGAATCGTTGATGCGAAGGAATCGCCATCGTCCGAGATGGTGATTCTCTCCAAGAAGACGCCGCGACCTGCCGGAAGCCAACCGCCCCCGCCCGTGAGGTCCTCGAGGCGGGCCGGCGCCTTCGTCACGTAGAACTCGTATTTCGTTTCGAACTGGTTGGGGCCAGTCTTCCTCCAGATTCCGTACGCGGGAGGCACGGGCGGTGCGGCATCGTAGTTCGAAGACTCCATCATCGTCCCGCCGGAGTTGTAGACATAGGCGAACTCGAGGTCTCTGATTGCGGTGAAGGCACCACTCCGGAACTGGACCTTGGCACGCCATTGACCGACAAGGTCGTGGGCAGCGGTTTGCCGATCGCCCACTGAGGACTCCGGCCGACAGCCGGCTCCGAGCAAACCGGCCACAAGCACGAGAGACAAGCACCAACCCGTATGTCTCATGAGGTCTCCTTTCACGCGAGCACTCGGTCTCGATAGGCCGAGCCTCGAATCGTTCATCCTTCCATGGCGCGACACACGAACCAAGCCGCCGCGCCGAGCGCCGCCGAGGCCGCGGCCGCCGCGAGAAGCGGCCACTCGGTAGGTTGGCACAAGCGCGTGTACACCCCAGGGCTCCGCCGTCCCGGGAACGTTGGGTTGAGGGCACCCATACCGTTCACCCCGCACGCGTCCCGTCGGGGACGGGTCGCTCCGGAACGGCAAGCACCGGCGTGATCCCGTCGGGGGATCCGAGGTCGAACACCATCGCCTCGGACACCTCGCCCATGATCTTGCGAGGCTCGAGGTTGACGACGAAGAGGGCCTGACGCCCCTGGATCTCGGCCGGGTTCGCCCGCTCCTGCTTCATGCCTGCGAGGACCGTCCTCCTGTGGTCCCCGAAACTCACGACGAGGCGGACGAGGTTTACAGATTTCGGGACATCCTCGACGCTCTCGATCGTCCCGACGCGGATGTCGAGCGCCTCCAGCGCCGAGAAGGGAACCGTGGGCTTTACGGGCGCCGGTTTCATGCTTCCACCTCCGGCCCCGATTATCGCGGCTGCGACGAACCGGCGCCACCGGCCCGGAGCGGGCACACGTCTCATTCGCTGCACGCGTTTCAGCCGGCCATCGTGGTGTGTGCCTTCCACCAACGCCAAAAAGCGAAGGCAAGGGCGAGGTTTAGGAGAAGCCCGATGAAGCCGACCTCCGGTCCGAAGATGGAAGTCTGTGTGACCCCCAGCGCTCCAACCTTGTTACCGTACCCGAATAGCACGTACGCCCCGCCGTTCCATAGGCCGTGGCTCACGCTGGCGACGACAACGGAGTCGGAGATCGACCGCAGCATGCCCCAAATCGCGCCGAGGACCGCCGCGTTGATCATGAAGACCGGTATCTGTGCCGCCGGGACGTCGAACCCCGTCTTCAGCGTGATCGCCGACCAGTGCCACAACGAAAACGCGATGCTGCTCCAAAAGAGGGTTTGGCCCTCGTTCTGACCAGCTCTTCTCAGGGAGGCCCAGAGCCACCCTCTGAAGAAGCCCTCCTCCGTGACGATCGCGGCCAGAATCGTCGAGACCGTCACGAGGACCAGGTTCAACCCGGCTTTCTTCCAGTCTGTGTTCGCGAGGTGGACCGCTCCGGCCGCCGCGGCGATGAGGGCGGCTGACCCAAGAACGACCAGAGGGTGGACTACCGCGAGGCCGTGGTGGCGCCATCGTCCCCATGCGAACCCGACCTCGATCCGGGAGAACCGGCCCAGGTACCAAAAGAGGGCCACCAGGGGAAGCAACGGCAAGGAGCTGAAGGCGGAGAGCCCTCCGGCGTCCATCGCCGTTGTGATCGCGATGGCCACGAGCACGCCCAACACGGAAAATCTGAAAGCTGGCGTCATGACTCGCTCCGTTCAGCCGACCAACCTCGAAGGGATCCGCCACCTCACGGGTAGAGACGAATCGGAAACGCGCCCTCCTTGCCGGTCATACGGCCCGGGAAGGCGCGAGGTTCTCATGAAAGCGGAGCGCTGACCTGGCAGGCACCACGCGCGGCGTGTGTGGCGTGACGTCCCGCGGTGTGCCCGCGGCCGCTCCCGCTCGGGGACGACCTCACCTCGTGAGGTGGAGAATGCCGACAGGTATGCACGTGGTTCCTGTGTACTGCCGGCACGCCCACTGATCGTGAAAGGCTGTCCACAAGGCAACCTCTGCGCCGGGTGCCAAGGTTGGTTCGGGGAGACGGGAGAAGAGCGATGAGCAAGGGGCGTCTCGAGGCGTTCAGCGATGGCGTGGTCGCGATTCTGATCACTATCCTGGTCTTGGAGTTGAGAATCCCGCACGGGGCGGACTGGGAAGCGCTGCGCCCGCTCCTGCCGGTGTTCCTCACCTATGTGCTGAGCTTCGTGTTTCTCGGCATCTACTGGAACAACCACCACCACATGCTGCACACGGCCGATCGGATCAACGGAAAGATCCTGTGGGCGAACCTGCACCTCCTGTTCTGGCTGTCGCTCGTACCGTTCGTTACCGGTTGGATGGGGGAGAACCACTTCGCGTCGGTACCCACGGCAGCCTACGGCGGCGTGCTGCTCATGGCCGCCATCGCGTACACCATCCTCACGAACGCGATCGTTGCGGAGCACGGGCCAGAGTCGAAGCTCGCGAAGGCGGTAGGTAGCGATGTGAAGGGCAAGCTCTCCGTCGGGCTGTACGTGCTGGCGATTGCTCTGGCCTTCGTGAACCAGTGGTTCTCGGACGCGCTGTACGTCCTGGTGGCGCTCATGTGGCTCGTCCCGGACAGGCGGATCGAGTCGAGCATCACCGCCTGAGCGCGGCGTGTGCCCGGCGCGCAAGGGTCCCGCCGCGTCAGACCCCGGCGAGGGCGGCGATTCTGAGGACCGTGTTCCAGTTGCGACCCGTGCACCGGGTGCCGAGCTTCTTCTCGATTAGGATGTTCGTCAGGCGCGAGAGGGCAAAACCGTTCGGATAGGTGACGTAGGCCTGCCTGCCTCCGGCACGAACGACCTCCGGCCCCGTAATGGCGGCCTGCAACGCCTTCACATCGCTGGCGTTCGGTGTGGCCTTCAGGAACATGACTGCAAGATGGGCCGGATCGCGCTCGGCCTCCTCGCGGAACGGGTTGTGCCCGACGATAGCCTTCCATTCCTCCGCGGTGCGGACGAAGAAGCTGGTCTGGAGAGCGAGGCGCTTTTCGGTCTCCGTCTCGAGCATGCGTTCCAGTTGCCCGCCGGTCCGCGCCCTTGCTCGAAAAACGAGATTGCCGCTCTGGAGCAGGGATCGAACGTCGGCAAAGCCCAGGGCCGTGAGGAGATCACGCAGATCGGCCATCGCGACCTGCTTGTGGCCGCCGATGTTGATGCCTCTGAGGAGGGCAATGTGGGTCGTCATGGCCGCAGCGCGCTCCGGCCGTCAGGCGCGCTGAAGTGCAAAGAAGACGTACCCATAGCTGCCCTCGGAGCGCTCGAAGGTCTCGATCTCCTTGACTGTCTCGGCTGCGAAATCCCTGACGCCGGGGTCGGGGTGATCCAGGAGGGCCTTGGCGCGTGGCCCGAGAACGTCGTAGTAGCCATCCACCCACGCCTCGTCCGGGAGCGTGTAGGTGGTGAGCACCTTGTAGCCGGCGTTCTGGGCAGCCGCGACATTCTGCTTGACGGAC
>MEKI01000068.1:44552-44698 GCA_001766905.1 Acidobacteria bacterium RBG_13_68_16
CTCCACGGCGCGCCGGGCCAGGTCGTTCAAGAAAGGCTCATGCGAGTCGACAGCATGGACCAGGGTTTTGAGTTCCTTCGCGAGCGCCAGTGTCTGACGACCCGTCCCGCAACCTGCGTCCACGATGACACCGAACCGCTGTTTCG
>MEKI01000069.1:0-151 GCA_001766905.1 Acidobacteria bacterium RBG_13_68_16
GAGGAAGAGAGGTTCCCGACCCACCCGTCGGCACTCTGCCCCTGGTGCGACTTCCGGACCATCTGCCCGGCCACGCGCCACGAGTACGCGACCGCTGCGCTCACGGCCGAGGAGTTCAAGGAGGACGACGGGGTGCAGCTGGTGGACAGGT
>MEKI01000069.1:386-574 GCA_001766905.1 Acidobacteria bacterium RBG_13_68_16
GGAGCAAGTTGTCGCCCCCGTGCATGCAAAGCTGGCGTCACTGCTGAGTGATCCGGACGCGCTCCCGCCGGAGGCCCAGAGGCGCCTGACGAGGTTTCTCGAGCCGTTCGAGAGCTTTAGGGCAAAACTCAAAAAAAGGAAAGAAGACGAGGAGTAGGGGAGGCGATGGTTAGGTCGCGGCAAGATGC
>MEKI01000069.1:748-1499 GCA_001766905.1 Acidobacteria bacterium RBG_13_68_16
CGACGCCGGAGAGAATGCGGCGGATCGTGCGCGCCACGGTCCCCGCTGCGGGCGGATCGTAGTTGCCGGCGACGATCACTGTGTATCCGGTCGCGAGGTCCACTTCCACCTCGGCGTTGATCCCCGGCGCGCCGCCGGCCCAGCCCATCTCGCCCTTCGAACGCGGCGGTGGCGTGCCCTTGCCGGGCTCCACGCGGCTCAGGTACCAGTCGGTGTACGGAGGTGAGAGCAGCTTGTCGGCGAGCACGGCATTGGTGAAGCGCAGCATGTCCTCAGCCGTCGAGTAGCCGCCGCCGGCCGCGCTGCCCCGCGCCGGCCGGGTGTAGATGTTCTTGCGGCGCGGTCCCGGCGCGCTCGGTGCGCCCGGCTCCAACTCTCGCGTGTAGCCCTCGGCGAGGTTCGGCACCGGCGCGTCGGCCTCGAACGAGTCGCTGTTGGTCATCCCGGCGGGGACGAAGATGTGATCGCGCACGTAGTCGTAGTAGCTCTGGCCGGAGACTCTCTCGACGATGGCGCCGAGCACGATGTAGCCGCCGTTGGAGTAGCGCCACCGGCTGCCCGGCTCGAACGCGAGCGGGTCGCCGGCGAACATCGGCAGGAAGTCGGCGTTGGTACGGAAGCGATCCTTCGGCGTCGCGTCGAAGCGCTCGCCGAAGAAGTCGCCAATCCCCGACGTCATCTCGAGCATGTGGCGGACGGTCACCTTCTGCCGCGCCTCGGCGTTGGGGTAGTCGGGCAGGAGCTTGCCGAG
>MEKI01000069.1:1505-4311 GCA_001766905.1 Acidobacteria bacterium RBG_13_68_16
GTCGAACGACAGCTTGCCCGCCTGCGCCAGCTGGCCGATCGCCAGCTTGGTGAACAGCTTGTTGATCGAGCCGAGGTTGTACTTGGTGTCAGTGCGGTTGGGGGCGTTGTGCTCCACGCTCGCCAGGCCCCAGGCCTTGAGCAGAAGGGGCTTGCCGTCGCGGGCGACGAGCACGGTGCCGGAGAACTGGTCGGCGGCCACGGCCTCCGAAACCGCCTTCTCGATCGCCGCCATGGCTTCCGGCTCGCTCACCTTCGGCGGCGGCGGCAGGTCCGGATCCTCCGTCTGCTCGACGCGGACCCAAAGCAACCGATGGGGCGGCTTGGGCTCGAGCTCGAAGGTGAGTTCCACGTACTCGTCCCGGCCCCGGACCACCACGACCACCCGGCCCTCCCCTGCCTGCGCCACCTTGCGCAGCACGAGCGTGCCGAGATCGGCGCGCATGTCACGGATCGTGCCGAGGCGCTCCTCAATCGGGCGGCGTGCGATCGCCTCCGGCGCCAGGTTGTCGGTGAGGTACTGCCGCATCTGCGCGCCGTCGTCGCTGTTAAAGGCGGCGAGCCAGCCGGCCACACGCTTGCCGGAGACCGTGTCGGGAAGCGCTGGCGCCGGCTTGGACTGTGCGAGGGTTGAGGCCGCAACCAGCAGGACCGATGCCGTCACCACCAGGCTTATCGTCCGGGACACGGCTACATCAGCCTTTCTCGTGGTCATTGCTCGCTTCCCTCCTCGCGGCGCCCGCCGCCGAAATTGTAACGGCTTAGGTACGCCGGAGCCCGGCCAAGGGTTGCACGAGCGCGAGTCCGAGGGGACAGCGCCCGTACCCTCACCCTACCCTCTCTCAGGGGGAGAGGGAAAAAGGCCAGAGACGCCGGCGCGGAGCGCCGGCCCCACAACAGGCACGGCGGGCGGGGGCAGCCTACGTCTCCCTCCGCGGGCTTCAGCGCGCCCTCCCGTTCTCCGCAGTTGCCCCGAGGCCGAGCCCGTGGCAAGATCACCTTGGAGGCAGGGACGATGAAGGATTATCAGTACACCGTCGTCATCGAACCCGACGGGGAGCAGTTCCACGCGTTCGTGCCAGCCTTGCCCGGTTGTCACACTTTTGGAGCGTCAATCGAGGAGGCCCAGGCGAACATCCTGGAGGCGATCCAGCTTCATCTCGAGGGCATGCGGCAGGATAACGAGGAGATCCCGATCGAGGGGCAGCCGAGCTTCATCACGAGGCTGACGATCGCGGTGTAGGAATGCCACGGAAGCTGCCCCAGGTGAGCGGCGACGAGCTGCTCCGGGCCCTCAAACGATTGGGTTTCGTCGAGCAGCGCCAGAGAGGCAGCCACGTCCACCTGAAGCGCTTGAGCGACAACCGAAGGCTCACGGTGCCGATCCACAAAGGCAAGACAATCCCGCCAGGGACTCTTCGGGCGATACTCCGAGACGGCGAGCTCAGCGTCGAGGATCTGATAGCGAACCTCTGAGGCGTCCGTTTCGTCCGGTGCCTGATGGGGCGATGGGTTGGACCCTCACCCCGCCCTCTCCCAGTGGGAGAGGGAGAACGACAGGCGGGGACAAGCCCCGCCCCTGCCTCCACACAGGGTGCCTGTAAGAAAAGCGGCGGCCGGTTCCCCGGCCGCCGTCGTGTTCACGCCGTCGAAACCTCGGCGCTTCGGCTCCCGCTTACTTGCTGCTCTTGCTGCCGTACATGCCGATCTTCATCAGCGAATCCCAGTGGTCATCCATGTCGTGCAGCTGCATCCAGGTGGACTGCAACGTCTCGGTCAGCGCCTCGCCGCGGGCTTTCTGCGCTTCCTCGAACGCCTTGTCCATCGCGTCGATCTGCGACATGTCCGAGAACGTGGCCCAAACCGTGTGAGTCCAGCCGGCGCCGATGTGCATCTCCGGAACGGCCATGCCGTAGCCGTTGATGACGCCCGCCTCCAGCAGCTTCTGGTAGATCGGCGCGTTGTACTCCTTGTACATCTTCACCGCCGCGCTGCCCTTGCCAGGCTTGACCTTGTAGACGTGCCGCATCAGGTAGTTCGGCTTGCCGCCCGGAGTGCCGTGGAACACCACGTGACGGACAACCTGGGATGCCTCCTTCTCGGGCTGGGTCGCCCCGAGGAACGCATCCATCGACGCCTTCGCTTCGGCCGGCTTCATCGCCTTGTAGTTCTCCTCGAACGCCTTCTCAACCTTGCCCATGGCCGACCAGTCGGCCGCCGTCACCCAGTACATGTACGACTCGGCGGGCGGGCCGACCAACTGGTGGGCCAGGCCGTACGAAGAGATGGCGCCGTCGGCCACCAGCTTGTCGAACACCGGCTTGTCGTACTTCTGGGCCGACTGCTCGAGGTCCATGGACCTGCCCGGCTTGACCGTGACATTGATCAGCCAGCTGATCGGCTCGTCCGTGGCCTGGGCCGCCGCGGGAAGCGCCGCGGCAAGCATGCCGATCACAACCACACACGCAACGAAAGCACTCCGGTAACGCATCATTTCCCCCTTTTGATTTGCCGGCTCTCGCCGGCATCGACGAGAATTTGAAACACAGTATCGTTTGCAAATCCCGACCTGTCAACCGCACTCGTTCGTGCAGCCGAAGTCCCACGGCGCGAGCCGGATAGCCCGGCAGGGCGGATGTGAGATCCTGACGGCGGGCATCACCTGCGCGAAGCGACAACGCACAAGGGCGCCGTTCGAGGGTCGCCCCTGCTTTAGCCGACTGGAGGTTGCCATGCAAACCTGGCTGCGACTCGGCGGTATTGGCATGTTGCTGTTCCTCGTTCTTGGGTCGGTGGTGCCCCCGGCG
>MEKI01000069.1:4328-4507 GCA_001766905.1 Acidobacteria bacterium RBG_13_68_16
CGCGGGCCCGCGCGTCAAGGTGGTCAACCTGGAACCTGGCGACTCGCCGTACCTGATGTTGCTCGACGGACCGCCGGAGACCGCCTCGCTGCGCTCCGGCCTGGTCACGCTCGCCCCGGGCACCTCGATCGGGAAGCACAACACCGAGAATTACGAGGAGGTGCTCGTGCCGCTGGAGG
>MEKI01000069.1:4657-8812 GCA_001766905.1 Acidobacteria bacterium RBG_13_68_16
CCTCTCCCCCACCCTCTCCCGCAAGCGGCAGAGGAAGATCTTGTCCTTTCCCCCACCCTCTCCAAGGGGGAGAAAGAAGCGGGGGGCTAGACGAGTCCCCGAAGCAGGTCGAGCGCCGGTGCTACACGGATGCCCTCAGGTGTGACGTAGTCCTTTGTTCCGGTTGCCGAGATCTGCCAGGCCTCGGCGCGCGGAAAGCGCGCGCGCAGGTAGCGCAGGCCGCGGTCGGGCTCCTCGTCCCCCCACTTGGCCTCGACCATCAGGATGGGGACGCGCCGCTCAACGAGGACGAAGTCCACTTCCCGGCGGTCCACGTCGCGGAAGTAGTGCAGTTCGAGGTCGCGCCCGTGCACATCCTGCTGAAAGTGCACCCATTTGAGGAGATGGCATGCGACCAGGTTCTCGAAGCGGCGGGCCGGATCCGGAACGACCGTCCAGTCAAGGTGGTAGTGCTTCTGCTCGTGGCGCACCGCGCGCAAACGGGGCGCGCCGAACGGGGGCAGGCGGAAAACGGCGTATAGCCGCTCCAGGATCTCCACCCAGCGGGCTGCGGTTTTGTGGCTGACCTCGAGGTCCTCGCGGAGCGCGTTGACGGAGAGCGGCGAGCCGACCCGCTCGGGAAGCGACAGCATCAGCAACTCGAGTTTGCCCAGGTCACTCACACGTTCCAGGTCGGTGATCTCGTCGCGGACGAGTAAGGTCCGATACTCCCGGGACCAGCGGCGCGCAGTTCGTGCCGAGCCGGACAAGAACGGCTCGGGAAAACCGCCAAGCTCGAGGAGCGCCTGCACATCGCCGGACGAGCGCGCCCCCAACTCAGCGACCGAAAGCGGATGCAGTCGTAACAGGTGATATCGCCCCTGGAGCGAATCGCCGCCGAAGCGGTAGAGATCGAGCCGGGCGCTCCCGGTCACCAGGATCTTCTGCCCAGCGCGCCGGCCGTCCCAAAGACCTTTGAGGAGGTTGCGCCAACCGCGGTATTTGTGGATTTCGTCGAGCGCCCACATCAGCGAAGGCGGCATCTGGCGGCGCAGCAGCCGCTCGCGGTCGTCGGGCACGTCCCAGTTGAGGTAGCCCCTTTGCGCCCGGGCAACGGCGTGAGCGAGCGTGGTTTTCCCTACCTGTCGCGCCCCCGCAACGAACACCATCCGGCGCTTTAGATCGGCCTCGACGTGGGCTTGCAGGTACCTCTTCAACGTTGCCATCGTCCCGAGTGTAGAGTATTTTCACCCAGGGTCCAATTTACTCGCGTGTATTTTTTCCTTTGGGTGAATTCGCTCGCGGTGTTCCAGCGACCCCTAGGCGGCGAAGCGAAGCTCCCTGTGGGCGACACGTCCCGGTCGCTTCGCCCAAGGGAGACGGTTACGGCGAGGGGCGACAGAACGCAGCAGCCAATACGATGGCGACGGGTTGAACCCTCACCCCACCCTTTCCCAGAGGAAGAGGGAGCTAGTGTCCTCTCCCGGCGGAAGAGGGAGGTGGGGTCGCCCGCACTGCCCCCTCGCTAAGGAGAGGGAAAGATGCGGATGGGGGTGAGCCACGTCCCTACCCGCCCCTCGGTCGGAAGGGATTTCAAGGGAGATTGACAAACAGTTTCTCCTGGGGCATTCTCGGCGCAACTCAAGACCCCGGTGGCAGGTTTTCGCCGAGGGGAGAAATCAGAAAGGAGCCATGAAGATGGCCGCGAAGAAAAAGGCAGCAAAGAAGAAGGTAGCGAAGAAGAAGGTGGCAAAGAAGGCGGCGCCGAAGAAGAAGATCGTGAAGAAGGCTGCGAAGAAGCCCGCCTCCAAGCGGAAGCCGAGTGCGGCGTTCATGAAGCCGATGATGCCGAGCGCGGCGCTCGCGATGGTCATCGGCGCGAAGGCGATGCCGCGCACCGAGGTCACGAAGAAGCTGTGGGACTACATCAAGAGGAACAGGCTGCAGGACGCCGTGAACAGGCGCATGATCAACGCCGACGCCAACCTCACCGCCGTGTTCGGTGGCAAGAGGCAGGTGTCGATGTTTGAGATGACCAAGCTGGTCAGCAAGCACCTGAGGTAGGCGGCGACCTCCGAACGAGGTTGCTCGTCCGGGTGAATTCGAGGAGCCCGGCCCAAGGGCCGGGCTTTCTTTTTGAGTGGCGTGTACCCTCACCCCGCCCTCTCCCAGCGGGAGAGGGGGCTAGTGTCCTCTCCCCCGCCCTCTCCCAGCGGGAGAGGGGGCTACGGTCCTCTCCCACACTCTCTCCCCGATGGAGAGGGGGCCAGTGTCCCCTCCCCCACCCTCTCCCAGTGGGATAGGAGCTGCCGGGCCCTCACCCCTGTCCTCTCCGAGAGGGAGAGGGGAAAAGGCGGGTGGGGGCGGCCTCGCGTGGATCCGGTGGGCATTGGGATTCCGTTTCAAGATTGGCCAAGCGGCGGCCAGAGCGGGTACAATAGTTAGAAGTCATGGGCGACGAACAGGAGCTGACCCGCACGTTTGGGACGATCACGGTCCGGCTTGTGCACGACAGCATCGCGGCGCGCAAGGTGGACGCCCTCGTCCTCGGGGCCAACACCCAGCTCCTGATGGGCGGCGGTGTCGCCAGCGCGGTCCTTGGACGGGGAGGGATCGAGATCCAAAAAGAGGCCCTCGCCCGCGCGCCGGCGCCGCTGGGCAGCGTCGTGCGCACACGGGCCGGCAAGCTCGCGGCTCGCTACGTCTACCACGCCGTGGTGATCGACGAGGACGTCAGCAAGGGCACATCGATCGAAGACGTGGGCGCAGCGGTGCGAAGCATCCTCAAGAGCGCCAGGGCGGACAACTCCCACAGCCTCGCAATGCCGCTCTTCGGCGCGGGCGTCGGCGGCCTTACCGTGGGGCAGTCCCTGGTGGTCGTCCTCGAGACGGTCGAGGAGCTCGGCAGCACGTATGGCCGCGATCTGGTGATCGAGATCGTGGTGTACGGCGACGACGAGTTCAAGGTAGTGACCAAGTCCTTCAAGGACTACCACGACCGCGCCTCCCGTTCGAAGGAAGAGGACGACCTGGCCGCGGAATTCCTGAAGCAGCTCCTGAACAAGAAGTGAGCCGGGGTCCCCGCGCTCCAGGTGCATTGGGATTCTTCGGCTGCCTGCGGCAGCCTCAGAATGACACCCCAGTTGAGTGAGAGCACGCGCGGAGCGCCACGCACACGCAACGGGCGATAGGTTGGACCCTCACCCCACCCTCTCCCATCGGGAGAGGGAGAATGACGAAAAACAGCCGGCACGGCGTGCCGGCCCCACATGGATACAAAGCGGGCGGGGGCAAGCCCCGCCCCTACTTCTACAAAAATGGTATCGTTTCGGCAGTGAAAGCCGTTTCTCAGTTTCCTGCCCCGATGGTTCCAGCGACCGAAGGGTGGGGCGCGCGCTTCCCTGCAGGGCGAGGTTCGGGCTAGCGCGATGAAGCGCACCCCCTACGACTGGGACCAGGGCGTGTACCTGACTCAAGAGGAGGCGCGCGTGATCGACGAGCTCGAAGCAATGCTGCGGCCCCCGGCGCTGCCGATGGCCCCGTACCCGGCCAAGTCGATCGTGCTCGCAAGCGGCGAGGTGATGGTCGTGCGCGAGGTGACGGTCGACGAGGTGGACACGCTCCTCAAGATCGTCCAGCCGCTCACCTGGCTCGACCGCGACTACTACGACATCGTCTCGGCGCGCGTGTTCGCCGAGCTGCTGGCGTGGAAGAAGTATCGCGTGCGCAACGAGTACTGCCTCGTCGGCGTGATCGAGGGCGTGCTGGCCGGGATCGTCAACGGCCGCATGTTCGACCAGGGCCACGGGGTCAGCTACCACACGCTGACGGTCAAGCGGGGCCTGCGCGTCGGCGCCCACCTGTTCGCCGCCAAGATGGAGCACCACATCGAGTACCTGGGCCAGGACGAGGTTTGGATCGTCGCCGAAAGCCCGATCGGCCACCGCCGCTGGATGATCGAGTACCCGCTCGACAAGAAGTTCGAGGTCCAGCACGAGCTGGGCGGCGCGCCCTCCTGGGTGCTCACCCGCGAGACGTACCTCAAGGCCAAGGCGCGCCTGGTCAGCGGCACGCGCCCGGTGCCTCCCAAGCTGCTCGCCCGCTCGCGGCCGATCCTCGAGCCCGACCTGTCCACCATGCTCGTTCAGATCGAGGACGCGCTGGAGTCCAGGATAT
>MEKI01000070.1:0-23335 GCA_001766905.1 Acidobacteria bacterium RBG_13_68_16
GGACGTGCCCGTGCCCGACCGTCACGGCCGCGATCAGCGGGCCCTCGAGCACGAGCGTCGGGCAGACCGTGCCGTTCAGCGCGGCAGCGAGCGCCGGCGGCCACCCGATCACGAGCTGGTCGTGGACGTTCGGCGATGGCGGCACCGCCACCGGGCAGAGCGTGACCCACAGCTGGAGCAGCATCGGCACGTACCAGGTGCGGGTGACCGCGACCAGCGATTGCGGCAGCACCGACATCGACACGAGCACGATCGTCGTCGGCGGCGGTGGCGGCGGCAACCTCACGATCACGCCGACGCCCGCGACGGTTGACCCCGGTGCGCAGGTCACGTTCACGTTTTCGCCGGGGGTGAGCCGTTCGGGCGACCAGGTGTCGTTCAACTTCGGCGACGGCACACCGACGCAGGCCGTGACCTACATGTCCATCTTCTGCAGCCCAACGAGCCCCTGCGATTCCATCACCCACACGTACCCGCAGGCCGGAACGTACACGGTCACCGCGGGAGGCACCGCAGGCGGGTTGTCCGTCTCCGGCTCCACGACCGTGACCGTACAGAACACCTGCGCGCTGCCGTCGGCTCCGATGGCCGCGTTTACCTGGCTCCCGAGCGTGGTCCGTGTCGGCGAGGTGGTGCAGTTCCGCGACGCCTCCACGGGCGGCCCGACGTCGTGGTCGTGGAGCTTCGGCGGCCCGGGCGTGGCGGGCTCGACCTCTGTGCAGACCTTCGCCACTCCGCTCGCCGGCCTCACGGTTACCCCGAACGACGCCACGCCAAGCGCTGGCCAGCAGGTCACCTTCACCTTCTCGCCGGGGGTGAGTGTCGCCAGCGACAGCGTGACGTTCAACTTCGGCGACGGCAGTGCGACGCAGGCTGTCACCTACCTGCCCAACTTCTGCAGCATCGCAAGCCCATGCGACACCATCGGCCACACGTTCTCGCAGGCCGGTACCTACACGGTGACCGCCAGCGGCCGCGCGGGCGGCACCGCCGGGTTGTCGGGCACCACTCAGGTCGTGGTCAGCGGCGGAGGGAGCACCTTCACCATCACCGCGAACCCCTCCAGCGCGGCGGTCGGTCAGAACGTGATCTTCACTCTCGCGCCGACGGTCTCGCAGAGCGGGGACACGATCACGGTCAGCTTCGGCGACGGGCAGCAGTACACCGTCGGCTACCCGTGCACACTCGGCGCCTGCGGAGCTGTGCACGCCTACGCCAATGCCGGCATCTACACGGTGAGTGCCAGCGGCACGGCGGGTGGCGCCCCGGTGTCGGGCAGCACGATGGTCGTGATCGGCGGTGGCGGCGGCGGAGGCACCCTCACGATCACGCCGAGCCCCGCCAACCCAACGGTTGGCCAGAACGTGATATTCGTCTTGTCGCCCACGGTCTCGCAAAGTGGGGATACGATGACGATCGCCTTCGGCGACGGGCAGCAGTACACCGTCAGCTACCCGTGCCCGCTCGGCGCCTGCGGCGCGGTACACGCGTACTCCGCCGCCGGCACCTACACGGTGAGCGCCAGCGGCACGGCGGGTGGCGCAGCGGTGTCTGGCAGCACGACCGTCGTGGTCGGCGGCGGTGGCGGTGGGGGCGGCACCTCGACCGCGCAGAACCCGACGTTCACGTACACGGAAGCGGGCACCTACACCGTGACCCTCACGGCCACCAACTGCAAGGGGTCGAACCAGACGGCGCAGCAGATCGTGGTCCTTGGGACATGCACCCAGACCGCCGCGCCGGTGGCGGACTTCACGTGGGGCCCGTTGGGCGAGCTGCCCGGGTACCCGGAGCAGCAGCAGCCGTACGCCGGGCAGCAGGTGACGTTCACCGACAACAGCACCAACGAGCCCGACCAGTGGCACTGGTACGACTTCCAGGAAGACATGGTCGATTCCACCGTCACCACCCGGACCTTCACGCACACGTGGAGCCAGCCGGGCGACAAGAACGTCCGCATGACGGCCCACAACTGCTCGGGCCTATGGTCGTCGTCTGAAATCCTCAAGACGGTGCACATCTACGAGGACGTGCGCCACGTGACTGCGGACTTCTCGTGGTCGCCCTCCGCACCCTCGACCGGCGCGCAGGTCACGTTCACCGCGGCGCAGGGTTCAACGTACGGTGACCCCACCGGGTTCACCTGGACGTTCGACGACGGCTCGACCCAAAGCGGGCAGTCGGTCACGTACGCGTTCGAGTGCGGAGGCAGCCGCCGGGTGGCCCTCACGGCCACGCGCGGCGGCACCACCGGCACGGTGACCAAGAGCATCCCCGTGGACGGACCGAGCTGCGGGCCGGAGTCGGTGATGGGCGTGGACGCCGCCAAGCTCCAGGGCCTCAACGACACGAACTGGCGAGCCGATGTCCGCATCTACAACCCGTCCGCGTTCCCGACCAGCATCACGCTCCAGTTCCTGCCGGTGGGCAAGGACAACGTCGATCCGTTCACGGTCGGGCCGTACCAGCCCCCGTTGCCGCCCAGGGGAACGCTGGTTCTCGACGACATCCTGCAGTGGGTGAAGCAGAACTTCGGGCAGGACTTCTCAAAGACGGCGCTGCGGTTCACCTACCGGACCGACGACGACGTCCCGCCCATCATCACGATCCGGACCTACAACCTGCGCCCGGACGGGAGCAAGTACGGGCAGATCAACCCCGGAGTGAACGTGGTGCCCGGCACGACACCCTCCCTGCAGTGGATCACAGGACTGCGCAACAACGGGGTGACCGACGGCTTCCGCACCAACTACTCGATCGTCAACCTGCGGGGCGAGCCGGGCGGCATCGGCGGCATCACGTTCACCATCTTCGACGAGGCCGGCGCGCCGCTGGGAAGCAAGGCGTTCGGCCTGGCGCCGTTCGGGTACATCCAGGACTCGATCAAGGCCCTCTTCGGCCCGGCGTTCGAGAACATCGGCACGTTCTCCCTCAAGGTTGAGGTGCCGACCGGCGGGGACGTCCAGGTGTACGCCTCGGTCATGGACAATCACACGGGTGACCCGGTGCTGATCCCGGCAACCCCACCGTCGGACTCGCCGATCTACCTGCCCGCGATGGCCCACCTCAGCGGCGAGGCGGCCACCGTCTGGCGCACCGACCTCCAGCTCACCAATCCCGACGCCAACGGTCCCCACACCTGGGAGATCCGCTACACCCCGAAGGGGACGAGCCTGTCCGTCGCCACCCGGACGATCGCGCTCGCGGCGACCAGCAGCTTCTACGTTGACGACGTCGTCTCCTGGGTCTACAACGGCACGCTTGCGCCGGATGCCCAGACCAGCGGGATCGTGCGCATCGCGCCGGTCGACGCCAGCAGCGTCTACCCCGCCGTTGCGGCGCGGTCGTACAACCTCACCGCCACGGGCACCTTCGGCCAGGGCATCCCGGCGCTGTGGGCCGCGAAGGGGGTTTCTGCACCCGATCCCACGCGCCTGGTGCTGACCGGAATGTCGAGCGAGGACATCGCGCGCACCAACTTCGGTTTCGTCAACCTCTCCGAGACGCAGGGCGCGAACTTCGTGGTGTACTTCTACGACGACAGGGGAAACCCCCTCAACCCTTCGGGGACCGACGGGCAACCGAAACCGTACACGTATGCCATCGGACCGGGGACGTGGGACCAGGACAAGCTGGAAAACCGGTTCAAGAACGGGTTCAAGGTTTCGCTGCCGAGCAACCTGCCGGCGATCACCGCCGAGATCAGGGTGACCGATGGCGGTCCCGGCTTCGCGTACGCGACCGTGATCGACAACAAGACCGGCGACCCGAACTTCATCCCGGCGCAGTTCACGCCGTAGCCGCACCCACTCGCCACAGACGACGGCCCGCCGCTTCCGGCGGGCCGTTTCTTCGTCCTCGTGTCCGGCCGGGGCCGGTCCCGGAGGCCATCCGGCGCGGCACGCTCGGGGTCTCCATGTGCTAGCCTCGTGGCGTGCAGGACACAGCTGCGGCGGCCAAGACCGCCCGTGACGGCACGCCGGGCGCCGCCGTGGAGATCCGCGGCCTGGTCAAACGGTACCTGCTGTTCGGAAGGCGGCGCGACCGTGCGCTGGCGCTCCTGGGCCGGACGCGACACCTCACCTTCGTCACCGCTCTCGAGGGCGTCGATCTCGAGGTGAACCCAGGCGAGGCCGTCGGCATCATCGGGGAGAACGGCTCCGGCAAGAGCACCCTGCTCAGGCTGGTGGCCGGCATCTCCGCGCCGACGGCGGGAACCGTTCGCGCGGCGCAGCCGCTGGCTCCGATCCTCGAGCTGGGCCTGGGGTTTCACTCGGACTTCACGGGGCGCGAGAACGCCCTGCTCTACGGGACGCTGCTCGGGATCGGGGAGTCCGCGATGAAGGAGCGCCTCGGCGACGTGCTCGCGTTCGCCGACCTGGGCGATTTCATCGACCAGCCGTTGCGGACGTACTCCTCGGGCATGGCCGCGCGCCTGGCCTTTGCTGTGGCGACCCATGTGGATCCCCGCGTCCTCGTTGTGGATGAGGCGCTGGCGGTGGGCGACGGTGCGTTCCAGAAGAAGTGCCTCGACCGCATGGTGCGCTTCAAGCAGGCCGGGTGCACCGTCCTATTCTGCTCCCACGCCATGTACCTGGTTACCAGCTTCTGCGATCGCGCGGTCTGGCTGCACAACGGGCGGGTCCAGCAGTGTGGCCCGGCCCAGGAGGTGGTGGAACAGTACGAGGACTACCTTATGCAACGGGAGAAGCGGCAGGTCTCGGCCGACACGGAGGCAGAGGCGATGCGCGCGCTCCCCGCCGTCGGCGGCAAGCGTGGCCGCCTGCGGGAAGTCCGGGTGCTGGATGCGGCGGGAACCCCGACGGAGAACGTCGAGCCCGGCATGGGACTCGCGGTTCAGCTCACGATCGAGAGCATCGATCTCGCCACCAGGTATCACCTTGCGGTGGCCATTGACTCCCAGGACGGGCGATGCCTGTTCGCCGCCGCGACGCACTGGGACGGGATCGAGCCGCTCTCAGGCGGCACGAGCCACACCGTTCTTCTGCGCATCCCCGCACTCCCCGTGGCGGCCGGCAGCTTCTCGGTTTCTGCGTTCCTGTTTGACGACAACGCCCTCCACGCCTACGACCAGGTGGTCCTCCCGGCGGCGCTCAAGGTTACGAGTCGACGGTGGACGCCGTCTCTCCTGCATCTGCCCCACACATGGGTGGTACCGGATTGAGCCGCGGACCACTCTCGGTGGTTTATCTCCTGGAGGACACCACGCTCTTCGGCGGCGTCAAGATCGTTCTTCACCAGGCGGAGCTCATGGCACGCCGCGGCCACGACGTCACCGTTGTGAGCAAGGGAGAACGGCCGCGTTGGTTCCCCCTGAGGACCGGGTTCCGGCAGGTGCCGGCCCTCGAGCCGCGCCACCTCCCCGAGGTGGATGTGACGGTCGCGACGTTCTGGACCACCATCAAGGCTGCCGCTGCCGTGACCTCCGGCGCTGGGGCGCACTACTGCCAAGGTTTCGAGGGTGGGTTCCGCCACAACCTCGACGACCACGTCGCCATCACCGAGGCGTACAGACTGCCCATTCCCTGCCTGGCTCTGTCGCCCCACCTTGCCGTGCTGGTGAGGGAGCGATTCGGCAGGCCCGCGCGCGTCGTGCCGCCGGCCCTCACTCCCTACTGGCGACCGCGGTGGCGGCGACATCCGCACCGGAACCCGCGGGTCGTCGTTCCCAACCCTTTCGAGATCGAGTGGAAGGGCGTGCCCACCGCGCTCGCGGCCGTGCGCCTGCTGCGGTCGCAGGGTTTCTCGTGTCGCCTGGTCCGCCTGTCGCAGTGGCGGCTCGGCGATGCGGAGCGCGCCCTCCTCGAGCCGGACGAGTTCCACCATCACGTCGATCCGCCCGCTGTCGCAGCACTTCTCCGGGGCGCAGACCTCATGCTGGCCCCGTCATGGGAAGACGAAGGGTTCGGGCTGCCGGTGCTGGAGGCGATGGCGAGCGGGTTACCGGTGGTGGCGTCGGACGTCTCCGCTTTTCGAGGATTTGCCGGCACGGCCGCGGTGCTCGTGCCTCCCGACCGGCCGGAGGCGTTCGCCGAGGCGGCGAGCGCGATTCTGACGGATCCTCCGCGGTGGCGGGCGATGCGGCGTCGGGGCCTCGAGGCCGCGCGCGGGTTCTCGGAGGAGCGAGTTGCGGAGGCTGCGGAGGAGGCCCTGTACTGGGTCGCCGAGGGTCGCTGGCGACTGGAGCCGTGAGGGTACAGCGTTGACCGGCCATGGCATCGCGAGACCCGTTCTCTGGTTGCGAGCACGCTCCCGACGGGGCGTGGTCGTGGAGCACCTCCGCCACGTCGCGGGCAGCTTCGAGGCGGCCGGCTGGGAGGTCGTGACGGGTGACCACCCTGAGCCTCGTCCCGGCGCGGCACTCGCGGTCATGGAGGATCCCTGGGTCGAGCCTCTCCCGAAGTTGGCCCGGGCTCTCGCGGCGGCGCAGGTCGAGAGCCCGCCGGCCTGGCGTGTCCCGCTCGTGTGGGGTCTGACGGGGGAGCAGGGATGGCGCGAGAAAGTCCCCCCGGCGACCATGCTGGAGTACGAGGGGCGAACCGTCGCCGGTCGGCACCGCCGGGCGGCGTCGATCGGTTCCAACCCGTGGTGCGGTTTTTCCGTCGCTGCTCCTGGCGAGGCCGAGGCGCTGCTCGGGGCCGGATGGCCGCCGAGCACGGCGGCGATCGTCACCGAGGCTCGCCTGTTTCGCTACTCCGACCCGTCGGCGCACGAGAGGCGTGAGCTGACCCGGTTCATTCCCGCCTCGGCGCGCTGCGTGGTGGATGTCGGGTGCGGCTCCGGATTGTTCGGCGCGCTCCTCCGTGCCGCGGGCAAGACGGTGATCGGGATCGAGCCCGAGTGGGAACTGGCACTCCTCGCGCGGGCGAGGCTGAACCTCGTGCTACCGGTGTCGGGCGAGCCGGGGCTGGAGGCCGTTCGCGTCCCGGTGGACTGCGTCGTGCTCGCCGACGTGCTCGAACACACGTCTCCGCCACAGCGCCTGCTCCGAGCCACCGCCAGGGCGCTGGGGCACGGCAAGAGTGGAAGGCTGGTCCTCTCCTTTCCAAACGCGGCGTGGGCACCGGTGGTGCGAGCACTGGCGGCGGGCAGGTGGGACACCACGCTCGCCGGAGTCCAGGCAAGGGATCACCTCTTCTACACGACGCCAAGGTCGCTTGCGGCAATTGCGGAGGAGTGCGGGTTTGCGGTCGAAACCCTCGAGCCACTGGGCACGGGTGTGTCGTTCCGGGAGCGGCTCTGGGGGCGGCTCGCCGCCCTCACGGCCGGCGGCACCTTCGCGGAGGCGGCAGCGCCCCAGTGGGCGGCGGTGCTGAGGCCACGATGAGCGCCGAGGTCTCGCTCGTCCTGGTCGCGCACTTCTCGTCGGCGGTCGCGCCCGCGGCAGTGGAGAGCTTCCGGGATGAGGCCGGACGGCTGGGGGTGAGCTGCGAGGTCGTGATCGTCGATCACTCGGAGGACGCTGGGGAGGGCGGGCGCCTCCGGTCCCTCGCGCCCGAAAAGCTCCTCGCACTTCCCAACCGCGGGTACGCCGCCGGCGTGAACGCGGGGATCGCGGCAAGCACGGGCGCCGTGATGCTCGTCGGCAACCCCGACATACGCCTGGCCGCGGGTGCCCTGGGAGCGCTACTCGATGCGCTCGCCGCCGGCTGGAACGTCGTCGGCCCGCAGTTCGAGCTCGCGGACCTGCTGTTTCCCCCTGCTGACCTGCAGACACCTCGGGAGGAGTTTCGGCGCTGGCTGGCGCGCCGCTCGAGGCGTCGTTGGGATCGCTACTTCAGGGGTGAGGTTCGGCGCTGGCGGTGCGTCTGGGAGGCGCGGGAGCCGGTGGAGGTGCCGAACCTCTCGGGAGCACTGCTCGCGTTCCGGCGCGAAGCGCTCGACCGCGTTGGGGCGTTTGATGAGGAGTTCTTCCTCTACTTCGAGGAGACGGACTGGCTTAGGCGCGCGGCGTCGGCAGGGCTGCGGATTGCGCAGGTGCCAGCGGCTCGGGTCGAGCACCGGTGGGGTCACGCGGCCGACCCGGCCGCAATGAGCCCACACCTCCTGCGCTCGCGGAGGCGGTTCCTCGTCACGCGCTTCGGCCTGACCGGGCGGCTGGCGGCCGCCCTGAACGTGACCGGATCGCCGCTGCGGCCGCAGCCGCTCACGGAGGGTGACGCGCGTCTTCCGTCTGGTGGGCTTCTCTGGTTGCTGTCGCCGACGTTGACGGGGCTCCCCGCCGCGGGCTTCCGCGGAACCGCGACCGCTTTCATGCGCGCGGCGCAACGGTTCTGTGCGGCGCTCGGGAGAGGAGGCCGCCACCTCGTCATCGCGGTCGAGCCAGCCTCGGGCGAGCTGTTTGGGCCGTGGTCATGGGAGCCTCCCGATGGTTGAGGCGTTCATGCGCCCCTACCGCGCCGGCGACGAAGGGCCGATCAACGACGGGTTCAACGAGGTGTTTGGCCTGCAGCGGACGGTCGAGGAGTGGCGCTGGAAGTTCCGGGAGGTGGGGACGAGCAGCGCGATCATGCTCGCGCTCGAACCTTCCAGCGACATCCTGGCCCACTACGCGGCGATCGTGGTGCCCCTGAGGGTGGGCGAGCGGACGGTAAAGGCCGGGCAGATCGTGGACATCTACTCGCGGCGCCGGGCCCGCGAGGGTCTGGCGGCCGCGCGGGTGTTTCGGGATACCGTGCGGCGGTTTGTAGCGGAGCTTTGCTCCGCGGAAGGGCTCGCGGTGACCTACGGCTTTCCCGGCCCGCGTCACCTGAGCCTCGTGCGCCTCGGCGTCGCGAGCCACGGCAACGCGGAAATGACGCCGCAGCCGCTCCAACTCTGGACGAGATCCGGCGCGCTACGGGGGTCGGTTTGGCCGCGGCACGACGTTGGCGAGGGGTTCGAAGCGTCCGCGCTCGACGCCCTCTGGTCGAGGGCGGGCGCCCGTTACGCGATCGGCGTCGTGCGCGACGCGGCCTGGCTCTCGCGCCGCTTCGTGGGGCGCCCGGGAGTCGAGTACGTCCACCTTTCGGCCCGCCGCAGGGGAATCGCCCATGCCTGGGCGGTCGTGCGTAAAGGTGCGCCCGTGACCTCTCTCGCGGAGCTGGTGTGGGACGGAGAGGCTCCCGGCGCGTTGCTGGCGCTCGACCGCGAGGTGGGGCGGCTCGCGCGTGAGGCCGGAGCCGAGCGGGTCGAGATGTGGCTGGCCGGCGATGCCCGTGCGGCGGAGGTGTTCGCCCGTAGCGGCTGGGCGGCCGCCCCCCACCCGGTCGGCCTGCACATGACGGCCTACACCTTCGACCCGCGTCTCGACCCGGGCTCGTTTCCGGGCAACTTCTACCTCACCATGGGCGATGCGGACCTGGTGTAGCGTGATTGGATTCCTCCATCCGCGTTCGGGACGGCGCCGGCTCGTTTTCGGTGGCGCGGACCCAGAGTGGCTCGCGGGGGAGGGCTGCCTTGCCTGACTTCACCGTCCGGGGGTACACAGCCGGCGACGAGGTTGCCATCAACGCCGGTTTCAATCGGGTTTTCGGTCTGAACCGGGCACTCGCCGAGTGGCAGTGGAAGTACAGCGAGGAGCCCGAGGGCCGCTGGATCATGATCGCGGTGGACGAGGCCGAGAGGGTGATCGGCCACTGCGGCGCGATCCCGGTGCGTTTGCAGGTCGGGCAACTCCGTGTGCGAGCGGGGCAGCTCGTGGACAGCTTTACGCGCCCTGAGGCTCGCCATGGCCTCGGCGCAGCCCGCGTGTTCCTGCGAACGGTGGGATCCTTCGTCGCGAGCTTCGGCGGTCGCGACGGGCTGGCACTGCTGTTCGGGTTTGCCGGGGACCGCGTCGTGCGACTGGGAACGGCACGGCTCGGGTACGGTCTGACCCCACCGCAGCCTGTCGGGTACTGGGTGAGGTCGGCGCACAGGCGAATGGAGCTGCAGACGGGCCACGAGATTCGCCAGGGGTTCGACCCCGATGCGATCGACGATCTGTGGCGCCGCGCGGCGCCCCGCTACGAGGTGGCCGTTGTGCGCGACGGCGCCTGGCTTCGCCGGAGGTTCACGTCTCGCCCTGGGGTCGAGTACGCGCACCTCTCGGCGTGGCGGCAGGGTCACGTGTGCGCGTGGGCCGTGGTGCGGGTGCAGCCGCCGGTGACACGGTGGGCGGAGCTGGTGTGGGACGGCGAGGACCCGGGGGCGCTCGCGGCGCTTGACAGGGCGATCGCCTCGGGCTCGCTCGCCGTCAAGCTGGAGCGCCTGGACATGTGGCTGATGGGCGACAAGCTCGCCGTCGAGGCACTCCGGCGTCTCGGGTGGGAGCCGCGAAAGGAGCCGGACAAGCTCTCGCTCGTGGCCCGCTCCTTCCACCCGGACATAAACGCCGCGACCCTCCCTGGGCGCTTCTACGTGACGATGGGTGACTGGGACCAGGTGTAGCGGGATGAGCGCCGCGGCCGCACTCTGGATCCTCGTGCCGCTGGCGCTGGTTCACATCCTGGCGCGCCGGAACCGGACGCTTCTCCTCTTCCAGATCGCGGTGGACGTCGGCCTCGTGCTGCTGCCAGGGCGGATACTGCTGCGCGGGCTCCACGTGGGGCCCGGCGTGCCGGGAGCGTCGGGGTGGGGCGCTCCGGTGGCGGTGACCGGCTCGACCGAGCAGAGCGACCTCCCCCTCGAGTTCTCGGCCTGGTGGGAGGAAGTGCGGCGCCTCGTGGCGCAGGGCGAGCCACCGTGGATCTCCGAGCGGATCGGCGGAGGCGTGCCGCTCTACGCCAACGGCCAGACGGAAGTTCCGTTCCCGCTGCAGTTGCCGGTGTGGGTGCTCGGTGCCGAGGGCGGCAGCGACGTGATGGCGGTCTGGAAGCTGGAGCTCGCGGCGCTCGGCGGCTTCCTCCTCCTGCGCCGCCTGGGCACGGTGCCGGTCGCAGCTGCAACCGGGGCACTCGCCTTCGGCTTCGGGCTCTACCAGCTCTCCTGGCTGGTGGTGCCGCTCACCTGGGTGGTCGCCCTCGCGCCGTGGTCGTGGTGGGCGCTGCTCGGTGCCTTGCGCGGTAACCGCCGGCAGGCAGCACTGCTGGCGGTACTGCTGGGCGCGCTGGCCGGGTGGTCCGTGCACGCGGAGACCGCGGGCTTTCTCTGGCTTTCAATAGGCGCCGGCGGTCTGGTCCTCGCCTGGGGACGCCGGCGCAGGCTGCTGCGCCTCGCAGCCCCGCTGCTTCTGGCGCTGCCCGTGGCCGCAGTCGGGGCGATTCCCACGCTCGCCACGATCGCCGACTCCTCGAAGCTTGCCGCGGGCACCTCCCGCGTGGCGTACCCAGACCCCGGCCTCGACTGGTCGCAGAAGGCGCGGGCCGCCGCGCTCGTCCTCGTGCCCTGGCGCGAGGGCCACCCCGCCGCTGGGACGTGGCGGCTGCAGTTCCCCCATGCGGCTGTCGCCGTCGGCGTGGGTGCGGTGGCCGTGGCGCTGGCGCTGGGGGCACCGGTGCGCCGGCGGCACCGCCGCGCCGCGCTGGCCCTGGCGGTATCCGGGGCCCTCGCGGCGGCGCTGCTCTACCAGCTTCCCGGGTTCAGCCAACTGGCGGCCCGGGTCCCCGGGCTCGGGGTGATGAACTGGGCGCGCGCGGGGTTCCTGGTCGGCCTCACCGTTGCGTGCCTCGCGGCCCTCGGCCTGGACGCCTGGCTGCGCCGGCCGACCCGGCGCCGGCTTGCGGGGGTGGCGCTGGCGACGCAGGCCGCGGTCGCGGCGCTGGCACTTTCGGCGCCCGGCACGCCGGGGACGGGGCCACGTCTGACCCTAGTGCTGCCCAGCGTCCTCGCGGCTGTTGCCGCCGCCCCGGCCGTCGCACCGGTGACAGTTCCCATCCTGGTGGGCCTGGAAACCGTCGCGAACGGGTGGCACGTGCTGCCGGGTTCGCGGCCGGCCTCCCCGACCCCCCCGATCCTCCGGGAGCTGCAGGTCCGCGTCGCGGAGGAGGGCGGGAGGGTGGTCGCCACCGGCGCGGCGTTGCCTGCAAACCTCGCTGCGCGCCTCGGCCTTGCGGACGTTCGCAGCATGGATCCCGTGCGCCCGCGAGCGCTCGCCCGGCTCCACGAGGCAATGGGTGCCGCAGGCGGCGATCTTCCCGGCCCGGTGACGACACCCTGGCCCGGGCTTGCGGGCGCCTGGGGGGTGCGCTGGCTGGCGACCCCACCCGAGGGTTTCATCGGACCTGCGGCCACTGGTTGGCAGGAAATCTTCAGGAGCGACGCGGGACGGCTGTACCGCAACCCCCGTGCGCTGGCCGCACTGCGGCTGGCGACAAAGGTGGCGCCGCCCCTGGGCGACGCGTCGGGGGGCGGATGGGAGGGGGTGGACTTCGCGACCACCGCCGTGGTGGCCGAGCAGGTATCGGTCGGAGGCGAGGGCACGCTCACCCCTGTCGAGGACCGCCCATGGCGCCACGTGGCGCGGGTGCGGGCCACGGGTCCTGTTCTGGCCGTGCTCCACGTCCCTCGGGCACCAGGGTGGCGCACCTTCCTCGACGGGCGGGAGGTCCGGGCCGTGTTGTGCGACCTCGCCGCGATGGGCGTCGTGATCCCGGACGGGGAGCACGAGGTGCGCTGGCAGTACGCGCCGCCCGGGCTCGCGCCCGGGTCGGTGCTCTCGCTTGCGGGGCTGGCGGGGTGTCTGGTGCTTTCGCTAAGCTCGCCCCGGAGGCGGCGATGAGGCGCAGTCGGCTGCCCGCAGAGAGCGATCTCGTTCCCTACACGCCGGGTTTCCCGCCGGGGCGCCGGTGGCTCGTGCTCGCCCCGCACCCGGACGATGAGGTGTTCGGCATCGGTGCCACCCTTGCTCAGGCGGTCGCCCGCGGCGTGGAGGTGAACCTCGTGGTGGTCACGGACGGCGGCGCGCAGGGTGAGGCGGCGAACCGCGAGAGGGAAGCTCTCGCCGGCGCCGCCGCGCTCGGCCTCGATGCGCCGGAGTTCTGGCGCCTGCCGGATCGCTCGTTGCGTCCGCGGGACGCCGCCCTGAGGCGCGCCGTTGGCGGCGTCCTGGAGCGCCGCGGGCCAGACGTGGTGTTCGTGACTTCGCCGGTCGAGCTCCACCCCGACCACCGGGCGCTCGCGCTGGCCCTCCAACTCGTGCTGCGCGCCTCCACTCTCGCAGGCCTGCGCAGAGCCGTTCCGACCTGGATCGCGGCGTACGAGGTCGGCACTGCGCTCCAGCCCAACCTCCTGGTTGCCGCTGACGACGGCTGGGAGGCAAAGTGCCGCGCCGGCGCCTGTCACAGCGGCCAGTCGGCGTTCCGGCCGTACGACCGGATCATGGAGGCTCTCGGGACTCTCCGCACCCTCACCCTGACGGGCGTGGCGCACGCCGAGGCGCTGCACGTCCTGCCGGCGCGGCGCGTGGCGCGGCTCTCGGCGCGGCGATGGGCGAGCCTGATGGGGTCCCCCGAAGGCGTCGCGGGCCGCCGCGACGGTTGACCGTCCGAAGGGTCACCTGTCTCTCCTCCGGGACTCGGCCGGTGCAGGCGGCTCGGCAACACCGGACTGGCGCCCGGCACGACATTTGCTGATAACCTGAGCTGGAGGGAGTTCACCATGCGAACGAGGGCTCTCACCGTGCTGCTGGTGGTCGTCGCACTCGCGTCGGCGGTTCCCGCGGCAGCGCACCACGGGACCCACGGACACGCCCGCGTCCACTGGGGTGTCGGCATGAACTGGGGTTGGGGTTGGGGTGCATGGGGCTGGGGCCCGTGGTGGTGGGGCGCCCCGGTCGGCTACCAGCAGGTACCGGGCACCGTCGCAGCGCCCGACCTCGCCGCGGTGGACACCGACGTAGATCCGGAGCACGCCAGAGTCCTCCTCGACGGCGAGGTGATCGGGTCCGCGGACGACTTTGACGGCTACCCGGATTACCTGTACCTGAAGCCCGGGCACTACACCGTCGAGTTCACCCTTCAGGGCTACCGCAGCGAGAAGGTGGAAATCGACGCACAGTCGGGGCGCTACTTCCCGATCAAGCTCGAGCTGGAGCGCATCCCGGGCGAGAAGACGATTCCCTGGTACGACCGACCGCAGGGGATGCCCGTCGGCCGCGTGTTCGGCCCGAAGACGGTCACCCCGGGTGGCGTCCCCAAGGCCGGCCCCGACCCGGCCCTGCGCCCCGAGCTCCGTGAGCCCGGAAGGGCGAGTGCGAGGGGCGTGCGCGCGACCTTCGGATCGGCGCTGGATCTTCGCATAACACCTTCGAATGCAGCAGTTTACATTGATGGCGTGCTGGTGGGAACTGGTGAGGAGCTGGAGCGGCTGGAGCGCGGTCTCGCGGTGGCTCCGGGCAAGCACCGCATCGAGGTTCTCGCCCCCGGCCACGCGTCGAAAACGGTCGATGTCGAGGCTAAAGAAGGCGAGCGCCAGCAGATAGTCGTGGAGCTCGACGGCGGGGGTGGAGAGACGTAGCTGTGGACAAACATAGCTGGCGATGTTATCGTATATCCAGCAGTAAGACAAAAGGGAGGCGGCGGTCAAGCAACCACTCTTGCAAACCAGCCAAAGAAAGAGCCTATCTAACTTGACCTTTCTCGACTTTCCCACCCGTAAAGGCCAACCTTAACTGACTTGAACCACCGACCTCCCACTTCTCACCAGCCACCGGATCTCCGGTGGCTTTCTTATTCCAGGATCGAACCACAGGCTTCCTCCCCGGTTCAGCGACCGCCCCACCCTACGGCGATCCGGGCCAGCGTGCCGACCAGCACACTCTCAGCGTCAAGGTGAAGCAGGGCACGACGGTCCTCGGCAATGACGAGGGCGGCGGCGGCGTTTAGAAACCTCTCCGCCGCCTCACGGTCCGCCTTCGCCGCCAGCCTGAGGAGCGCGGCGCCGACGAGATCGGTCCCCGACGGCAGTTGGCGGGCCGTGGCGACGGTGCGCAGGATCGCGAGGCCATCGGCCCCGAGAGCCGCCGAGATCAACTCCTCGAGACCGGTGAGGGTAGAGGAAAGGCCCTCACCGCCGCGAAGCGCCAGCTCGGCATCGCCCTCTGCGCCGGTAAGCATCTCCGCGGCGCGCTCCACGCTGCACCCGTGGGCGAGGGCGAGAAGCGAGAGCAGTTCCTCGCGGCCCGGATGTGGAACGCGGAGCTGCACGGCGCGCGAGACGATCGTCGGGAGAACGCGCGCGGGGTTGCTGGCGAGCAGGAGGAAGCTCGCGTGCCAGGGCGGCTCCTCGAGGGTCTTGAGCAGCGCGGACGCGGCCTCGGCGTTGAGCGGCGGCGTGTGACACGAGCTCAAAATCCAGACCCGACGCATCCCCTCGTACGGGCGTTGCACGACGTTGTCCACCACCTGGTGTGCCTGCTCGATGGAGATCTCCGTCTTTTCCGGCAGGACGTCGATCGCCTCCACGTCGGGGTGCACCCCGCGCCGAACGCGCTGGCACGACGAGCAGTCGCACCCGGGGCCCCCCTGGCGGCGGCACACCAGCGTTGCGGCAAGCTCGATGGCAAGCGCCTCACGGCCAAGACCCGCAGGGCCGACGAGCATGAGCGTGCCGGGCAGGCTGCCCGCGGCCTGAAGCTGGAGGCAGCGCGCGAGCATCCGCCGCACCCCGCGCCACCCTGCGGAGGCCAAGAAGCTCTCCGGCCAGGGGAGCTGGCTCACCGTCAAGGGAGGACCCCTGCAAGGGCAGCCAGCGTGCGCTCGTGCACCTCTTCGGGTGTCCCGTGCGCATCCACGATCGCCACCCTGGCGGGTTCGGCCAGCGCGAGCCCACGGTAGGACTCGGCCACCGCGCGATGAAAGGCCAGCACCTCGTCCTCGAACCGCCGGTTGTCAGCGCTCGTGCTGGGCCGCTCTCTCGCCCTACCGAGGGCAAGCTCGACGTCGAGATCGAAGATCAGCGTGCGATCGGGGACAACCCCGGCGCAGGCGAGCTCGTTGAGACCCTGAACCGTGGCGCGAGGCAGGCGCCGCGCGCCGCCCTGGTAGGCAAGAGACGAGTCGGCGAAACGATCGGAGAGGACGAACTTTCCGCTCTCGAGCGCCGGAGCGATCACGTCGGCCACCAACTGCGCGCGGGCCGCCTCCAGGAGGAAGAGCTCCACTAGTGGTCTTGGGGAGAGCTGTGGGTCGAGCAAGACGTTGCGGACACGCTCTCCCAGAGGCGTGCCACCAGGCTCGCGCGTTGTGACTACCGTCACCCCGCGGTGCCTCAGGTGGCTGGCAAGCAGCAGGAGCTGAGTGGTCTTTCCGCACCCCTCGATCCCCTCGAACGTGATGAACCGGCCCCGGGCCACGCCGTAATTCTAGCCTGGAACGGTCCCGGCCACGCGGCGGAACCCCTTTCGGTCCCCCCGCGTAGTATCGTTGTGCGAGACATGAGCCGCGGACGCTCTCGGGGCCTGGTTTCCCTGCTGACCTTCGGCGTGGCCGCCTTTCTGGTGGCGTGCCTGTCGATTCTGGACATGTTCCTGCCGCGGCCCTACGACGGTGTGATCCTCGACCCCGACCGCAGCGAGATCGTCGTTCGAGCGCTGGCAGCGGGCTCGGGCGCGGACGCCGCGGGCGTGCAGCCCGGGGACCGCATCGCGGGCGTCGGGCGCGAGGTCGTCCGATCCGCATCCGAGGTGGCCCAGGTCCTCCAGAGTCACCAGATCGGTGAGCGCGTGCCCTACCTGCTCGAGCGCGGCGGCACCTTGCACGAGGTCGTCGTCGAGTTGGGACCCCGGCAGCTTGGTACGACCTCGTACCTCTACGCCTGCTTCTCGGGTTTCCTCTTCTTCTTCATCGGCCTGTACGTCCTGCTGCAGAGGCTCGAGGAATCCGCTGGCGGGCCCAGTCGCGTCTTCTTCGCCCTCTGCACGCTGTTCATGCTCTTCCTGGTCTGCCGCCTGCGTCCAGCGTCGTACTCCTGGGTGGACGGGGTCGTGCTCAACACCGGCACGCTGTCGTTGCTCGTCCTGCCGGCGGCGTTCCTGCACTTCTTCCTGGTCTTTCCGAGGAGGCTCAAGCTCACGCTCGTGAGTCCGTCCGAGTCGTGGGAAGGATCGGGCGGGCGCCTGCTGCGGGTCGTCGAGCGTTTCGTCAACGAGTCGCCGAGCTTCTTCCGGGTGCTCTATCTGCTGCCGCCGCTCTTCTTTGTGCTCACGCTCCTCCTCGGGTCGTTATTTGGCGTCCGGATACGCCTCGTCTCGGGAGCCCCCATCTCGAGTTGGGTCCTGATGGGCGACTACCTGGTGTTGGGTCTGCTTGCTCTGCTGGGCTCGCTCCTGCGCGCCCAGGAGGGTCACGAGCGCCGCCAGATCGCGACGGTTTTCATCGGCACGGTGGTGGGTGTAACGCCTTTCCTGGTGTTTGGGGTCGTGCTGCCGTCGCTCCTGCGCACGGACCGATTCCTGTTCTGGGGCGTGGTACCCCTCGCGCTGGTACCGCTCACGTTTGCCTACGCGATCGTCCGCTTCCACTTCTTCGACATCAACGTAATAGTCCGCAAGTCCCTGCTCTACACGCTGGCGACCGCCGTGGTGGCCGGCATCTACGGCCTGGGTATCGCCGCCTCGACCTTGCTCTTCTCCGGATCCTCGCCCTATTTTCCGCTGCTCCTCGCGCTCGCGATCCTGGCGATCTTCGACCCTCTCCGACGACGCCTGCAGGGTCCTGTGGACCGCTTCTTCTTCCGCGAGGTCTACGACGCCCGGCGCGCCGTCGAGGAGGTGAGCGTGGGCGTGGCCCGCGAGTTCTCGATCGAGGGTCTGGAGAACCTGCTCGCCACCCGGCTTTCGGAGATCATGCACCTGGAGTGGGCCGCCCTCTACGTCAGGGAAGGCAAGGCCCTGATATCGCAGACCGCGCCGCCGCCGCTGCCACGGGAGCTCCCGGCGCGCCTATTGCTCGTGGAGGAGCTGACGCGCCAGGACGGGCCCGTCCGGCCGGGGGTGCTCGAGCCGCTCAAGGCGCTCGACCCGGAGTCGAGGCACGTCCTCGAGCAGCTTGGCGGCGCCGGGCTTCGAATGCTGGTTCCGCTGCGTACGCGCGGGCAGCTCCATGCGGTGCTTGCGCTGGGCCCCAAGCGCTCCGAAGAGGAGTTCGGAAGCGACGACCTCCAGCTCGTGCGCACCCTGGCCAACCAGGGGACCGTGGCACTGGAGAACGCGCGGCTGCTGCGCGAGCGCACCCGTCAGGTTGAGCTGGAGAAGGAGCTCGAGATCGCCCGGCGTGTGCAGTTCGCGCTCATTCCCCCGCATCTCCCGTCGCCCCCCGGCTGGCAGGTGGCGGCGAGCTGCATTCCCGCCCGCCAGGTGGGCGGCGACTTCTACGATGCGCTCACCAACGGGGGCGATGGGTCAGTGGCCTTTGTCGTTGGGGACGTGTCCGGGAAGTCGGTCTCCGGGGCGATGCTCATGGTGGCGGCGCGAGAGGTGTTGCACACGGCTGCCCTCGGCGGGGCATCGCCCGAGCGCCTGCTCGAGGTCGCCAACCAGCGACTTTACGCACCTCAACACCGGCTGTTCGTGGCCCTGGCCTACCTCCTCGTGGGACCGCGGGGCACGGGTGTCTACGCGCTGGCCGGCCAGCCGACCCCGCTCGTGCGACGGAGGCCCGGCACCGTGGAGGAGCTGCCGGCTCCCGCGAACCGGTTGCCGATCGGGGCGCTCAGGGGCGTTCACTGGGACCTGATGCCGCTCTTGCTGGAGCCTGGTGAGCTCGTGCTTGTGTACTCCGACGGCGTCACCGAGGCTCGCGACGTCGCGGGCGAACCGTTCGGAGAGGAACGCCTGCAGGAGGTCCTGGCCGGTGTGGACGGTGAGCCCCGGGTCGTCGTGGACGAGGTCATGCGGGCGGTGGAGGCGTTCACCTCCGGGGGCGAGCCTTACGACGACATCACGCTCCTGGCGGTGCGCTGGTTGGGGGAACAGTGACTGCGAGCACCCGCGAGGGGTGGCGCCGCGCCAGGCTCGAGACCATCCTCGACCTCTCCCTGGCCCTGTCGGGTCCCCGCCCCGAGGGGGAGATCGTCGAAGAGTTGGTGCAGCAGGCCGTCGGGCTCCTTGATGCCCGCGCCGGGATCGCGATTTCGCTCTTGCCTCCCCTGCAGCCAGTGACGGTGGTGAGCGTGGGCTGGCCCGTGGAGCCGGGGAGTGCGGTCCACCTCGTGTCTTTGCCCGCGCTGCACGCCGTCCGTGAGGGTACAGCGACCCGCGCGGCGGGAGAGTCTCTTGGGGTGCCGTTCTCCGAAGTCCTGGTGGCCCCGTGCCTCTGGCGCGAAGAGCTCATGGGCGTGGTCGCGGTGGCCGACAAGGAGGCACGCCAGGGGCAAGCACGTTTCGACGACGAGGACCTGACCTTCCTGCGCTCCCTGGCACTGCTGGCCGCGCCGGCCATTGCCTCCGGCCGCAGGTTGGAGGAGATCCAGCGGCAGAGGCTGCTGCTCGAGGAGGAGAACCGTGCCCTGCGGCTGGGCGTGGGAGAGGAAGCAGGACTCGTGGGGCAGGCCCCTGGTTTCCGTCGTGTCCTCGAGCTTGCCCGGCGGGTCGCACCCAGCGACGTCACCGTGCTGCTCCGCGGGGAATCCGGCACGGGAAAGGAACGCCTCGCCCGCCTGCTGCACTCGCTGTCACCGCGCCAATCCGGACCGTTCGTCCCTCTCAACTGCGCCGCGGTCCCCGAAACGCTGCTCGAGGCCGAACTGTTCGGCATCGAGCGCGGAGTGGCGACCGGGGTGACGGCACGTCCGGGAAGGTTCGAGCTCGCGAACGGCGGGACGCTGTTCCTCGACGAGATTGCCGACCTGACACCGGTACTGCAGGCGAAGTTGCTCAGGGTGGTGCAGGACAGGGAGGTAGAGCGGGTAGGCGGGCGGCAACGCATGCGGGTGGACGTCCGCCTGGTCACCGCGACCAACCGCGACCTCGAGGTGATGATGGCGCAGGGCGAATTCCGTCAGGACCTTTACTACCGGTTGCGCGTGGTCGAGCTCACGATCCCACCGCTGCGCGAGCGCCACGAGGACATCCCGGTGCTGGCACAGCACTTCGTTCGTTTGCAGGGCAGGCGCCTCGGAAGGGAGAAGCTCTCGCTTTCAAGGGGTGCCCTCGAGCTTCTGTTGCAGCACGACTTTCCCGGCAACGTGCGCGAGCTGGAGAACCTGCTCGAGGCGGCGACCGCCCTGGCCGCCGGTGACCGTGTGGAGGCCGAGGACCTCCGCCTCGCGATGGGTGCGGGAACGGCGTCCGCCGACCTGTCCTCCGGCACCCTCGACGAGGTCTTGCGCTCGCACGTGCTGCGAACCCTCGACCGTTGCCAGGGAAGCCGAACCGCCGCTGCGCACGCCCTCGGCATCGACCGCACGACCCTCTACAGGATGTTGCTGAGGTGGAATGCAACAACAGTTGCAAAAAGCAACGCACCGGAGAAAAGCACGAGCAGGAAAGGTCCGAACCGGAGGGTCCGTCGGTGAGACGGCACCGGTGTTGCATTTTGCAACTAACGGGATCGGAGCCGAGGCCCGGTTTTTCTCTGTATCGTTTTTCCTTTCAGCTGTTTCCGAGTTTTGGCCGAGAACTTGCACTGGGGACCGGGCATGGCGCCCCTCTCGTCCGCAAGCGTTCTGGCGAGTCGGTTCCTGGAACCGCTCTCCCACCCCTGGGCGGTGGTGGGTGGGGGGGTCGTCGGCGGGGGCGCGCTCTGGGCGGACACGCTCGTGCGTGGCGTTCGCCTGGCCCTTCGTCTGCTCGGTCTTCTGCTGTCACTGTGAACTCAAGCGCACATGGCGATGATCATGGTTGAACCCGTGCGGGTCCGCCTGGTTCTACCTCGAACACCCCGAGCCGAGTTGCTCGCGACCCGGGCCGTGGAGGAGGCGGGGCACCGCATCGCGTTTCCGCGTGATACCCTGGCCGAGGTCAAGCTGGCGGTGGTGGAGGCGTGCCTGAATGCGATCGAGTACGGCACCGGTGAGGTCGAGGTGGAGGTCATCGCTCACGCCGACGATGCGCACCCCTGGATGGAGGTAGCGGTCGTGGACCACGGTCCCGGGTTCGATCCTTCCGGGGTGGCGAAACCCGTTCTCTCGGACAAGCTACGTTCGACGCGGAAGCGTGGGTGGGGGCTGGAGCTGATTCGGCGCCTGATGGACGAGGTACAGATCACGTCGGAGCCTGGCTTGACGAGGGTTCGCATGATTCGGCGCAGGGGAGGGCGGTAACGGTGGAGACGTTCGAGCTCAAGGTGACGGACCAACAGGGGAACGTGGCGGTGCTGGAGATCGCTGGCTACATCAACAACGAGGGCGGCGAAGTCATCGCCAAGGAGGCCCGCAAGCTCATTGACGCGGGCCGCCACACACTGCTCCTCGATCTCCGTGCCACCCGCATCATCAACTCGATCGGGATCTCGCTCCTTCTCGAGGTGCTCGAGCACACCCTCGAGGTCAAGGGCACCCTGGCCTTCTGCTCCCTCACGCCCAGCATTGCCAAGACGTTTCAGATCATGGGACTCGCACAGTACACGCGGATATTTCCCGATCGCGTGACGGCCCTCACCGAGCTCCTGCCCAGCCAATGACCGACGTGCTCTCTGTGCTTGAGCTGGCTCTGCGCCCCCAGCGAGAGGGCGGGGTACCGTTTCCGGCAGCGGTGCTGGACGGTCTGGTGCGTGGCACCGGTGCGGCGGGGGGAGCGCTCGGCCGCGGCACCGACGTGCTTGCACGCTCGGGTGCGGTGCACGGACCGCCCCGCCGCCACGAGCTGCCTACGGGCCGTGAGGCGTTCTGGCTGGAGCTGGAGGACGGAGCTGAACCGTCGGAGTCGCTGCGCGTGGCGGCAGGGGTGGTGCTCAGTACCTGGGCTGCGCGCGAGGAGCTGAAGCAGGCGCGCTTCGCGGAGCGGCGAAGGCTGTGGGAGGTCGAGTCTTTGCGTGCGATCGCGGAGGCCCTCGGCGGCACTCTGGAACCTGCCCGCATAGTGGAAGAGCTGCTAATGCACGTCGCGGCCCTGCTGGATGCCCGTCGCGGGGAGGTCTGGTTGATCGGCGGGGGCGGCGCGCAACCGGGCCCGCGTTTCTCGGGCGCCGAGCAAACCGGTGTCTGCGAAACCGGGGAGTGCGTCATGGCTGCGCGCGTCGGAGGCGCAGTGCTCACGCCCGAGGAGGTCCTCTCGTTGCCGGAGCAGGGCCTGCTCGAACCGGAGAGGCTGGCGGTACCGGTCGTGGGCCGGCGCGGTCGGCTCGCCGTGCTGGCGCTCGCCGAGCGCGAGGTGCGCGGAGGTACGGCGCCCTTCGGCCACACCGACGCCGAGACCCTCTGCCTCTACGCCTCTCAGGCGGCGGTGGCCCTGGAGAACGCCACCCTGCACCGGGAGGCGCTGGACCAGGAAAGGCTGGAGCGCGAGCTGGAGCTCGCGGCCACCATCCAGAGGCAGCTGCTGCCGACGAGCATCCCGACACCGCCCGGATTCGACATCGCGGCCAAGAGCGAGCCGTCGCGGCGGGTGGGCGGCGATGTGTACGACTTCATCGAGACGCCCCAGGGTCTCTTCCTGATGCTCGGAGACGTGGCGGGCAAAGGCGTTCCCGCAGCGCTCATGGCTGCTTCCCTCCAGGCTGCCGTACGCATCCTGGTCCAACGCTCCCCTGAGCTCTCCGAGCTGACCAGCCTGCTCCACCAGCATATCCTCGCGTCCACGCCGGAGAGCAAGTTCGCCACGGTCTTCATGGCCTACCTGCGCAGCAACGGCGAGCTGGAGTGGGTCTCGGCCGGTCACAACCCGGTCGTGCTGGTCTCGCCCGGAGGGACGTGTGAGTTCCTGAAGGCGGTGGGGCCACCGCTCGGCCTGTTGCCCGATGCCCTTTACCCGTCTCAGAAGGCCGTCCTGGAACCGGGTTCGGTGCTGCTGGCCTACACCGACGGCCTGTCGGAGGCTCCCGGCGCAGGTGACGACGGACCGGACTTCGGCCTGGAAGGCATCACGTCGCTTGCGGTGGCGGGCCACTCCGAGCCGATGGAGGACTTGGTGGCAAGGCTGTTTGCGGCCGTGGCGGCGCATACCGGCGGGGCTCCCCCCCACGACGATCGCACCGTGCTGGCCGCCCGCCGGAACCTCGGGTGATGTGCGTCACTGATTGTGCACGGCCGCAGCCCTAAGTTGATATTTGCTATCGTCTTCTCCTTCCTCCGGGCGCCCCGGCCACGGGGCGCCTACTGTATTTTGCGGGGGGCTCTGCGGCAGCCCATCGCATGCTGCGGGGGGTCCCGCACCGCTCCCTCCGCCCGCCCGGTGCTCTAGACCCCCCGAGCCCCCACGCTCGTCCCGCCGAAGGCGCGACTCGCTCGCGCCCGCCGCAGAGGTGCCCCCCGAACCCCC
>MEKI01000070.1:23348-24749 GCA_001766905.1 Acidobacteria bacterium RBG_13_68_16
TGGCTGGTGACTGAAACGCTGTCTCAGAATGCTCGTTGGGAGCTTGTGACGGCCCGCGGCGATGTTGACGCCCGCAACCGGGATCAATAGAGTGTGGGCCAGTAACCCGCAGCGATGGGGGACCAAGGGAAGGAGAGACGCATGAGAAAGGCGAGAGTTGTCTTGCTTTCGGCCCTGGCAGGGTGTGTGCTGCTCGCGCCTGCCTCCAGCTTCGGGGGAGGCTTCGCGCTCTTCGAGCACGGGGCCCGAGGCATCGCCCTGGGGGGTGCTTTCGGGGCGACGGCAGACGATCCCACCGCGCTCTACTACAACCCCGCCGGGATCGCGTTCCAGAAGGCCGGCTATGCGATGGGTGTGTACTTCATCACCGAGTCGGCCACGTTCGACGGCGCCAACCCGTACCCGGGCGAAGGGTACTCGGTGGACATGAAGAAGCAGATCTTCTTCCCGGTCCACGCCTACTACACCAGCGAGATCACCAACGATCTCCACTGGGGGATCGGCATCTTCAACCCGTTCGGCCTCGGCACCTGGTGGCCGAGCGACTACGCCGGGAAGTACATCACCAAGCGTGTGGACCTCAAGGTCTTCGACGTCAACCCGAACCTGGCCTACAGGTTTTCCGACAACTTCGCCGTTGCCGTCGGAGTCGACTACTTCTCCTCCAACCTCGACCTCACGCGCTCGATCGGCGTGATCAACCCCTACACCCAGCAGGTGGCGGAGGTCGGGCAGGTTCACCTCTACACCCCAATGCAGGATGGGTGGGGGTGGAACGCGGCGTTCCTGGCGAAGCTGGGCGGCGGTGTCTCGCTGGGGGTCTCGTACCGGTCGCACGTGAAGATCGACTACGAGGGCAACGCTTCGTTCATCCAGTTCGAAACCGGGTATCCCGACTTCGACGCCATCGTGGCGTCTCAGATACCGTTCGGTCAGAAGCCCACGGGTGAGACGAGCGTCGACTACCCGTCCGAGGGTCGGGTCGGGCTCGCCTGGCACGGTCAGAAGTGGGGGGTAGAGGCGGATGTGGTGAGGATGGCGTGGAGCAGCTTCAAAGAGCTTTCGATCACGCTGCCCGCCTACCCGCTCCTCTCGTCAGTGCGCGCGGAGAACTACGAGGACTCCAACACCTACCGCCTTGGCATCGAGTACAAGCACTCGCCAGAGATCTCGTGGCAGTTCGGTGGCCTGTGGGATCCAGCCCCGGTGCCCGTCGAGTCGGTGACCCCGTTGCTGCCGGACGCCGACCGCTGGGGCGTCTCGATCGGCGCGAGCCTCGCGCTCTCGGGGAAGACCGATCTTCAGATCAGCTACCTGTACCTGAAGTTCAAGGACAGGTCCACGGGAGGTGTGAACCCCGAGGGCTACGAGGGAACCTACAAGACCACGGCGAATCTGTTT
>MEKI01000071.1:0-3503 GCA_001766905.1 Acidobacteria bacterium RBG_13_68_16
GGCCGCGTGAGCCCGAGTGCAGGAGCACGGTGACCATTCCGGGCGCGAGGCCGAACGCGGCAGCCGCGCGCTCGTCGAACACCTCGTCCACGACCTGCAGCTCGGCGAAGTGGTTGCCGGAGCCGAGGGTGCCGAGCTGCGGCGCGCCCCGCTCGCGGGCCCGCCTGGTGAGCGCGCGCGGGTCGGCACCCGGCAGGCAACCGTTCGCCTCGGTGTGCTCAAGGTCGCCGGGCTCGCCGTAGCCGTGCCGCACGGCCCACGCGGCGCCGTCGCGCAAGACCTCGTCCAGGTCACGCTCGGAGAGCGTTGCGATCGCGCCCTCGCTGCCCACGCCGGCAGGCACATCGCGCTGGATCTGGTGAACGATCTTCTGCATGCTCTCGCCGAGCTCGGCGGCGAGGAGCCCGGTGCGCATCAGGCGCACGCCGCAGTTGATGTCGTAGCCCACGCCGCCCGGGGAGACGATTCCTTCCTCGGTGTCGAACGCCGCAACGCCCCCGATCGGGAAGCCGTACCCCTCGTGCATGTCCGGCATCGCGAGGGAGGCGCCGACGATGCCCGGCAGGTGCGCGACGTTGCACGCCTGGACCAGCGACTGGTCCCGCCGGATTCCTTCCAGCAGCTTCTCGCTCGCGTAGATGCGCGCGGGGACCCGCATGCCGCCAGTTGGCGGCACCTGCCAGACACCCGGCCCGACCCTCTCGAGGTCCCTGCTCACGTCTTCAATATAGGGCCTGCCTGCTATCGCAGGCACGTCTGCGAACGGCCGCCGTCCACCGGGAGGCTTACGCCGGTTATCCAGGCCGCGCGGGGCGAGGCCAGGAAAGCAATGGCTTCCGCCACCTCCTCCGCCTGCCCGACCCGTCCCATGGGATGGGTACCCTTGGAGTGTTCCAGGAACGCGGCGTAGGCCCTCTCGTCCATGTAGGCGCGGCGGTGTAGTTCGGTGACCACCACCCCCGGGTCCACCGCGTTGACGCGCACGCCCTTCGGCCCCAGCTCGAGGGCGGCGCAGTGAGTGAGCTGGTCCACGGCCGCCTTGGAGACCGCGTAGGGGGTAATCCCGGGGAAGGCGCGCAACCCCGCCACCGAGGAGAGGTTCACCACGCAGCCCCCGGTCTTCTCGAGGTGGGGGATGGCGGCGCGCATGAGCTCGATGGTGGCGTGGAGGTTGATCTCCAGCATCGCCTCCCAGGTCTCGCGGCTGGCATCGGCAACGGTGCCGGCGCCGATCACGCCGGCCGCGTTTACCAGGACGTCCAGACGCCCGAAGCGCGCCACGCAGGCAGGCACCACCTCTGCGCGCTGCACGGGGTCCGTGAGGTCGGCCCGGTGAACCAGCGCGACCTTCTCGCCACCGAACTCTTTAGCCAGCCCCTCTAGGCGTTTACCGTCGCGCGCGACGAGGCACAGCAGGGCACCGTCGCGGGCCAGACGTACCGCGGTGGCCCTGCCGATCCCGCTCGAAGCCCCCGTGATTAGAGCGACCTTGCCGGAGAACTCGTCACTTGCCATCGCTTCCCCCGAAGAACTTTCCCGCGGCCGTCCCGGCCGTCCAGGCGCCCATCACCTCGACCCACCGGCCGCGCGCCTCGAGTACCAGCTTCACCAGCTCGCGCACGGCGCCGTAACCGCCGGATGCCCGGCACACGAGGTGCGCCAGCTCCCGGGCCTCCTCGGACGCATCGGCCGGGCAGGCCGCGAGGCCGGCGCTGGCGAGGGCCGCGAGGTCGGGAACGTCGTCGCCCATGTATGCCACCTCGTGCAGGCCCAGGCCCAGCCGGGCCGCGAGGGTGGCGATGTCCGCCTTCTTGTCCCGGCTCCCCTGGATCGTGAGATTGTGCGGGATGCCGAGGTCGGCCAGCCTCGCCTTGACCGCCGCCGCGAGCCGCCCGGAGAGGATCCCGACCGGGATCCCCTCGCTCTGCGCGAGCTTGACGGCGAAGCCGTCGCGCGCCGAGAACGCCTTGAGGTACTCGCCGCGCGGCCCGTAGTAGAGGCTCGCGTCGGTGAGCACGCCGTCCACGTCCAGCACGATCGCGCGCACCGCCCGCGCGCGTGCCAGGAGCTCCTCCCTGGGTAACGACACGACCCACCTCCGGCCGCTATGCTAGCCGGGCCGGGGGCGGGGCGAAAGGGCATGCGCGAGCGCGAGAAGTGGGACACGAGGTATCAGGACTCGAAGGAGCCCTTCTACGGGCGCGAGCCCTCGGCGTTCCTTGCACGCTCGCTACCGCTCCTCCCGGAGAGAGGGCGCTGCCTCGACCTGGGGGGCGGTCAGGGGCGAAACGCGATCTTCCTGGCACGCCGCGGCTGGGAGGTGGTGATGGTGGACGCGGCGTTGGCCGGGGTCGCGCATGCTCGGGCCTGGGCGGGTGCGGAAAAGGTGCGCCTGCGCTCCGTGGTGGCCGACCTGCAGGAGGGCGCCCTCGCCGTCCCCGAAAGGAGCCTCGACCTCGTTTTGATGGTCAACTACCACGACCGCTCGACTATGACCGCGGCTGGGAACTGGCTGCGGCCGGGTGGGGCGCTGCTCGTGGAGGGTTTCGCCCAAGAGCAACTCGGGCGGTCCTCTGGCGGCCCGCAGGACCCGGCGCTGCTCTTCCACCCGAACCAGCTTCTCCTCCTCGCGCACGGGCTGCGCGTCGTCTGGTACGAGGACCGCCTGATCACCGACGACGACAACCCCCGCCACCGCGGCGCCAAGTGGGTGGTCCGCCTGATCGCGCGTCGGACCGCGTAGAATCGCTCCATGGCCCCGATCGCGCAGGTCTCCAACCTCGCGGTGGCGTTCCCGAGCGAGGGGAACGGCTGGCGCCGAGTCGTGGACGGGGTATTTCTAACGGTCGGGGAAGGCGAAGTTGTGGGGCTGGTGGGCGAGTCGGGGTGCGGCAAGACGCTAACGGCGCTCGCGCTCTTCCGGTTGATCCCGGAGCCCGGCACGATCGCCGCAGGGACCGTGACGGTCGGCGGCGAGGACGTGCTTGCCCTTGACGACCGACGCCTGTCCTCCCTGCGGGGGGGCCTCGCCGGTCTGGTGTTTCAAGAACCGGCCCGGGCGCTCAACCCGGTCCGCTCCATCGGGTTTCAGGTGAGCGAGGCGGCAAGGCTCCACCTCGGGATGCCGGCCGGGCGTGCGGCGAGCCTAGCCGCCGACCTGCTGGCCGAGGTCGGGCTCGAGGGCCCGGAGCGTCTGGCGCGGGCCTACCCTCATCAGCTGTCGGGGGGGCAGCGCCAGCGGGTGCTGCTGGCGTGTGCGCTCGCGGCCGGCCCGAGGCTGCTGGTGGCCGACGAGCCCACTTCGGCTCTGGATACGGTCTCGCAGCGGCACCTAGTGGAGCTCCTCGAGAGGCTACGTGCTCGGCGGCACCTCGCGGTGCTCTTCATCAGCCACGATCTGGCGCTGGTTGGGCGCCTGGCGGAGCGGGTCACCGTGCTCTACGCCGGCGAGACGGTGGAGATTGCGACGCGGCGGGAGCTGTTCGAAGATCCCCGGCACCCGT
>MEKI01000071.1:3556-10644 GCA_001766905.1 Acidobacteria bacterium RBG_13_68_16
CGCCTCCCTACTGTGCCCGGCGCCGTCCCGCGCGCGGGGGCGTGGGGGAGGGGGTGCCGTTTCGCGCCCCGCTGCCCTTTGGCGTTCGAGCGTTGCCACATGGCCCGGCCGGCCCTGACCGAACTGGAGAACGGCCGGCAGGCGCGTTGCTTCCTTGTGGGCGACGCGGAGGAGCCCGATGGGCGTAGCTGACGGTGTCCCGATCCTCGCGGGGCGCGACGTGGTGCGCAGCTACCCTGCCCGGGGCGGCGTGCCGTGGGGCCGGGACCGGGATCTCGTGTTGGCGCTCGACGGCGTGTCGCTCGAGCTGCGGTCGGGAGAGATTCTCGGCTTGGTGGGGAGGTCCGGGTCCGGGAAGAGCACGCTTGCCCGGCTCCTGCTGGGCCTGGAAAGGCCCGACCGGGGCGAGGTGACCTTCGACGGACGATCACTGGAGTCCCTCACGGAACCCGAGCGGCGCCGGATGCGGCGCGACGTTCAGGTGGTGTTTCAGGACCCCCATGCGGCGCTCGACCCGCTGCAGTCTGTGGGAGGCGTTGTGGCGGAGCCGCTCGCGGTGCACGGCCTTTGCCCTCGGGGCGAGCGCCGCGGACGCGGGAAGCTCCTGCTGGGCGAGGTCGGGCTCCCGGGGGAAGACGCTTTCCTCGACCGGTCGCCGCGAGAGCTCTCGGGCGGCGAGCGACAGCGCGTCGCGCTCGCGCGGGCGCTGGCGTCCGGGCCCCGCGCGCTGATCCTTGACGAGCCAGTTTCGGCACTCGATGCGTCGGTGCGCGGCCACGTGCTCAACCTGCTTCTGGGCCTGCAGGATCGCGGCCGGCTCGCGATGCTCGTGATCGCCCACGACATGAGGCTGGTGGCTCGCGTGTGCAGCAGGGTGGCGGTAATGGCGGGAGGGCGGGTTGTCGAGGAGGGCCCGACGCGGAATGTCCTTGAGAGCCCGGCTCACGAGGCAACTGCGGAGCTCCTCGCGGCCGCGCGCTGGCTCTCTGAGCCGCCCACAGGCTGGGCGGCTCGAGTGCTCGGCGAACCTTCTTCGGTCCGCTGACGTTTTCCTTCCAAGGAAGGGCCCTCTTTCCGTTGTTCGGGGGACGGTGGATTGCACGCGAAAGTCGGGTAAAGTGATGCGGCCGCGGCGGGGTCTGAAACCAGGCGCCGCCGCGCAACGTAATAGAGCATCGATGCGAGAGTGGAGGTACACGTGAAGGCCATACGTTTCCTTTTCTGCTTGTGTTTGGGGATGGCGGTGTGCGCCACGGTGATTGCGGCCGAGCCAGGGTTCGTCGTGAGTACAGGCCCGGGCCAGCAGGCCCGGGGCGTTCAGTTGGGCGCACCCGAGCTGAAGCTCTCCCTGAAGGACGCCACCGCGCTCGCTCTCGAACACAACATCAACCTGGAGGTCTCTCGTCTCGGCCTCGCGGGATCCGAGCAGGGGTTTCGCGCCACCACGGGCATCTTCGATTTCCTGCTCAACGCCGAGGCTGGGGTTAGCTACTCCGAGTCGCCCGCGACCAACGAACTGGTGGGCGCCGCGGTCGCCTTGCAACGGGGCAGGAGGTTCGACCTCTACCTCTCCAAGGCGATCCCGACCGGCGGCAGCTTTGCCATCGGCTGGGCGAACACCCGCTCCTCGACCAACTCCACCTTCTACTTCCTGAACCCGGCGTACAACTCGGGCCTGACGTTCTCACTCTCGCAGTCCCTGTTGCGGGGGTTTGGCACGGATGTAACCCGCGCCCAGATCGAGGTGGCGAGGCGCTCCAAGGACATCTCGCGGGTTCAGTTCGAGCAGGTCGTGATCACCACCGTGCAGGCGGTCGAGAGCGCTTACTGGAATCTCATCTACGCCATCGACAACCTCAAGGTGAAGCAACACTCGCTGAAGCTCGCCCAGGAGCTCCTGGACCAGACGCGCACACGTGTTCGCATCGGCACGTCGGCGCCAATCGACATCGTGCAGTCCGAGGCCACGGTCGCGTCCCGCGAGGTGGACATCATCGTGGCGGAGAACCAGGTGGAGAACGCGGCAGACCTGCTGAAGGACCTGATGGGCTTCGAGAACCCGGAGGATTGGAAGAGCCGAATCGTGCCGACCGATTCGCTGGAGGCGACCACCACGTCGGCTAACCTGGACCAATCCATCGCGGAAGCCCTCCAGCGCAGGCCCGACCTCAGGCAGATGGAGCTCGAGACCGAGATCAACCAGATCAACGTGCTGTCGGCCCGGAACGCTGTCCTTCCCCAGCTTGACCTTGGGTTGAACTACGGGTTTGCCGGCGTGGGGGGAACTCAGACGATCGTCGATCCGAACACGGGCCAGGTGATCGGAGCCATTCCCGGCGGCTGGGACGACGCCCTCTCCCAGATAAGCAAGCGTGACTTCAATCAGTGGTCGGCCGGGTTGAGCTTCTCGTACCCCCTCGGGAACACCGCTGCCAGGGCGACGCTCGCGGAGAGGCGCTTCGCCCTGGCATCCGCAAAGCAGAACACGGCCCTGACACAGCAGCGCATAATTCTCGAGGTCCGCGATGCCGTGCGTGGCCTGGATGCCAGCGCCAAGGGAATTGCGGCGGCCGTAAAGGCCCGTGAGCTGGCGGAGCGCAACCTGGATGCGGAGCAGAAGAAGTACGCCAACGGGATGTCCACCGCCTTCCAGGTGGTCAAGATCCAGGACGATCTGGCCTCGGCACAGGCCGCGGAGCTGCAGGCGCGGGTGTACTACCGCCAGGCGGAGGCGGTCTACCGGACCGCCGTGGGCAGCCTTCTCGATTCGATCGGCGTGGCAATCAGGGACGAGGGGCAAACCAAGGAGCCGCATACAGGGTTGACGGACGTCGGGTGGCTCAAGTACTCGCACTTTGCCAAGGGCGAGGCCTCCGCCCCGGCTTCGGGGCAGTGAGTCAGAGGAAGGGGACGGCTTGTGCTGATTGAGATCCGGGACCTCGTAAAGGTCTACGAGATGGGGGACGTGCAGGTGCGCGCCCTGGACGGCGTCAGCGTCGATCTCGACCGGGGTGAGTTCGTGGCGATCATGGGGCCGTCCGGGTCGGGAAAGTCAACGCTGATGAATCTGATCGGCTGCCTCGACACGCCCACGTCGGGCACCTACCGACTGAACGACCAGGAGGTCTCGCGGCTGGACGACGACGAACTGGCCCGCATCCGCAACAAGGAAATCGGCTTCGTGTTCCAGACGTTCAACCTGCTCTCCCGCACCTCGGCGCTTGAGAACGTGGAGGTGCCGCTCGTCTACGCCGGAGTGCCGAGGCATGAGCGCCACCGTCGAGCCAAGGAGATGCTGGAGCAGTGCGGGCTGGGCGACCGCATGCACCACCAGCCGAACGAGCTCTCCGGCGGTCAACGTCAGCGCGTTGCGGTGGCGCGGGCGCTCGTGAACAACCCTTCTATCCTGCTGGCGGACGAGCCCACGGGAAACCTGGACTCCCGCACGGGCGAGGAGATCATGCTGCTGTTCGACGAGCTGAACCGGGGCGGCAACACGATCGTGCTCGTGACCCACGAGGAGGACATCGCGCGCCACGCCGCCCGGGTCGTGCGCCTCCGCGACGGCCAGGTGGTCGAGGAGCGACGCGTCTGAGACACTGAAGACGCTACTGCCGGAAAACGGCAAAAGGGGAAGGGAAGAACCAAGGCGGCGGTCTTTCTTTGCGCCTTTTCTTCTTTCCCCCTTTTCTTCATCCACAGTCGGGTGTGCCAGACTACCGAGGTGGGAACGACGTGGACCCCGCGTGCCCTGGTTGTCGGGAGCGGCCTCGCCGGCCTCGAGTGCGCCCTGGAGCTGGCAAACGCCGGGTGGCGTGTGGAGGTTCTCAGCCCGGGCAGGGCGGGGTGCGACGGCGCCACCCATAGGGTTCACGCGCTGGCGCCGTGGATACTGCTCACCGCTCCCTGGGTTCGTGGGGACAGCCCGGAGCGCTTTCTGGCTGATCTCAAGCGCCGCGGTGAGGGACGCGAGCGCGAAGGACTGGCCGAGGTGTTGGCGACCGAAGCGCACTCGGCGGCCCGGGAGCTCGTCGAGAACCTGGGGCTCGTGCCGCTGGGAGTGCCGACGGCGCTGCCCGGCGACGAGATCGCGCGGGGGATGCGCTGCCTCCCGAATGCCGGGCGCGTGCTGCTCGCCCCGCTCCTGAGAAAATGCGAGGAGGCCGGCGTGCGCGTGTGCGGACGCTCGCTGGCCGTGGGCCTCTTGTCCGATGGGTCGCGCGTCATCGGCACGGTCATGATCGACCGGACGACCCACGTCCCGAGAGAGGGGCATTCGGATGCGGTGGTGCTTGCCTGCGGCGGAGTGGGAGCGATCTTCCCGGCAACGACGGCGCCGCGTTGGAACCGGGGAAGCGGGCTCGCACTTGGGTCCGCCGCCGGGGCACTCCTGCACGGTCCCGAGGTGACCCAGGCACTGCCGGTGACCGCCACGCCGCCCCTGTACTTTCCAACCTCGGCCGCGTTGCTCTCGAGCCGAATCCGGGCCAGTGATGGGGCGTCGGTTTCAGGAAGCGACCTCGGGGCGGTGACCGTGGAGATCGGCAAGGCCTTGCTCCGGGGGGCCACCGTGTTCATGGAGACGATGGGGGATGACGCCCACTGGCTTCCTCCGCGCGTGCGGGAGAGCGCGGCATTCCGGGCCGAGGGCAGGGTACCCCTGACCCTGGCCCTCCACCACGGGATAGGCGGCGTGGCGATCGACAGCTGGGGTCGCACCTCGCTCCCAGGGCTATACGCCTGCGGCGAGGCAGCCGGGGGGGTGCAGGGGCTCAGACGGACGATGGGAACGGGTCTTCTGGAGGCGACGATCTTCGCCAAGCGGGCCGCGCGCGCCGCGTGCCACGACATCGCGGGCATCGGTCCCGCGCCGTCGCGCGGCGAGGCCAGGGTGCCTCCTTTTCCGCTCGACCCGGCAATCCTCGAGGAGCGCCTCGACGAGCTCATGGGACCCCTCGTGGCGCTTCGTCCACCCGCGGCGGTCGATTTCGCGCTGCACGAGATCGAGCGATGGCCTGTGCGGGTTGAGGCGCGCATCGAGGAGGGGTGCGCACTAGCCGGCATTCGACGCCTGGCCGCCATGACGTTACTCGCCGGCGAGCAGTCCCGGAGGGGAGGGAGAGGGAACGTGGTAGGGTTACCCGGGAACCCCCCGAGGCACAAGGAGGGCGCATGAAGCAGGAGGCCGTCAACGTGAAGCTCGACCCCGACGAGTGGAAGCTTGTTGCCGGGCTGCGGGATATCCCGCCGAGCCCGTTACGGGACCTCATGCACGAGATGATGATTGCGCTTGTCGACTACGTGCGCGAGCCCAAGTGCCCCGAGCTCCAGGCGGACGGTGTGCCATGCGAAGCCCCGACTGCTGACTGCGAACAATGCATGAGGGTCAAAGAGCTGCTGTTTACCCTGCGGCGCGGAATGGCCAGGCCCTAGGTGGGCTTCGGCCAAGGCGGTGCTTGGGGCGAAACCGCCTAGACCCTAGCTTGGCATCGAACGGGAATCCGAGCATGGCGAACAGAGAAACGCAGACGATCACGGGGCAGCACCCGCTCCCCGTCGGGCCCTGCACGGTGGTCATCTTCGGCGCCTCCGGCGACCTCACGAGGCGAAAGCTGGTGCCCGCCCTCTACAACCTGGCCCGACAACACCTCCTGCCCGATTCCTTTGCGATCGTGGGCGTCGCCACCTCGGAGCTTGGCACCGACGCCTTCCGCGAACGCCTGGGCCGTGAGGCGCGGGACCACGTGAGGGGAGAGCTCGACGCCGCGACGTGGAGCTGGCTGCTGTCTCGCGTTACCTACCTGCCGGGCAACTTTCGGGACGCCGACACCTACCGGAGACTGCTGACCGTGCTGGACCAGGTGGACGCGGAACGGGGCACCGGAGGGAACTTCGTCTTCTACCTCGCCACGCCCCCGACCTTCTTCGGAGAGATCGTCCAGAGGCTCGACGGGGCGGGTCTCGCAGGGGAGGAGGCGGGGCGCTTCCGTCGCATTGTGGTCGAAAAGCCCTTCGGGACGGACCTGGACTCCGCACGGGTGCTCAATCGCCAGCTCTGCGATTCCGTGAACGAGGGGCAGATCTACCGGATCGACCACTACCTGGGCAAGGAGACGGTGCAGAACATCCTGGTGTTCCGCTTCGCCAACGGAATTTTCGAGCCAATCTGGAACCGGCGATACGTGGACCACGTGCAGATCACGGTGGCGGAAGAACTCGGGGTGGAAGAGCGCGGAACATACTACGAGGGAGCCGGGGCGTTGCGGGACATGTTTCCCAACCACCTGTTCCAGCTCCTCGCCCTGACCGCCATGGAGCCGCCCATCTCCTTTGCCGCTCAGTCGGTTCGCGACGAAAAGGCCAAGGTCCTACACGCGATCAAACCGATCACGAGCGAGGAGGTCCTCTCGTGGACGGTGCGGGGGCAGTACGGTGAAGCGGGCACCCGGGAGGGCCGGGTCGCGGCGTACCGCGCAGAGTCGAAGATCGCTGCCGATTCCGCTACCGAGACCTACGCTGCCGTCAAGCTCCTCATCGACAGTTGGCGCTGGGCCGGCGTTCCGTTTTACCTGCGCTCGGGAAAGCGGCTGGCGAGACGGCAGACCGAGATCGCCATCCAGTTCAAGTGTGCGCCGTCCGTCCTGTTCCGCGAGACTGCGGTCTCGCGCCTGGAGTGCAACGTGATGGTGATTCGCGTCCAGCCGGAAGAGGGCATCGCGGTGAGTTTCGGCGCCAAGGTTCCCGGACCGTCCCTTCAGATAGGTAGCGTGAACATGGATTTTTCATACGAGGACTACTTCGGCGCCACTCCCTCCACCGGGTACGAGACGTTGTTGTACGACTGCATGAACGGCGATGCAACGCTGTTCCAGCGCGCCGACACCGTTGAGGCGGGGTGGCGGGTAGTGATGCCGATCCTGGATGTTTGGCGCGCGATCCCGCCGCGGAGTTTTCCGAACTACGCCTCCGGCTCGCAGGGCCCGGCGGAGGCCGATCAGCTGTTGGCGCGAGACGGACGGGCGTGGCGGCCACTGCGGTGAAGCGGAGACCCGTCGCAGCGCGGCCGGCGGACATGCGGCGGCTCGAGC
>MEKI01000071.1:10652-13762 GCA_001766905.1 Acidobacteria bacterium RBG_13_68_16
CTGGCGAACGAGCCGCGCGTCGAGCTGCGCGTCTTTCCGGGAACCGAGGACCTGGCTCTCGCGGCGGCTGCAGAGTTCTTTGCCAGGGCGCGCACGGCCGTCGCGCAGCGCGGCCGGTTCATCATCGCCCTGCCCGGCGGCGCGACCCCGAACCGCTTCTACGCGCTGCTGGCCGGCTGGCGCCGTGCCGGGACGGGCAGGATCCCGTGGGCCAAGATTCATGTGTTCTGGGGAGACGAACGGCTGGTACCACCGGGGCACGTCGACAGCAACTTCCGGGCCGTGAACGAAGCCCTGCTCGTGCAAGTGCCGATCCCGCAGGCCAACGTGCACCGCATCAGGACCGAGGGACGCAGCCCGGCCGGGGCGGCCGCCCTCTACGAGCAGGAGGTCCGAACGTTCTTCAGGCTGCCGGTCGGTCGGTTCCCCCGTTTCGACTTGGTGGTGCTGGGCCTCGGTGCGGACGGCCACACGGCCTCGCTGTTCCCGGGCAGCGAGGCCCTCCTCGAGGACACGAGGCTGGTCGTCGCCCCCCTGGTCGCAAAGCTCGGGACGCACCGCATCACGTTCACGCTTCCGGTGTTCAACAACGCACGGACGATCATGTTCCTGGTGAGCGGGGGACAGAAGGCGGAGACCCTGGCGCGAGCGCTCCACGGAGGAGGCGGGAGCGACGCCCTCCCGGCCCGGCTGGTCCGCCCACGGGACGGCACGTTGCTCTGGCTGGTGGACCGCGCGGCGGCCCGCAGGCTCCGCAATGCATCCCTGGGCCAGGCGGCGCCCGAGGCGCGCCGGCTCAACCCAGGTCGAACTTGACGCCCTGGGCGAGCGGAAGGTCGGCCGACCAGTTGATCGTGCAGGTCTGGCGACGCATGTAGGCCTTCCACGCGTCGGACCCGGCCTCCCGGCCCCCGCCCGTCTCCTTCTCGCCGCCGAACGCCCCGCCGATCTCCGCACCGGAGGTGCCGATGTTGACGTTGGCGATCCCGCAGTCGGAGCCTTCGTGCGATAGAAACCTCTCGCCCGAGAGCAGGCTGGTCGTGAAGATCGCGGACGAGAGACCCTGTGGCACGCCGTTGTGGATTGCGATCGCCTCCTCGAGGCTCTCGACCTCGTAGATGTAGAGGATCGGCGCGAACGTCTCTTCCTCGGCGATCGCCAGCCCCTGATGCGCCTTCACGATTGTGGGCTCGACGAAGAATCCCGGACGGTCCACGCGGTTGCCGCCTGTGACGATGTCGCCCCCCTGTTCGCGCGCCTTGGCGAGAGCCGCCATCATGCCTTTCACCGCGGCATCGTTGACGAGCGGGCCCATAAGCGTTCCCGGCTCGAGCGGGTCGCCGATCGTAACCGACCGGTACGCCTTTACCAGTCGTTCGACGAGCTTCTTGTGAGCCCCCTTCTGAACAATGAGGCGGCGCAGGGTCGTGCAGCGCTGGCCGGCTGTGCCGACCGCGGCAAACAGAATGGCGCGGAGGGCCAGGTCGAGGTTGGCGTCGTCCATGATGACGATTGCGTTGTTTCCGCCGAGCTCGAGGATCGAGTGGCCGAAGCGGCCAGCGACCGAGGTCGCAACCTTGCGCCCCTGCAACGTCGACCCGGTGAACGAGACAAGGGGAACGCGCCGGTCGTCCACGAGGCGCTGGCCGACCTCCCCGCCGCTGCCGATGACCAGGTTGAAGATCCCTTCGACCCCGAAAGCCGCCATCACCCGGTTGCAGATGTGCTGGACGGCAATGCCGCAGAGTGGCGTTTGTGACGAGGGCTTCCAGATCACGGTGTCGCCGCACACGGCGGCGATCGCCGCGTTCCATGACCACACGGCGACCGGGAAGTTGAACGCCGAGATCACCCCCACTGCCCCCAGAGGGTGCCACTGCTCGTACATGCGGTGCCGCGGGCGTTCGGAGTGCATGGAGAGCCCGTAGAGCTGGCGCGACAGCCCGACCGCAAAGTCGCACATGTCGATCATCTCCTGCACTTCGCCGAGACCCTCGGAGAGGATCTTGCCCATCTCCAGCGAAACCAGGCGGCCGAGCGCCTCCTTGTGGACCCTCAACTCATTCCCAAGCGCACGCACCAGCTCCCCGCGCTTCGGGGCCGGGACCATGCGCCACGTGAGGAACGCGTCGTGGGCGGCTGTCGCCACCCGCTCGAAGGCGGCTGCGTCTGCCTGGCGCACGCCGGCGATGACCTGGCCGGTGGTCGGATTGACCGAGTCCAGCGCCGTGCCCTTGCCGGTGATCCAGCCGCGCCCGCAGGCGCCGGGGTTGGTCGCTTCGATGCCGAGGCTCTTGAGGATCTCGCTCGTGTTCATGAATCCCTCCGGGGCTTGTTCCGCCCTTCACGAGTGCGCAGTCTACTGGGTCCGGGCCACTTCAGGAAGAGGGACGCGATGGCCGGGCGCTACGAGCCGCCGTCCAGAATGTCCAGGTCGCCGGGGAGAAAGCGCAGGGCGGCGTGGAGACGGAGCGACTCCTCGCGTGACAGGGCCGCAAAAGTGGAGGACGCCGTGGCGATCAGCTCGCCGCTCGGCGTTCGGGCCTGGCCCGCCGCCCGCACGTATCGGCCCCAGGAGGTGAGCGGCCGGCCGGTGATCTCGATGGTCTCACCGAGCCTGGCGGGCGCCTTGAAGCGCACCGACAGCTCACCGGTTATGCAATACGTCCGCCGCCGGACCGCGCATGCCCAGGCGAGGCACTCGTCGAGGAGGGCGGAGAGGATTCCACCGTGGAGGCGCCCTTCGTATCCGGCGTGCTCGGCGCCGGGGCGGAAACGGCCGACCACGCAGCCGCGCTCCTCATCCCACTCCCAGCGCACGCCAAGCGCCGCCGGGTTGACCTCGCGGTCCCCGCAGACAGGGCACGCCGGGTAGGTGGGAAAGGCGCGAATCACGGGCGAATCGTAGCATCGCACCTGGCCTTCGTCTTTTCACTTCGTGGCTTTGTTTTGCCCGGTGCGTGCGCGTCCTCTTGGCGCTTGCTCGGCCCCGCTCGCGTCGTGCCATTGTTTTCCACTCCGTGGAGGTTTCTTATTGCCCCGTGGGCCGCGAGCCGTCGCTCGGGCTGGGCATCGAGCCCAGCCCTCCGACCCGCCTACCCGTGCGACCG
>MEKI01000071.1:13783-57719 GCA_001766905.1 Acidobacteria bacterium RBG_13_68_16
GCGCCGCGGCCGCATGCGAACGCCGAGGGGCCCCGGCGCGGATCGAGCTGTCGGGTCGCGGGCGGAGGAGTGTGCGGCCGCAGCGGCTGGGGAGACGCAAGGCCGCACCCAGGCCACCGGGGCACCGGCAAAACAAAAGCCTCACGCAGTGAAAGGAAGAAGAGCTAGCTCCAGGCCCGCGGGGCAAGAGAAAGCCACGCAGTGGAAGAAGAAGGGGCCGCCGACCCTCCGGGTAAGCAAAGGACCTAGAATAGGGGGTCATGCCAGAGCCGTTTGTTCACCTTCACCTCCACTCCCACTACTCGCTCCTGGATTCTGCCGTGAAGCTCGACGAGCTCATGCGCCAGGTGAACGAGCACGGCATGCCTGCGGTGGCCCTCACCGACCACGGCAGCCTCTTCGGCGCGTACGAGTTCTACAGTGCCGCGCGCAAGGCCGGCATAAAGCCGGTGCTCGGGTGCGAGATGTACGTCGCGCCCGGCAGCCGCAAGGAGCGCACCGGCAACCCCTACGGCTCGCGCAAGCCCTACCACCACCTCGTGCTGCTGGCGGAGAACCAGCGCGGCTGGGACAACCTGATGCACCTCGTGACCACCGCGTACCTCGACGGGTTCTACCACCGCCCTCGCATCGACAAGGAGCTGCTCGCAGCGCACGCCGACGGGCTCATCGGTCTCTCGGCCTGCCTTTCCGGGGAGGTTTCAGCAAAGTTGCTGTCCGGCGACGAGAAGGGGGCGCAGCAGGCCGCCGAGGAGTACCGCGAGATCCTCGGGCCCGACGATTTCTTCCTCGAGGTGCAGGAGCATGGCCTCCGAGACGAGCCGGTTGTACGGCAGGGGATTGAGCACCTGTCGCAGGCGACGGGAATCCCTGTCGTGGCCACCAACGATTGCCACTTCCACCGTCGCGAGGACGTCGAGGCGCACCGGGTTCTGATCGGGATCGGGCAGAACAAGACCCTCGCGGAGATGGCCCACGACTACGCGTACAACGACGAGTTCTATGTCAAGTCGCCCGCCGAGATGGCGCGGTTGTTCGGCGATCAACCCGAGGTCATGAGGCGCACGAGGGAAATCGCCGAGCGCTGCCACGTCACCTTCCCCGAGGGCGCGTTCTACCTGCCGCGGTACCCGGTCCCCGAGGGCAAGCTGCCAGACGACTACCTCGAGGATCTCGCGCGCGTGGGGCTGGAGCAGAGGCTTGCCGATGGTAGGAAGAGACGCATCCCCGAGGCGGAGTACCGCCCGCGCCTCGAGACGGAGCTCGCGATCATCCACTCGATGGGGTTCGAAGGGTACTTCCTGGTTGTGTGGGACTTCATCAAGTACGCGCGCGAGCACGGCATCCCCGTCGGACCGGGTCGCGGTAGCGCGGCCGGCTCGCTCGTGGCATACGCCCTGCGAATCACCGACATTGACCCGCTCGAGTACGACCTGCTGTTCGAGCGCTTCCTCAACCCCGACCGCATCTCAATGCCCGACATCGATATCGACTTCTGCCAGCGGCGACGGGATGAGGTCATCGGACACGTGCGCGCCGTCTACGGCGAGGAAAACGTCTCGCAGATCGCCACCTTCAACATCCTGCAGGCCCGCTCCTGCATCCGCGACGTGGGCCGCGTGCTCGGAATGTCGTTCGCCGAGACCGACCGCATCGCCAAGCTGGTACCTGACGGGTTCAACGTCACGCTGGAGAGCGCGCTGCGCGACTCGCCGCGCCTGGCCGAGGCCGTACAGGGCAGCGCGGACGTCACGCGCCTTTTCGAGATCGGGAGGCGACTCGAGGGCCTCGCCCGGCACTGCGGGATGCACGCTGCCGGAGTCGTGATCGCCCCGCGGCCGGTGCGCGAGATCGTGCCGCTCTACCGCACTTCCCGCGACGAGATAGTCACCCAGTTCGACAAGGACGTGATCGAGAAGCTCGGCCTTCTCAAGATGGACTTCCTGGGTCTGAAGACCCTGACCGTGATCGACGACTGTCTTCACAGCCTGGAGGCGGCCGGGATTGCGGTGCCGGATTTCGGGCGCATGAGTTTCGACGACCCCAAGGTCTACGACCTGTTCTGCGCGGGGGACACGGACGGCATCTTCCAGTTCGAGTCCTCCGGGATGCGCGACCTGCTGCGCACGGTGCAGCCCCGCAAGTTCGAGGAGCTAGCGGCTCTTAACGCTCTGTACCGCCCCGGGCCGATGCAGTGGACCGCCGAGTACGCGGACCGCAAGCACGGCCGGCAGCCGATCACCTACATCTTTCCGGAGCTGGAGGAGATCCTGGCCGAGACCTACGGGGTCATCGTGTACCAGGAGCAGGTGATGCGCATTGCGGTGAAAATCGCCGGGTTCTCGATGGCCCGCGCCGACACGCTCCGCAAGGCAATGGGCAAGAAGATCAAGGAGCTCATCGACGAGCAGGGGAACCACTTCATCGCGGGGGGCGTCGGCAAGGGCTACCCGAGGGAGAAGGTCGCGGCTCTCTGGCGGCAGATCGTACCGTTCGCACAGTACGGTTTCAACAAGTCGCACTCGGTCGCGTACGCCTACGTCGCCTACCAGACCGCATACCTCAAGGCCCACCAGCCTCTCTACTTCTGGGCCGCGATGCTCTCGAGCGAGGTGGCGAATACGGACAAGCTCGCGGCCTACGTGGCCATGCTCGCCGCGTCTCTGCTCAAGGTCCTGGGCCCCGACATCAACGCTTCGCAGCTCGCGTTCACCGTCGAAGGGAACGCCATCCGTGTCGGCCTAGCCGCCGTGAAGGGGGTAGGGGAGGGCGCCAGTCAGGCGATCGTCGACGCACGTGCGACGGCTGGGCGATTCAAGAGTGCCGCGCACCTGCTTCGCACGGTCGGCGAGCGGGCGATCAACCGAAAGGTCGTCGAGTGCCTCGTGCGGGCGGGGGCCTTCGACTCCATCCACCCTGACCGCAGCGTTCTGCTGGGGGGCATGGACAGGCTCGTGGATCAGGCGGCGCGCCAGAGGCAGGCGCTCGAGGTCGGCCAGGGTTTCCTTTTCGCGCTCGACGAGGAGGAGGAGGAGCCAACCGTCGCCGCGTCGGTCCCGGTCAGCACGGAGGAGACCCTACGCGGTGAGCGCGAGACCCTGGGCTTCTACCTCTCGGGCCACCCCCTCGACCGCTGGGCGCGAATCCTGAAGGAGCTGCGCGCGACGCCGGTGACTGGGCTCGCAGAGCTTGTGGTGAGCGGGGCCGACCGCGCCGTGGTCGGCGGCCTCATCACCGGGCTCAAGGTTCGGCCGATCAAGGAGGGCCGCAACCAGGGCCGCCGCATGGCCTCCTTTGCGCTCGAGGACCAGACCGGTGCCGTGCGGGTGGTCGCGTTCCCCGACGCGTACGAGCGTTACGAGAGGAGCCTGGTCGATGGCACCTCGGTGCTCGTCAGCGCCACGCTGCGGGCGAGTGACGCCGAACACGTCGAGCTCGCGCTGGAAGAGGCAACGCCTCTCGAGGGAATCGAGGCTCGCAAGGCGACCGCCCTGCGTGTGGAGCTGGACCTCGATCGCTTCGCCGAGAAGGAGGCGCTCGAGCAGCTGCAGGAGCTCTTCCTGCGCCACGAGGGTCGGATGCAGGTGCGGTTGAGGGTCGTGGGTGGAGAGTTCCAGGCCGAGATCGTCCCGAACCGCGTCCTCGGCGTCGACCCCGTGACGCTGGTGCCCGCCCTTACGGCCCTCCTCGGCCCTGGCAGGGTCGAGTACGTGTTCACCCCGAATGGGGGCTGAGGCTCCGACGACGAGCTTGCGGCGTACGGCGCAATCGCGTAGCCTTGGTCTCTCGCGGCACTCCCGCGGGGCCTCGGAGGCGAATCATGAGCACAACCGCGGCGACGAGCGCCGAATTCGTTCGGCTCGAGGAGACGTACGGCGCCCACAACTACCACCCCCTGGATGTGGTGATAAGCCGCGCGCGGGGCGTGTGGGTGTGGGACGTGGAGGGAAACAAGTACCTCGACTTCCTGGCTGCTTACTCGGCGATGAACCAGGGACACTGCCATCCCAGGATCGTGGCGGCTCTCAAAGAACAGGCGGAGCGCCTGACCCTGACATCACGTGCCTTCCGCAACGATCAACTCGGGCCGTTGTGCGCCGAGCTCTGCGAGCTCACGGGCTTCTCCCGCTTCCTGCCCATGAACACCGGGGCGGAGGCCGTGGAGACCGCGATCAAGGCGGCGCGCAAATGGGCCCACACCGTGAAGGGCGTGCCAGACGACAGAGGCGAGATCCTGGTCTTCGAGGGGAACTTCCACGGCCGCACGACCACGATTGTCGGCTTCTCCTCGGAGGAGCAGTACCGAGCGGGGTTCGGGCCTTTCACGCCGGGCTTCAGGCTCTTGCCGTACGGCAACGCGGAGGCGGTTGAGAGCGCGATCACGCGCGAGACGGTGGCGATCCTGGTGGAGCCGATCCAGGGGGAGAACGGGATCGTGGTGCCGCCGGCGGGCTACATGCGCCGACTGCGCGAGGTCGCCTCCGCGAACCGGGTGCTGCTGATCCTCGACGAGATCCAGTCCGGGCTCGGCCGTACCGGCAAGCTGTTCTGCTACGAGCACGAGGGGATTAGGCCCGACATCGTCGTGATCGGCAAGGCACTTGGGGGCGGCTGCGTGCCCGTATCGGGAATCCTGGCCGACGACGAGGTGATGGGGGTGTTCAAGCCCGGCGACCACGGCTCGACGTTTGGCGGCAGCCCGCTGGCGTGCGCTGTGGCGCACGCGGCGCTCCGGGCCCTGGTGGAGGAGGGGATGATCGCGAACTCGGCGCGGCTGGGGGAATACTTCATCCAGCGCCTCCGAGCCATGAAATCCGCCAACATCAAGGAAGTGCGCGGGAAGGGGCTGTGGATCGGCGTGGAGCTCGCTCCGGAGGCCGGAGGGGCGCGACGGTTCTGCGAGGCGCTCCAGAGGCAGGGGCTGTTGTGCAAGGAGACGCACGTCAACACGATACGGTTCGCCCCACCGCTCGTGATCACCCGAGAGGAGATCGACTGGGCCTTGGAGCGAATCGTTAACGTATTGACCTAGAATGGATTAGCAACTATCCGACGCCCCGGTGCAGTGCGCGCCGGGGCGTCGCTCGCTCCATTGTCTGCACGCTGTCGGCGCGCCGACGTCGCGGCCCGGTTCGCTACGTCCGAAGCGTGGTGTGACGGTTGATCGCCAGCAGGCCGAACACCACCGCCGGCGTCCAGGCCGCGAGCACAGGCGTTACCAGGGAGGCCTCGCCGAGCCTGGTGATGAACGCCATGAGCCCGAAGTAGGCCATCCCGAGCACCAGGGCGAGGGCGATCCCTCCCACGGCACCCCGACCCCCGGCGCGGAAGGCGAAGGGGAGCGAGAGCCACGCCAGCAGCACCACTCCCAGGGGGTAGGCGAGCTTTTGGTGGAGTTGCACCGTGAGCCTGTCCACGCGATAGCCGGCGGCGCGGAGCGTGGTGATGTAATCCTTGAGCTCCCCGAAGCTCATCTGCTGCGGCCTGCGGTACTCGCGCCCGAAGTAGTCCGGGGGTACAGGGAGAGGGAGGTCCACCGGGGCCCTGTGGCGGATGAACTCCGGCATAGCGTCGGCCATGAACGTGCGCGACCAAGCGTCCTCCGCAACCCAGCTACCACCTTTGTAGGAGGCGCGCCTGGCCATAAAGCGCGTTCTCAGGTTGAAGCGGGCGTCGAACACGTACACCGAGGGACGGACGAGGGTGCTGGTGTCGGGGTCGAACTCGAGGAAGTTCACCAGAGTCCGACCATCGGGGAGGAAGACGAACGGGCGGTCGGTCGCGCGGTAGGAACGGGCCACCTTGCGCCCCTTGATCACGTCCTCGAGCTTTTGTTTCGAACGCTCCGCACGCTGGGTGACGTAGTCGTCGAGGAAAAAGAGTCCGGCCCCGGTCGCGAGACCCAGGAGAAGTAGAGGCAGGGCAACACGACTCAATGAGATTCCCGCGGCCTTGAACGCGGTCGTCTCGTTGTGGCGCTTGAGCACGGTCGCGGTGGCGAGGAAGGCGATCAGAAAGGCGAGGGGCAGGGTGTCGTGGACGATCTGTGGCACCGAGAAGGCGTAGTACAGGACCACTACGACCAGAGGCACCGCGTTCCTTCGAATGTCCTCCAGGTTCTCCGAGAGGTTGACGACGACCCAGAGGGCGCAGACCGCCATCACCACCAGCACGAAGAACGCGATGCACTGCCGCAGCACGTGGCGGTCCAGGACGCCGATTGTGAGGGGTAGGCGAGGCGGCTCGCCGTTCGCCGTGTCCGGGGCGTGGTCACGGCTGCCGAGGAATCTCGCGAACCCGGACGCGAGGAAGCCGTAGGCCTGCGCCGCGGCACGGGCAACGCCACGGAGGAACCGGGGCCACCTGACGACGCCGCCCTCGCCCTTGACGGCCCGGGAAGCACGACGGAAGAGGTCCGCGGCCAACGCGAGCAGGACCAGATTTGGCAGCCACACTCCTAAGGCCGCCGGAACCTTGCCGGTCGTGGCGAACAGCTCGCCGTTGTTGAGGAGCACGTAGTACAGCACCACGAGACCGACCGAGAACGTGAGACCGAAGCCCCTGCCGCCGCGCCGGTTTCGGGCTCCGAGCGGGAAACCGACCAGGGCGAAAGCGATGGCCGCCGCAGGGATGGCCACTCGTTTGTGGAGCTCGACCAGGACCTCCCGGGTCTCCTCGGTCTTCGGCCCCTGTGCACCCCGGACACGCGCGAGGAGCTCGCCCGTGCCCGTCTCGCGCACGCCCAGCCTTCTGTGCTCGCCGCGGTCGGTCGGCGGCTGCTTGAGCCGGATCTTCAGCTCGTTGTTGTCGTTCTTGCGGTAAGAGTCGGGCGCGTTGGGGCGGAGCAGGTGGGTGGTGGTGTCCTGGAGGTTGAGCCACGCCGTGCCGTCCCTCGGGTCGATGACGAGGTCGCCGCTGTCGGCGGTGACGAGGCTCTCCTGCATGGGATCGGTGGCGTCGAAGAGCAACACGCCGTGCCAGCGCCCCGTTCCGCGGTCGATCTTGTCCACGAACAGGAGCTGTCCCGGGAAGTCCTCGGCAAAGACACGCTGTTCGACGGCGGCGCTCGCCGCGGAGAGGGCAATGCGGCGCGTTGTCTCGGAGAGCTTTGCGTTGGACCGCGGCATGACCACCAGCATCAGGAACATGTCGAGCACGCAGACCAGACCGGCCGCCACCACGAGCGGGCGCGCCGCCCGGTGAAGAGGCACGCCCGACGCCTGCATCGCCACCAGCTCCGAGTCCGCGGCCAGCCTGGAGGCGGTCATGAGCACGGCGAAGAGCGTTCCAATGGGCAGCGTAAGGGCCAGAATGTTCGGCACCCCGAGCAGGAGGAGCTGAAGCCCTGTGAGGACGGGCACGTCGTGGGAGATGAAGAGGTCGGCCAGCACGAAGAGCGCCCTGATGAGGAGCAGGAACGTCGTGACGCCCACGGCCAGCAGGAGCGAGGGGACCATCTCCAGGAGGAGCGCCCGGTTGATTACGAAGCGGTGCCGCCAGCCCATCACAACGGATAGTACGGAAAGGGGGGGCCTTATGCCACGGCGCGCCGTCGCCGCCCGAGGGCTGGTGGCAGGGGTCGATTTCAACAGGGGTTTCCACAGGGCAGCGCGATTCCACACGCCGCGGGTCCCTGGTAATGTCCGATAAGATATATTATGTTAAATAGGCTGCACGTTTTGGCCCACCCTGAGCCAGGCAAGCCCTTGTTCGCCGACCTGGCGGGGGCCGTTCCCTGCCTCAAGGCTTCTGGGAAGCGGTGCTCCTAGTCCTTGGGTTTGACGCGGCGTTCGGTGTGCGGCGGCGCCGCCAGGCGCTCGTCGAGGTCGCCTGCCCTGAGTTGCTCGAGAAGCGTCTCGAGGGTGGCGATGACCTCGTCCTTGGAAACCCCTGGTTGGCGGATCGTGAGGGAAAGCCGTACCGGCGAGTTGGGCGTCGTGCGGAGGCGGATCTGCAGCGGGCGAAAGCGACCGTGTGCCAAGTCATCGTCGGTCTCGGGGCTGGCCCCTTGGCGGGCGTCGCCGGCTCCGGCCGAGGCGGCGCTGGCACGCGCGGCTGCGCGGTCCAGGTTCTGCTCGGCGATCTCCTGAACGAGTCGCTCCATCTCCTCGATGCTGGAGGCTCGTGCAATCAGCAGGAGCATCGATTTCGCCGTGATGTCGGCGTGCCGACACAGGTCCTGGATCGCAGGCGGGATTGCGAGGAGCTTGAGGGATTCGGTCACGGTCGTTCGGGACTTCCCGATCGCGGTGGCGACCTGTTCATGGGTGTACCTGTACTTCTCGACCAGGGAGCGGTAGCCCTCCGCCTCCTCGAACGCCGAGAGGTCCTTGCGCTGGAGGTTCTCGACGAGGGCGAGCTCCAAGGCTTCGCGGTCCGTGGCGGCCATCTCGACGCACGGCACTTCCTCGAGCCCGGCCTCGACGGCGGCGTGGAATCGGCGTTCGCCGGCGATGAGCTGGTACTTCTTGGCCCCAGGAACGGCGCGCACCAGCAGGGGCTCGAGCACCCCGCGCGCGCGGATCGAGGCGGTGAGCTCGGTCAGATCCCCGAGGTTGGACCTTGGCTGTTCGCGGCTGGTCTCGATCTGGCCGACCGGAATCATTAACCCGACCGCGGTAATCGCGTTGTTCGCGAGCTCGTCGACGAAATGGCGGTCGTGACGCATCTTGCGAAACTCCGGCAAACCTTTGCGGCTAGACACGTTCCATGACCTCCTCGCAGAGCGCGTAGTACTCGATGGCGCCGCTCGACTGCGGTGCATGTTCGAAGATCGAGGCCCGATACGCCGGGCTCTCCTCGAGCCGCACCGAGCGGGTCACGGCGGTGCGGAAGACCTTGTCTCCGAAGACCTGAGTGATCTGAGCGTGGATGTCGCGCGCCAGCACCGTTCGCTTGTCGTGCAGGGTGATCAGCACGCCCAGGATCTGCAGGTCGGGGTTGGCGCGCACCTTGATCTTCTCCATCGTCTCAAGGAGATCGTCGGTGCCCTCCAGGGCGAAGTACGACGATTGGATCGGTATCAGCAGGTGGGTGCACGCCACCATCGCATTGACTGTGATCAGCCCGAGCGTGGGCGGCGTGTCCACGATGATGTACTCGTACTTGGGGATGACCTCCTGAATGCGGTCCTTGAGGCGGAAGTGGGCATCCAACTCCCCTACCATCGACGTCTCCAGCTTCGCCAGAGCGATGCGGGCGGGCGCCAGGTCGAGGTTCGCGACCTGGGTCGGGACGATCACCTCGGTGATCGGGACGTGCTCCACCATGACCTCGTACATCGACCGCGCTAACGTGTGTTGGTCAACGAACGACATCGTGGTGTTGCACTGTGGGTCCAGATCCACGAGCAACGTGCGGACCCCCTTGAGCGCCAGAGCCGCGGCGAGGTTGATTGCCGTCGTGGTCTTGCCCACCCCACCTTTTTGATTGGCGATGGTGATGATCAACGTGCCCCCCGCGACTTCCCACGACTAGCAACCCTGGCACTGTAACGAGACCGGCGAAACGATGTCAACTATATTTTGCGGGGGGTCCGCGTCCGCTCCACCGCCCGCCCGGACGCTCGTGACCCCCCGAACCCCCCACGCTCGGGCGGAGTGAATCCGCCCTCGCTTCATTTTGCGGGGGGCTCTGTGGCCCCCCACCCTACGCACGGCCGCAGAAGTGCCCCCCGAGCCCCCCAGCTCGCGCGAGGTGAACTCGCGCTCGGCTCTCAGTTTTGCGGGGGTCCGCGTCCGTTCCGCTGCGCTTCTGTGGCCGCCCGCCAGGCTGGAGCCAGCGCCGCGCACCGCTCGCACTGCTGTGGTTTCGGCCGGACACCGGTTACATCTTGTACTTGCCGAGTTGCTCCGGTGTGAGCGACTCGAGCCACTCTCGCAGCCGCGCTTCCTGATCCTCACCCTCGCGGAAATCAAGGGCATGCGCCTCGCGGAACACCGATTCGGCGACACGGATCGGGGCGTGACAGCGGAGTGCGAGGGCGATGGCGTCGGAAGGCCGCGCATCAACCTCGACGAGCCCGCCCTGGGAGCTGCGGAGGAGGACCTTGGCGTGGAAGGTGTTCTCGACCAGGGAGTGCACCACGATCGCTTCGACCTGGGCGCCGAGCGCTCCGACGACCCCGCGCAGCAGGTCGTGGGTCATCGGGCGTGGCGTTTCGACCCCCTCGAGCTGAAGGGCGATGGCGTTTGCCTCGAACACCCCTATCCAGATCGGGAGGAAGAGGTTCTCGTCCGGCTTCTTGAGGATCACGATCGGGGTGTTGGACACGGGATCCAGGATGAGGCCCCTGATCTCGACCTCTAGCGGTGCCGTCACGGCGTCGGGGTTTTCGCCCACACACCCAATGTCAGGCAGCTGGAGCGCCCTGTCAAGCCGCTGGGGTCGGCCAACCGTTTTTCCGGTCGGCGGCGCGCACGCCGAGGAGCGCGTGTGCCGTTGCTCCCGTCACCACGACGCGTGCGACCTCACCGGCCCTGATCCCGTTCCAAGCTGGAAAGTTAACGACGCGGTTGTCGGGCCCCCTGCCCTGCCACGACTCGGCGCCGCGCTTGGCCGGGCCATCCACCAGAACCTCGACATCACGGTTGATGAGAGATTGATTCAGTTCAAATTGCACCGTTGCCTGTAGCGCGAACAGGCGCTCCAGTCGCCCTCTCGCAACGGTCCTGGGCACGCGACCCGGGTAGCGGGCGGCCGGCGTTCGTGGGCGCGGCGAGAAGATGAAGCCGTAGAGCTGGCCGAATCGCACCTGCGAGACGACATCGAGCGTGGCCTCGAAGTCCTCCTCCGTCTCCCCAGGGAACCCGACGATGACGTCGGTGGAGAGGGTCACCTCGGGCATTGCGCCCCTCAGCTTACCTACCAGCTCGACGTAGCCGTCTCGCGTGTAGCCGCGGTGCATCCGCTTGAGCACTGCATCCGACCCCGACTGGAACGGGACGTGCAGGTAGGTGCCCAGATTCGGGGTCGTCGCGATAGCTTCTATCATATTGTCAATAAAGAACTTAGGGTGGGACGTGACGAACTGGATCCGCCACACCCCCGGCACGGCGCCGAGTGTGCCGAGCAGCTCGCCGAAGCCGGCCCCGGTCGCCGGGCAACGATACGCGTTGATCGTCTGACCCAGAAGTGTGATCTCCTTGGCGCCGGCGGCGACCAGGGCTTCCACCTCACGCGCGATCTCCGCGAGCGACCGGCTGGCCTCGTGCCCGCGCGTGTACGGCACGATGCAGAAGGTGCAGTGCTGGTTGCAGCCGTGGATCACCGTGACAAACTGACGCGCGCCCCCGCCCCTGGCGATCAGGTGCGCGTCGTACTCCTGGCTCGGCGAGAAACCGGTCAGGCTCACCTTTTCCCCGGCGGCGACCGCCTCGAGCGCCCTGCCCAACTGGGCGACGCGCCCCGGCCCCAGCACGAAATCGAGCACGGCGGTCCGGGCAAGCAGCCCCCTTCCTTCCTGCTCGGCGACGCAGCCGCAAAGGCCGACCACCCGCGGCCGGCCGAGAGCCTGCTTGACCTGCTTCAACTCGCCGAGCCTGGTGAGCACCTTATGCACCGCCTTTTCCCTCACCGAACACGTGTTCAGCAGGGTAATGTCGGCGTCCTCCGGCCGGTCGGCGGGCCGCAAACCGTGGGCCTCGAGCACGCCAGCCAAACGCTGGCTGTCCAGCACGTTCATCTGGCAACCCCAGGTCTCCACGAAGTACGTTCGCAACATCGACTCCCCTGCCCGCCCCGGGTGGCGTCCTCGGGACGTCACGTTCTAACCGGTTTCGTCGTTCGGCGCAACCCTGCTCTTCTGCGCGGTCACCGAGGCCCGGGCGACACCGGGCTCGGAGCGGTCGGCGTCGTGCGCGGCCGGGCTGGCGCGTGGCTCTCGGGTGAAGCCCCACGAGGGGCCGCCGCTCCGGGCTCGTCCAGACCGCGGAACCAGCCGGGGAGAGCTCCATTGCGTCTGGCTTCCTCGAGCACCTGTTCAGGCTTGTTGCGCGCCTCGGCGAGGTCGGCCTGAGCCTTGCGCAGGTTGGCAACGGTCTTGTCCCACGCCGGTTTGACGACACCGTCGCGTTGCGCGGGGTCATCGTGCGCGTAGAACTCCCGCTCCAGCCGGTTGGCCTCGCCTTCGAGCCGCTTGATGTCCGCCTCCAGCGCGGCGACACGCGTGACCGCCTCGCGGTACCGTTGTTGCCAGATTGCCTTTTTCTGGTCCGCGGGTCCCTGACCGACAGGCGCGTACCCGGTGCCCGCGACACCCTTCGCGGTGGTCAGCTCAACACCCTCGGATAGCTGCTTAAGATTGTCGTTTGTGATAATCCTGGGCTGACCCTCCGGAAGCTTGAGCTTGATCCGCTTGGCGACGTCCGCAAGCGAACCGGTCGGGGCGGTGACCTCGGAGCCCGGCCTCGAAAGCAGGATATTTAGTCGCGGCGTGGGTGTCGGGGTCGCCGAAGGAGGCGCAGCGGCCTGGGCAGCCACGAGCACGAGAAGCACTGGGTTCATCGTTGCCTCCCGGGCACGCTATGGGTTGCTCGTCCCGGCGCGCCCGTAGTCATCCTCAAGGCGGACCACGTCGTCGAGCTCAGGCGTGGAAACCTCGAAGATCCGCACATCGGTCAGTGCGACCAGCCGGTGCAGGAAGCCCGGGCCGATGTGCCTGACATCGCCCGGCCCCAGCACGGCAACATCCAGGTCACGGCTCCCCGGCCCCCGGCCGAGATGTAGCTCGCACCGCCCGTCCAGCACCCGCATTGTCTCATCCTTCGTCACATGGTACTGCAGCGACAGTGCGTGGCCCGCGCGCACGGTGAGGATCTTGCCGACGTAGCGTTCGGTCTCCGCGAACACCTCCTCGCCACCCCACGGCTTTTTCACCAAGCGCGTCATAGCCGGATCCTCACCTTGAGGTGGGACAGGAGCCCCGACAGCTGCTCCAGGAGGTATTCCTCCACTGCCTTGGCGCTCGCGAAGGAGAGGGCTTTGTGTGCGATGCGCCGCGCCTCCCTAAACGTCAGGGCCCGGATCAGGCTCCGAACCACCGGCAGCGCCGGCGGATGCATCGAAAACTCTCTCAGCCCCAGCCCGACCAGGACCGGAACCGCAAGAGGGTCTGCGGCCATCTCGCCGCAGAGCGACACCGGGATGCCGAAACGATCCCCGGTGGAGATGACCGTTTCGACCAGCCGCAGCACCGCCGGGTGGAACGGCCTGAACAGGCTGGACACCTGCTCGTTCCCGCGGTCCACGGCGAGCGTGTACTGCGTGAGATCGTTGGTGCCGAGCGCGAAGAAATCCACCTCGCGGGCGAGGTGCTCGGCGATCATCGCGGCCGCCGGAACCTCGATCATGGCGCCCACGAGAACCCTGGCAGGGACGGCGTGTCCCTCGCTTCGGAGCTCTTGGCTGAAGCGCGCCAGCAGGACGCGGACGGTCTTGACCTCCTCCACGTGGCCAATGAGCGGCACCATCACCCTGAGGGTCCCGGGCCCGCGGCCGCCGGCCCGCAGCAGCGCCCTCAATTGGGTCCGGAAGAAGTCTGGTTTCTGGAGGCAGAGCCGAACGCCTCGCAGCCCCATGACCGGGTTGGCCTCGGGGGCGCCCAGCACCTCGCGCGCCAGCTTCTTGCCCCCGAGGTCGAATGTGCGGATGGTGACGGGCCCGTCAGGGAACGCCTCGATCAACGCGGCGTAGGCCGCCTCCTGCTCCTCCTCGTCGGGCAAGGCGGGGCTTGCCTGCAGGAACAGGAACTCGCTCCGGAACAGCCCGATGCCCTCGGCGCCAGCGGCTTTCGCCGCGGCGATCTCGTGTACGAGGTCGATGTTGGCGAGCAGCGTGATGGCATGGCCGTCGAGGGTCTTGGCCGGGAGGTGCGCGAGGCCCAGCATCTCCTGCTGGCGGCGGCGGTGCTCCTCGGCCCGCAGGCTGTACACCTGAATCAGCGCGGGGTCGGGGTCCACCAGAATGTGCCCCTCGAATCCGTCCACGATCAGCAGGCGCGCCTTCTCAACCGCTGCCACGAGCCCTGCGACGCCCACCACGGCCGGAATCTCGAGCGACTTGGCGATGATCGTGGTGTGCGAGGTGATCCCCCCGCTCTCGGAGGCGAACGCGCTGACTCCCCGGCTTGCGAGCTGGAGCGCCTGCGAGGGTGGGATGTCGTCGGCGACCAGTATGCCAAGCTCCGTGCTATGGCCGAGGCCGGGCCCCTTCCTCCCCTGGAGCGAGCGCTGCAGCTGTGCCGCGACGTCGAGCACATCGGTCTGTCGTTCCCGGAGGTAGACGTCCCCGAGCTTCTGGAACTGCCCGAGCAACCTGTGCGTGACCTGCTCGAGCGCCCATTCGGCATTCACGGCCTCGGCACGAATCAGCCGCTCGACCTCGTCGAGCAGCGCGGGGTCCTCGAGCATGAGGCGGTGTGCCTCGAATATCGAGGCGTACTCCGCGCCCACGGTTTTGGCCGCGCCCTTGGCGAGGCCGAAGAGGTGTTTCGCAGCGCGCTTTGCCGCCGCCCTCAGTCTGGCGACCTCGGCCTCGATCTGTCCGGCCGACAGCGGTACCCGCATGACGGGCAGCGGCCGGTTCTCCACGATCACCGGCTTCCCGATGGCGATGCCCGGCGAGACGCCGTGACCCACGAGGGTGCGGGGATCGCTCACTCCCCCTCCCCGAAACGGTCCTTGATGAGGGCCTCGATCGCCTCCAGCGCCACCTGCTCGTCGTCGCCGTTGGCGGTGATGGTCAGCCGTGAGCCCCAGGGGGCGGCCAGCAGGAGGAGGCCGAGGATTGACTTCCCGTTGACCTCCTCATCGTTGTGGCTCACCAGCACATGGGAGGAGAAGCGGGAAGTGGTGTGCACGAACTTGGCGGCAGCACGGGCGTGGAGGCCGAGCCTGTTGATGAGTTCAACCGTGAGCTGAGCCATTGCCCGTCCCACCGCCACCCGGCCGACGCTCGAGGATCTCACTGACCACGTAGATGCTCTTCTGCCCCTTCTCCGCGACGATCTTGGCCAGGCGGCGCAGGTCGTGGCCGTCTTGCCGGCGCGCGCTCGCGACCTTGATGAGCATCGGCAGATTGACCCCCGTGACCACCTCAGAGCGGGCGGGGTCGAGGAACCCGAGAGAGAGGTTGGTGGGGGTTCCGCCGAACATGTCCGTGAGCACGATGACACCGTCCCCGGTGTCCAGCTCCTTGAGCGCCCTGGCGATCTCCGCCCGCCCGGCCTCGGGGTCGAGGTTCCACTCGAGGGTGATCGCGCGCGACTGCTCGGTGAGGGCCGGCTCAATCGTTCTCGCGGCCGCCAACAGCTCGGTGGCCAGCCGCCCGTGCGAGATGATCAGTACTCCCACCATGCGGGGGATTATTCCAGGCGAGGGCTCGAGCCGCAAGGAGCCCTCCGCTCACGCGGCCAGCCGGACGCAAAACCGGAGGGTCGTGGGACGAGGGCACGCGGGCGGAGAAGGCCGATAGCCATTGTGCTCGCGCCTTGCGCCCGGGTGAGAGGTCGGGCGGGCACTCGTTGCACCTGTCCCTCAGCCCTCGCGGTCGCGATCGCGGTGGACCAGGGCCACCACCCACCCCTTGCCCGAGAGGTCGCTCGCCAGCCGGTCGGCAAAGTAGACCGATCGGTGCTTGCCTCCCGTGCAGCCGAACGCGACGACGAGGTAGCTCTTCTGCTCGCGCTTGTACGCCGGCAGCAGACCCTCGACCAGGTCGCGAATCCTCCTGAACGTCGCCTCCACCTCGGGTTCGCGCTCCAGCCATGCGGTGACCTCGGGGTGGTCTCCCGGCAGCGACCGCAGCTCCGGAACGAAGTGTGGGTTGGGAAGGAACCGGAGGTCGAAGACCAGATTGGCGTCTGGTGGCAGGCCGTAGCGGAACCCGAAGCTCTCACAGCGCACGACCATCGGCAGTGCCAGCTCGGTCGAGCCGAAACGCGCCGCGACCTCGGCTCGCAGCTCGTGTGGAGTCAAACCCGTTGTGTCCAGTTTCTCGTCGGCCAGTGCCCGCACGGGCTCCAGCTCGCCACGCTCCCGGGTTACGGCCTCGGCCAGCGCCATCTTGCGGTACGGGTGAGGGCGCCTGGTCTCCGAGAAGCGCCGGACGATCGCCTCCGTCGTGGCCTCCACGAAAACAAGCCGTACCTCCGGGTACTTCACCTTGAGGCGGGACATGAGGTCGGGAAACGCACGCGTGAACCCGTGAGTCCGAACATCGACGACGACCACCCACGGCACGCCGGGACCTTGCCAGATGTGGGTGAATAGCGGCTCGATGAGCTCGAGCGGGAGGTTGTCGACGCAACGGAAGCCCAGGTCCTCGAAGCAGTGCGTGACGACGCTCTTTCCGGCGCCGGACATGCCGGTCACGACGACCGCTCGCGGCGAGCCTGCCATCAGTGTCCCCCCAGCTTCTGATCGTGCCGCGTCAGGTACTCGGCAGCCGCGTCGGTGACGCCTCGCTGGGAGAGGAGGTACTTGCGCGCCGCGGCCTCGATAAGCAGGGCGAGGCTCTTCCCCGGTGCCACCGGCACGGTCAGGAGCGGGCGCCGGAGGCCGAGAATTTCGATGCTGCTCTCCGAGAGTCCGAGTCGCTCAACCGGCCCGTCCTTCTCCGCCACGAGCTTGACGACCAGGTCGATCGGCTTACTGTCGCGCACGGCGACGACGCCGAAGAGCTGTTCGATCGAGATGAGGCCCAGCCCACGGACCTCCATGAGCCCTCGGACCTCCTCGGGAGCCTGCCCGACGAGGTCCTCGTTCCGCACGCGGTAGATCTCGACCACGTCGTCGGCGACCAGGCGGTGACCCCTGTGCACCAGCTCCAGCGCTCCCTCACTCTTGCCGGAGCCCGATTCGCCGAGGATGAGCACACCGATGGCGAAGATGTCCAGGAGGTCCCCGTGGATGACCTCGTGCGGCGCGAGCAGGAACTCCAGAGTCACGGCCAGGCGCTCGATGACTGTGGAGGTTGTGGTGGACGTGAGTGCGAGCGGAACGGAGAGTCGGTCGCACGCCGGCGCGAACAGGCCGGCGGTCTGCTCCATCGCCTTGGTGACGACGATGAGGGGCGGCTCGAGCCCCACCAGAGCATTCACGCGCTCGGTCGCGGTCGCCGGGCTCAGCGTCGTCAGGAACTGCGCCTCCGAGAAACCGATGACCTGCACCCTCCCCGGCTTGACGTACTCGAGGAAACCTGCCAGGGCGAGGCCGGGTTTCTGCAGCCTTGGGTTGGTGACCTGCCTCGAGAGGCCGGCTTCCCCGGCCACCAGGCGAAAGGCCAGGCTGGCGAGCCGGCTTTCGTGGAGAAGCCGGTCGGTTGTGACTGTTTCGTGCCTTAGCGTCATGGGGTGCACTCCGCCCTCGAAAGCGCCGCCGTCAGGGCATTGGCATCGCTCGCCCCCTCGAAAGCGCTCCTCACGTTCGGGTCACCCAGCACCCGGGCGATGCTGGAGAGGACCTGGAGGTGGGCGCTCGGCTGTTCTGCCGGCGAGAAGATGAAGAAGAACAGACGGGCGAACCCCGCGTCGAGGTCGAATGCAACGGGCTCCAAAGCACGAGCGAAGGCCGCAACGACCCTGGCGAGGCCCGGGACCTTGCAGTGCGGAATGGCGGTCTGGTCGCCGACCACCGTGGCGCCCAACCTTTCCCTGTCGAGCAGCAGGTCAACCAGATCCTGCGAGCGCTGGACGGCCCCCGCCTGCTCGAGGCGTTGGGCGACGTAAACGAGCACCTCCTCCCGAGTGTGCGCCGGGATGTCCAGGAAAACATGCTCGGGCTTGAGGAGGTCGCGAAGCAACATGGGGCGCCCGTCTCGCCTGCCGATCAGAAATCCGGGGTAACGAGACCGTACGTGCGGTCCCGCCTGCGGTAGAGGACACTGACTCGGTCCGAGGCAGCCTCGCGGAACACGATGAAGTCCTCTTTCGAGCTGTCCAGCTGAAGAGCCGCCTCCTCCACGGTCATAGGCACAACAGGAACGTGGCGGGTCTCCACCACCTCGGGGGTTCCGCGGCGCACCGACTCCGGCTCGACCACCTCGACCTGCCAACTCCCCTCCTTGGCACGGGGCCGCTTCCGGCTCGTGAGTTTCTGCTTCATTCGGCGCGCCTGCTGTTCGAGCTTCCCAACCAGCTCTTGCAGAGACGTCGTCCATTCCGGCGTCTCCGAGGACGCCTCCACTTCGAAGTCCTTGCCACGGATGTACGCCTCTACCGAGATCCTGTGCTTTTCCTGAGCAACCGTTAAGCGCGCCTCCTGGACCGCATTGAAGTACTTCGCCAGACGGTTGAACTTCTTCTGTGCCAGGGCACGCTGTTGCGGCGTCAGCTCGGTGTTGCGGGCGATGAACTCAAGCTCCATGGCCCCCCCTTTCCTCCTGTTTCTACCTCGCACCTTCCGAGACACCGTCATTGTAGCCTTTCGTTCAAAGGCCTATCGCAGGACCCGCCGCCGCTGCTCCGAGGACGGGACCCCCAGCTCCTCACGGTACTTCGCCACGGTTCGGCGGGCTATGCGAATGCCCAAACGGTTGAGCTGCCGGGCCACCCGGGCGTCGGAGAGCGGGTGAGCCGCTTCCTCCTGGTTGATGAGGTCCTTGATGCGTTCCTTCACGACCACGGAGGAGATGTCACCTTGGAGAGCGTGAGAGATCGCGGAGTGGAAGAAGTACTTGAGCGGGAAGATTCCGCGCGGGGTGGCCATGAACTTGTTGGCGACGACCCGGCTCACCGTTGACTCGTGCATGCCAATGTCGTCGGCGATGTCGCGGAGCACGAGCGGCCGGAGGTGCGCAATTCCCCTCTCGAGGAAATCCTCCTGGCGGCGCACGATGGCCGAGGTGACGCGCGCAATCGTGCTCTGGCGCTGTTCGACCGAACGAAGGAACCACAACGCCGAACGCATCCGTTCGCGGAGGTACCCCTTCGCCTCCCCCTCGAGGGCGCGGCTCTGCAGAAGGCGCAGGTAGCGCGGCGAGATGCGGAGACGAGGCAGGCCGTCGTCGTTGAGGACCACCCGCCACTGGTCGCCGTCCTTCGCCACCACGACATCGGGCTCGATGGACTGGTTGTCGTTGGGGCCGAGCCGGGCCCCGGGATGTGGGTCGAGGTGGCGCAGCACCTCCATGACCGCACGGACGGAATCGCGGGGCGCGCCAAGCTTCTGCGCGATGCGATCCCACCTCTGGTGGAGGACATCCTCGAACGCCTCCCCGACAACCCGCTTCGTGAGTGCCAGCATCTCGGGCTCGATTTCCCGGTCAAAGCGCTCGAGCTGAAGCAGGAAGCACTCCTTGAGTGAGCGTGCCCCGATCCCTGCCGGCTCGAGCCGCTGCACGACGGCGATCGCTTCGCGAACCTGCTCGACCGGCATACCGAACTGGGCCGCGAGCTCTCCATCCGAGGTTCGCAGGTACCCGTCGGGGTCGAGGTTGCCGATGATGAACTCGCATAGCGCCGCGAGCCCCTCCGGGACTTGGAGCAGACGGAGCTGGGAGCAGAGGTCGTCGAACATGCTCTCGGCGCGCGCCGGCGAGTTCTCCAGCGAGCGCTCCTCTCCGTCGTCCCACGCCGGGGCGACGCTCGGGCCATCGTGCAGGTAATTCGCGAACAGGGCGTCGAGCTCCACCTCCCCGAAGGGGTCGGCGGCTCCTGCCTCTGCGGACACGGGCTCCTCGGGCGCCGCGGGTTCGCCGGCCGGCGCCTCGGCCTGCTCCTCCTCAGCAGCGTCGGCCTGAGCCGCGGCCTCGTCGGCGGCCGTGGCCTCCTCGACGTCGGCGGTCACCTCCGCGCCGGCCCCGTCCTCCTCGCCGGGAGGCTCGTCCGTCATTTCCAGCAGTGGGTTGGCCTGCACCTCCTGGGCGAGCGCCTGCTCGAGCTCGAGGCGCGACAGCTGCAGCAGCTTGATCGCCTGCTGCAACGTGGGCGTCATCACTAGCCTTTGCGCCAGCTTGAGGTGGAGCTTTTGCTCGAGTGCCATCGCCTAGAGTTGGAACTCTTCTCCCAGATACACTTGCCTGACAAGCGGGTCCTTCGCCAGGGTTTCCGGGTCGCCGCTTGCAAAAACCTTGCCGTCTTTGATGATAGAAGCCCGATCCGTGATTTTCAAGGTGTCCCGCACGTTGTGATCGGTGATCAGGATACCGTAGCCCTTGTGGCGCAGGTGGCGAATGAGGCGCTGGACATCGAGTACGGTGATAGGGTCGATTCCGGCGAACGGCTCGTCGAGGAGCAGGAAGTGCGGCTCGGTGACGAGCGCCCTGGCGATCTCCAGCCGCCGGCGCTCACCGCCCGACAGGGTCTCCGCCCGCTGCCGGCGGAGCTTCTCGAGACCGAACTCCTCCAGCAGCTCGACTACCCGGCTAGCGGCGTTCTCCCAGGGGACGCCCAGCAGTTCGAGAACACCGAAAAGGTTGTCCTCGACCGAGATGCGACGGAACACAGAGGCTTCCTGGGGAAGGTACGAGATCCCGAGCCGTGCACGCCGGTACATCGGAAGGGCGGTGACGTCCTCGTCCCCTACCCACACGGTCCCCGCATCGGGCTGCACGAGGCCCACCAGCATGTAGAAGGTGGTCGTCTTGCCGGCGCCGTTGGGGCCCAGCAGCCCGACGACCTCGCCCCCTTCAAGGGTGAGGGAGACGCCGTCCACGACGGGGCGCTTTCGGTAGTGCTTGACGAGCTCGCGGGCCTGAAGGCGCAGCGGGTCTATGGTTTCCTCCCCTGGGGCCGCGGCGTGGCCGCCGGCTTTGTCGGATGGTAGAGCGTCTCGCTCGGATTGTCCTCCGCGCCGAGGACGACGACGGTGTTGGCCGCGCGCTGCCATTGCAGGTGATTCGCCTTGACCTGGTTCCCCGACGGCTCCTTGACCAGCACGGGGTTCCCCCAGATCTCGAAGACCCCGTCCTCCACCATCAGGCGTGCCTTCTGGCCGGTCATGACCCTTGCGGTGGCCCGGTCGCGCAGCGTCACCCCGCCGTCGAGGTCCGCGAGCACGAGGTTGCCGGCGTCGTCCATGGTCGCCACCAGTCGCTGGCATGAAGCTTCCGCCTGGGGGTCCTCGAGCGTCACATCCCCCTCGTAGGTGGCGACGGCGGCGGTGCGGTCATAGCGCATCTGCCGTCCGCGCACTTGGAGCTGCTGCCCAGATCCCGACTTGGCGACGGCGCCGGTCGTGGTCAGGACATCGCCGCGGCCGGTCACGATCTCCCTCTCGCGTTCGTAGTCGAGACGGTCGGCACGAACGAGGCGGGCGCCCTGCCACAGTCTCGCATCGCCCTCGAGCCAGACGCGGCCTCCGCCCTCGGATGCGTTCGCTGCGTTGGCCGCGAAGCGCACAGGCGCCTCGCCGCCGCCCATCAGGCCGGACCGCTGCAGCACGCCTATCACCTGCCCCCGAGCCACGACGGTGCCGGCTTCGTCGCCCTGCAGACGGTCGCACCACGCAGTCGAATCCGGGCCTCCAAGGAGCACCCTCTTCCCGCTGGCGGGGACGAGCGTGAAGCTGCGCGACCGCATGGAGTACTCCAGCTCACCGCCCTCCGCCCACTGGTTGCCGGTGTAGAGCCGGACCTCCTCGCTCGCCCGCACCGTCCGGGCCTGCCCGGCGTCGAAGACGAGACGCATGCGGGTAGCCTTCGCGCCGCGCGGGTCCTCGTCCTTGCGCAGCTCCTCCCCGCACGCCAGGCCGTGCCCCTCGAGCCACTCCCACGCCGTCCGTGTCCCCTCACCCACCACCGACCAGGCGTCGAACTCCCGCCATCCGGTTGCCGGATCGGCGAGCGTCACCGTCACCCACCCGGTTGTTTGCAGGGGCTCTACGGCGAGCCGGAAACGGCCGTCGGCGAGCGCCTCCAAGTCGGCGTTCCCGGCGCGCCCCCGCACGTCGCTGCCGTCCTCGAGAGTGCCGTCGAGGAACACCGGGCCCTCGAGCGAGATCTTGCGGAGCTCGCCCTCTGCCGCAACGAGCTGAACCTCCGCACGGGCCGCCTTCGCCTGCAAGCTTCCGCGCAGGATGGTCAAGCCTTCTGGGAAGCGAGCGACGGCCCTCGTGCGGTCGTACACGAGGCGCGGCGCGAGAAAGATCGTGGAGGGCGCCGCCGATGCCTTGGTTTCATGCCAGGTGACCGAGACGCCGCCGAAGAGCTCCATGGTGTTCTGCTCGAGAGAGCTCCGCGTGCCCCCGGCGAGACCACCCCACCCGGGACCGGCGAAGGTCACGGCCCCGTTGCTCTGCAGAAGCCGGTCGGGCCCACCCAGCGTGAACCCACTCGCCCTCACTGCGACACCCCCTTGGAGTGAAAGCTCGGCGTCGCCCACGGTCTGTCCTCCGTGCTTCGTGGGGTCGAACCGCAGGCCGTCGGAGCGCAGGCCGAACGCGACCTGACCCCCGTGGTAGAGCGAGACCTGGACGTCGTGAAACTCATACCACCCGGAGCTGAACTCCACCGCCTCGCGCGCCGCGATACGGAAGTTTGGCTCGATGCCGAGGGTGTCCGAGTAGACGAAACCCTTGTGGACTCGGACCGGCTGCTCCTGGCCCACGTTTCCCGGGGCTTGGACCTCCACCTCCTCCGTCTGCGGCTGGCGTCGCAGGTGGCGCTGCAGATAGCTCCCGAACAGGACAACGACCCAGAGGAACAGGAGGACGAGAGAGATGCGGCGCAGGGCAGAAAGGCGGGAGTTCACCGTTCGATGAACTTGCCCATGGTGCGAAACTTGGCAAAGCGTCGCCGGGGCAGTTCTTCTCGTTTGATCCGCCGCAACTCGACTAGCGCCTTGCGAATCGCGCTGCCCACCGTCCTGATGGCGAGGTTGGGGTCCATGTGTGCGCCGCCCAGGGGCTCCGGGAGGATCTCGTCGATGACGCCGAGTTCCTGAAGGTCGTGTGCCGTCAGTCGCAGGGCACTTGCAGCCCGCTGCACCTCGGTCTGATCCTTCCACAGGATCGCCGCGCACCCTTCAGGGGAGATCACCGAGTAGATCGCATGCTCCATCATCAAGATGCGGTCACCGATCCCGACCGCAAGCGCGCCACCCGAGCCACCCTCCCCGGTTACGACAACAACGATGGGTACCGTGAGCGAGGCCATCTCCCGGAGGTTGCGTGCGATCGCCTCGGCCTGGCCGCGCTCCTCGGCGTCGATCCCGGGGGACGCGCCCTGGGTGTCCACGAGGCTGACGATCGGGCGCCCGAACTTCTCCGCCATGCGCATGACCCGTAACGCCTTGCGGTACCCTTCGGGGCGCGGCTGACCGAAGTTCCGGAATAGTCGCTCGCGCGTATCGCGGCCCTTTTGGTGGCCGACCACCGCGACGCTCTCCCCGTCGAGGCGGGCAAAGCCCGTGACGATTGCGGGGTCGTCGCCAAACCCGCGGTCACCGTGGATCTCGACCCACTCGGTGAAGAGGCCCCGGATGTAGTCAAGGCAGTAAGGACGGTCGGGGTGTCGCGCCAGCTGGCACTGCTGCCACGGCGTCAGATTTTCGGTGACGCGCCGCGCCTCGTCCTCGAGCTGGGCCCTCACGCGGGCAATCTCGGCCCGGCTCCCAGCGCCCCCGCCGCGCTCCGCCTCCGCGAGCCGCTGACGCAGCTCTTCGAGGGGCACAAGGAAGGGAGGGGCTGGTGTTCCGGCCATGTCCCCCGACTCTAGTGAGAATGCGGCCGGATGGCAAGGGAGGACTGGGGGAGAGGGAACCTCGGCCCTCTCAGTGCTTTTCGCTGTCCGAGAGCGCTTCAAGGCGGCCGCGAAGCCAGTTGGCGTTGCCCATGCGCCGAAGGATCGTTGATCGGCGGAACTGCCAGCGCCGGGAAGCGGTCGTGGGGTTGTCGCGCCCGGGTGAAGGGATGGCGGCCGCCAGCGCGGCTCCCTGGTCGGCATCGAGATCGGTCGCCGGGATCCCGAAGTAGTGTTCCGACGCGGCCTCCGCACCGAACAGGCCCGGCCCAAACTCGACCGCGTTGAGGTAGAGCTCGAGTATCCGCCGCTTGCCCAGGCGGCGTTCCATCCACCACGCCAGCCTCGCCTCTCTGAGCTTGCGCCAGAACGTCCGCTCCCCGGAGAGGAAGAGGGTCTTCGCGAGCTGTTGCGTGATCGTCGACGCCCCACGCAGGCGGCTGCCGGGCTTGCGCGACTCGACGGCCTCGATGATGGCGTCGACGTCAAGCGGCCCGTGGCCGAAGAAGTCGATGTCCTCTCCAACCAGGACGGCGAGCTGGAGCTCGATCGAGATCGCCGCAAGCGGCACGTAGCTGTGCTCCACCTTTCGGTGGCTCCCCTCCTCCCGCCAGCGCTCCTCCTGCCGCTGCCAGGTCGCCCACCGGTGGGGCGGCGTACCCTTTCGCCACGCGGAAAGGTCCTCGGCGGGGCTCAGCAACCAGACGGCGCAGGCCGCCGCAGCGACGGCCAATATCGCGAGACCGAGGACGAGGGGTCGCCGCATGGAGCGCGTCATCCTAGAACCCACCTCGGCGCGAGACGGGCGGCATTCGGCCGTCGATCTGACGCCAGACCGCCAGCGCGCCTGTCGCGCCGTAGAGTCCGGTTTCACGGTTGGCGTCCGTGCCGACCCACACCACGGTCACCATCCCTGGCCGCAGTGCCACGAACCAGGAGTCGCGCCGCTCATCCGTCGTGCCGGTCTTGGCCGCGAGGGGCCCCGAGACGTCCCCTGCCAGGGCGGCCGCGGTCCCAAGGCGCGGCACATCCTCCAGGATCGCGCGCACGTTTGCGGCCACCGATGGGTGGAAGACCGGCTCGGGTGGGCTCACCGTGCCGCCCTGCAGCCTGACGGTCGGCCGCCGGCCTCGCGCGAGAAAGACGGCGTAGGCCCGTGCGACCTCGAGCGGCGAGGCCTCGAGTGCCCCCAACAGCAACGCGGGCCCCTGGCTGCTCACGGAAAACCCCGCGTGACGCAGCGTCTCGGCCACGGTGGGAACCGATACGTCAAGGCCGAGCCGCACCATGGGCACGTTGAGTGAGAGCATCAGCGCGTCGTGTACCGTTACCCAACCGCGAAAGCGGCCGTCGCTGTTCGCCGGGCGCCAGAGCTGCCGGCCCACCGTCAGCTCGAGCGGCTCGTCGGGCAGCATCGAAGTTTCCGACCATCCGGCCTGGAGGGCCGCTCCGACGACGAACGGTTTCACCAGGCTACCGATCTGGCGCCGTGCCGCCGCTGCCCTGTTGAACTCGCCGGGGAGGCCGAGACGGCTACCCTGCATCGCCAGTAGCCTCCCGTCGGGGGCGAGCACCACCACCGCCGCCTGCAGCGGGTCGCCGCTCCGTGCGAGTTCCCGCAGGTGGGGGTACCTGCCCTCGAGTTCATGCAGCCCGGCCCGACACCCCTCCCGAACCGCCTGTTGCAGCCCGACGTCGAGCGTGCTCGCGACCTCGCCGGTGCTGCCTGTGTTCGCCAGCAGGTACTCCACAAAGTGCACCGCAAAGGGCGCCCGCACGCGGTGTGGCTCGCTGGGCAGCGCTGCAGGCGCCAGGGCCCGGGCCTGCGCCGCGTCCAGGTGTCCCTCGTGCACCATCGCGGCAAGCACTGCGTTGCGCCGGGAACGCGCCGCCTCCGGGTGGGCCAGCGGATCGAACCGGTTCGGGGCTGCAACCAGGCCCGCCAGGAGCGCCGCCTCATCGACGCTCAGCTCTGAGGCTCGTTTGCCGAAGTAGAAGTGGGAAGCCGCCTCGACCCCCTGGATCTGCCAGCCGCCGTCCTGGCCGAGGTAGACACGGTTGAGGTAGGCCTCGAGGATAGCGCGCTTGCTGAATCGGTACTCGAGGAGTGTGGCCAACCAGGCCTCGGTCACCTTGCGAGGCACGGTCCGGGAGGGCTTGAGCAGCAGAATCTTGGCCAGCTGCTGCGTGATCGTGCTGCCGCCCTGGCGTACGCCCCGGGCCAGCAGGTCACGGACGGCCGCGCGAACCAAACCCCGGAACGACAGACCGGAGTGCGAGAGGAACGTGCGGTCCTCGACGTCCACCACCGCGGTCAGGAGCACGGGCGCCATCCCTCCCAGAGGGATTGGCCACCGCACCACGTCACCCCCTGCCGTCCCGAGGACCGTGGGCCGCATCGAAAGGCGGGCGAGAGGCGCGCCTTGCGCGTCCGCGAGCGCAAGCCCGGATGGCGTCGGCACGAGTGCCACGGCTCCGCCGGCTCCCTCGGCGACGCCGGCGCCTAGCCACACGGAGCTGCGGTCCACGGCGAACTCCCCGGGTCGCGGCCGCCCCCCCGCGGCCTCGGGCACGCCGCGGTCGACGATGGATGCTCGCAGGCCGGCAAGGTCCCACGGGTCTCCGGCCCGGAGCTCAAGCGGCGCGCTCAGCACGCGGCAGGTCGTACGTGGGGAAGGCCCCCTGAACGCCCGGTCCACCAGGGCGGTGCCGTACATGAGCAGCATTGCCAGGCTGCCGAAGCCGATGCCGGCGAGAACGGCTGCCCAGCGGACGAGGACACGCACCCTGCGGGAGAGCACCATTCCACCCACATTCTAGGCCGGACCGGAGGGGACCGCGGCGGGGGCGAACCTTGTTGGGCGAATCCTCGTACTCTGCAGCAGAGGAGAAACCGGCATGCTGACCCTCATGACCCTCGTAGTCGTCATCCTGGTGACGGGGTTCGCGGTGGCGCTACTGGTGCTGCTGCTCAAGCTCGTCCTGCTGCCGTTTAGGCTCGCATTCGGGCTTGTCAAGGTCGCGATCGCGCTCGTCGTCGGCGTCGGACTGCTGCTGCTCGGCCTTCCCCTGCTCCTGGTTCTGGCGCTCCCGCTCCTGGTGCTGGGCGTGCTGGCGTGGGGAATGGTGCGGCTGGTTCTGGCTTGATCTACGGTCTGCCGTGCAGCGGGAACAGGCCAACCTCGGCGAGGAAACCGTCCGCCGTGAGAGCGAGCAACCGGTAGGCGCTCACGTCGTCGCACTCCTCGTCCACAAAGGCGTAACCGAACGAGGCCTCGCCGTCGTCGGCAACCGGCAGCATCGTGCGACCGAGGACCGTCCAGGACCCGGGGGCACCGTTCTCAAGCGCCTCGACAACGAAGGCACGAAGCCCCTCGTGGCGCTGAGTCTCCCAGGAGAGGGTGACCGTCCGGTCCCCGGCCAGGAAGTCCCACCGCTTGATCTGCACTGGGTAGTCGACGAGGGGGCGGACGGCCAACGACAGGTAGGCGTCGGGCTCGAGGCCAACCGCGACCACGCCGGCCCACGCCACGCCCTCGAGAGGGACCGTCACCTCGGCGTCCGGTTTGAGGCCGACCAGGTCGAACCCGCCGGTGAGCGCGTAACGCACCGCCACCCAGGCCTCCACGCGATCGCTCTTGACGGGGAACACGGCGACTGCGTTCGCGTCGCCTTGAAGCGCTACGACACGCAGGCCTGCGCCGACAAACCGGACGTCCGGAGCGTGCTGCGTGACTGACGGCGCTGACTCCGGCACCGGAGGCCGGTGAAAGCCGAGGGCCTGAGGATCGAGGAGACCGGCGACCGCGACCTCGCCCGTGACCCGCAACGGGCTCTCGACACCGGCCGCGGCGAGCGCCTCGATGGCCGACTCGGGAAGACTCCCATGGGCGGCGCGCCGCATGGCAACGTCCCCGCCGGCGCGCCAGAGCGCCTCAGGTAGTGCGGTTGTCACGATGTCCCCGCGGCCCAAACGGCCCAGCCAGGCGCGCTCCCAGCGAAGCCGATGTGCGGAGCTCGGGGGACTCAGGTGCGCTGCGACGGACTGCGCGAGGATCCGTGCGGTCGAGGGGTCGGTGCTGCGCCTGAGCTGCCGCTCGACGATCGTCGAGGCCAGGACGAATGCGCTGTCCTCACTGGGTTCGCCCGCACCCAGGACCACGTCGGCGACCGACGCGGTCGCATCGAAGGGGTTGCCCTGGATCCTCACCCGAACCGATTCGGCATCCCATCCGCGCTGGCTGAGCATTCTCACGACCTCGGCGCACGCGGCATAAGTGGCCTGGGCTCCGGGCGAGCGCTCCACCTCGAACGTGACATCCCGCACCCGCTCGCTCATCAGGGCTGCACTCAGCCGTGACGGAACGGCAGCGACGGCAAGCACGCCGAATACGACCGCGGCGCGGGCGCATGCGGCCCTCATGTCGTCACCATACTTCTCGAGGGGGTGTGCGTCAAGTTCGTGCACGGGCGAGAATGACGGTAATGTTATCCACGCCACCTTTTCGGTTGGCCTCCCGCACCATCTCCCGCGCGATCTCTTTCAGATCCGTGAAGTGACCGAGGATCGCGTTGATCTCCTGGTCGGAGAGCATGCTGTTGAGGCCGTCGGAACAAAGCAGCAGGAGGTCGTCGCCCTCGAGCGTGCGCTCGGCAATGTCCACGGTGGGCTCCTGTGTACCCCCGAGCGCGCGCGTGACGACGTTCTTCAACGGGTGGTTGCGGGCCGCCTCCTCGCTCAGAAGGCCAGCCACCACCTGCTCGTGCACCCAGGAGTGGTCGGACGTGAGCAGTTCGGTGCTGTGTTCGCGGTGGAGGTACGCGCGGCTGTCGCCGACGTGGGCGACCGTGAGTTGTGCTCCGTCGCGATTGAGCAGGGCCGCCACGATGGTCGCGCCCATGCCCCTGAGTCCGGGGTCGACGTCAACGGCGCCGGTGACTCTGCGGTGAGCCGAGAGGATCGCGCGCACCAGCCGGTTCGCGTTCACGGTAAGGCGGGGGTCCCAGTCCTCGGGCCACGTGGCGTCCTCGTGGTCCTCGGTGGCCGCCACCACTCGCTGCACCTCTTGAACCGCTAAGTCTGCCGCCACCTCGCCGGCGGCGTGGCCCCCCATGCCGTCGGCCACCACGTACAGAGTCAGATCATCGCGGATGAGGAACTGGTCCTCGTTGTGGTGGCGGCGCATGCCGCGGTCCGTCACCCCGAGCGAGTCAAAAACCACGGCCCGACACCTCCCCGGGAGCCATGCTAGACGGAACCTCCGCCACCGGTCCCAGTGGCAAGCTGCTGCAACCAGGCCTCGATCGTCGGGTCCCCGGGCGCAAGCTGAGCCGCCTGCTGAGCGAAGCGCGTCGCCCTCGCGAACATCCTGGCGCGTGCAAAGGCCTTCGAGGCATCGAGCAAGATCTTCACGTCGTTCGGCTCAAGGCGGACCGCTTGGTCAAGGTGCCGCAGCCCCTCCTCCAAGCCACCGACCTGCCTGGAGAGAAAAACACCGTAAAGGTGATGGGCCTTGGCGCTCTCCGAGTCATGGGCAACGGCCTGGGCAAAGTACTCGTTGGCCTCGGCGGCCTGCCCTGTTTTTACCAGGCCCATCGCCTTGCCGAGGAGGGCGCGCGCGACATCACGCGGGTTGGAGAGCTGCTGTGAACCCTTGCTGGACAGGGTCTGGTCGTAGCGGGCGCGCTGGGTCGAATCGTTGAGGACGTTGTACGCCTCTGTGATCGCCTGGAAGTCTTTCTCGGCCTGGGCACGGGCGGGTCCCCTGAAGCGATCCGGGTGTCGTTCCCTGGCGAGCCGGCGGAAAGCGGCCTTGATCTGGTCCTGGGAGGCGAGAGGCTCAACCCCGAGGATCTCGTAGAAGCCCCGCCGGTCAGTCATACCCACCTTTCCATGCCGCGGCCCCGGTCGAGAGGCCCCGAGCTAGCGTCTGTGTTCCGCCAAGTCCTTGGCCACCCTGCGGACGGTCTCCGAAACCCCTCGGTCGTGGCTCATCAGCAGCAGATCCCTTTGCGACAATCGCCGAACTAATTGTAGCGCAATACCCGCGGGTGTCTTCGGGTTGAAAACCAGGTTGCGAAGCACGCCGTAGCGCCTCAGCCATCGGGGCCGGGCGGCGATGATCCGGAGCGCCTCCTCGTTCGTCGCTCGCATGCCCGAGATTCGTTCGACGTCCACCTCGTTCAGCTTCGGGCTGAGCAAAACTGCGCGCACCACCAGTGGGCTGCGGTCCCGCACCAGTAGCAGACGTTCCTCTCGCGTGCCCCGGAGTGCCTGCAGCACACGCTGGGCCGTGTTCATCTGCGAGATGCGCGCACCCGCGTCGCGGAGCTCCTCGGGCGCGCCGGGCTCGACCTCGAATACCACCCTCTCGATCTCGATCTCGCCCCCCGGGAGCCGCATGCCGATGGCCCTGAGCTCGGCCAGCGCCTGCTCGATCGATGGTGTCTCGGGAATCTCAGAAGGCAACCCCTCGGCGGAAGCCCAGACGATCGCCTTCTGCAGGAACTCCTCCTCGAATTCGCGGACGCGGCGCAGGACCTCCTGCGTGACCTGCGGGTTGGCCCGCAGGTCTTCGAGCAGCTCGAGACAACCGAGTACCCGCACCTGGTTCGTGATCAGCACGTCCTGGGTTACCGGGGGGGCGAGCCGCGCCAGCCATCGCAGCGTCTCGTTTGCGCTCTTCGGGTGACGGACGATCGCCTGCCACAGGGCCTCGTCCTGTCGGCAGCGCGCGAGGAGATCGATCTCCACCGCGTCCGCATCCTCGAGCTGAAGCACCGCCATGAAGGTTTCGGTGTTGAAGGAGGCAAGGGTCTCGTGCGCGGCCCCGGCCACCTCTTGGTCGCCGTCCGCCGCAAGGATGAGGTTCACACGGATCAGCTCCTCGCGGCTGACCGGGAGCAGGCCTTGAGCCGCAAAGAGCCTGAGTGCTCGCGGTGCCATTCCCTGGCGGACCTTGGCCAGCAACTCGGCGATGGTTGAGATTCCGCCCGATGCCGACATCAGCGTTCGGCCCCGGGCTTCGGGGCGCCCCCTATGTGGAAACGAACCACGGCTCCGGGAGCACCGGCCGGGCGACGAACCTCGCCCATGTACTCCACGGTCGCGGCGCCGGCATCGCCGAGCAGCAGCTCAATCCCCTTCCCGCCGGCGCCGACTTCCCACGTCGAACCCGCCTCGAGCAACCGGGTCATGGGTTTCTCGCCCGCGATCCGGATCTCGACCCAGCATGGTGCTTCGCCCGTGCGGATGGTGAGCACGCCGGGCTCGGGCAGGGGCGTGGCAGGAGGCTGTGTTGGGGCCGGGGTCGGTTCCGAGGGGGGCACAGCCGCCACCGCCGGGGGCGTGGGCGTGAGCACCGCCGCCGGCCCGTCGTGCGGTTTCTTCTCCATGAGCAGGACGCTGGCGACGCCGATCGCTACGAGGCCGAGCCCCACCACCCAGGGGCCGACACGCCTCTTCCTGATCGGGACCGGAGGTTGCGCCGGCACCAAGTGCCTTGACTCCTCGTAACTCTGCCAAGCCGACTCGAACGCGGGCAGCCACTCGTCCGGCACCCGTCCCAAGAGTTCGAGGTACTGCCGGAGGAACATTCGGGCGAAGACCCGGTTTGGGAGCCTCGCAAAGTTCCCTGCCTCGAGGGCGGAGAGAGTCCGCAGCTGGATTTTGGTGTGTTCCGCGATGCTCTCCAGGGCGACGCCTGCGGCCGACCGAGCTTTCCTCAGCGCCTCACCGAACTCTTGCGGTGTGCTCTTCGCGGACGGGCCCATCTGATTGCAGTTTAAGGATTGCGAGGCGGAGTTCAAGAGGGGGCGGAGTCCCCTTGCGCGCCCGCCTCCAATCGACGCTGCTGAAGCAGCCGGTTGGCGGCGTCTCGCAACTGGCCATCCACCTCAGCCGAATCTGCGAGACCCGCGATCTCCGGCTCGGGGAGGAGCGCAAGCAGGCCGAGTGCCACACCCAGTGGGACGCTCCTGCTGCGGACCGCCGCCCGCAACACCTCGGGTCGCCTCCCCCACACGGGATGGCGCAGCAACACGAGCACGCAACCCGGTTTACGGTTCGTGTTCAGGAGTCGCAGCGCCTCGGTTTCCGTGAACTGCGGGTTGGAAAGCAGCGCCTCGACGCACAGCGGCTGCTCGTCGGTGAGCAGGATCCCGATGAGACCCCTGGTCGCCTGTCTGGCCAGCGCTGTGCGCTCGCCCAAAGTGAGGTTTACGATGCGCTCGACGAGCTTACGCTCGGCCTGCTTCCGTATTGCCGGCGGTGTGCGAGGGTCGCGTCCCACCTCCAAGAGGTCGTGCCACCCGAGCCTCGGAAGCGCATCCCAGGCGAAGGCACGCGGGCACCGGGGATGCCTGACGACCAGCTGAAGGATCCGGTGCGAGGACACAACCCACCTGCATTTCGCGAGCCGTTCTACCAGGACACCCGGGCAGCTGCCCTGGCGCAGCAGGCGCGTCAGCTCCCCTTCCCCCGGTTCCTCTCCGGCGTCGAGAAGCACCAGCACCGCCTCAACATCAGGATCCCGCTGCCCTGTCACGAAACCATGTTAACGCAGGCGGTTCTGTTGCCCCTCGCACTCGCGAGCACGGCTTCCTATTTCGTCGGTTCCTCGCCGTCCGGCCGCCCGAGGATGGCGAGAAGGCGGTCCCTCGCGCGTTCGAGTAGCTCAGGGGTGCGTGCCTCCAGGACCAGCCGAAGCAGCGGCTCGGTGTTGGACGGACGGACGTTGAACCACCAGTCCGTGTACTCGACCGTGATGCCGTCCAGGTAGTCGGTCGCACCATCGTGGAAGACCTCAGCCAGTCGCCGGATCATGCTCGCCTTGTCCTCGACGTGGAAGTTCACCTCCCCGGTGCGCGCGTAACGGCGGAGGGGGGCCAGGAGATCGGCGAGGGGTTTACCCGTCCGACGCAGCACGTTCAACACCTCGATTGCCGTGATCAGCGCTGAGTCCGCGAAGTAGTTCTCGCGGTAGTAGAAGTGACCGGCGAGCTCGCCTCCGAAAGGGCTGCCGATGCGGCGCATGGTCGCCTTCATGAAGGAGTGCCCGACCCGCTCGCGCACCGGCGTCCCGCCGGCGGCGAGGATCTCCTCACGCGTCGCCCATGAGGAACGGATGTCGTACACGATCGGCGCACCGGGGAAGCGCTCGAGCATCGGCCTGGCGAGCAGTGCGGTGACCATATCTGCCCCCACGATTCCCGACCGGTCGTCAACGAGGATGGCACGGTCGGCGTCCCCGTCGAACGCGATGCCTACGGCGCACGCGTGCTGGCGCACGGCGTTCTGCAGGTCCCGGAGGTTTTCCGGCTTGAGCGGGTTGGCCTCGTGGTTGGGAAAGCTCCCGTCGAGCCCGAAGAACAGCGGAATCAGGTCGAGGTTGAGTTCCTCGAGCAGGCCCCGGTAAAGGGTGGCCATGCCGTTGGCGACGTCCACCGCCACCTTCAGCCGCGGCTCCCGCACGCCCACGAAGCGGAGCACGTGCTCGCGGTACGCTGTGGCGATCTCACGGTGCTCGATCGGTGCCCGAGGCGGCGTCGGTGTGACCGGCCGGTCCCGCACGAGCGTCTCGAGCGTACCGATCCCGCTGTCGCTGCTGACGGGAATGGCGTCGCGTCGCGACATCTTCAGGCCGCTGTACTTGGCCGGGTTGTGACTCGCGGTGACCTGAATCCCGCCCGAGGTCTCCAGGTGCCCGATCGCAAAGTAGTTCATCGGAGTGGTGGCGAGGCCGATGTGAATGACGGAGAGTCCTGCGGCGCGCAGGCCGTCGCAGACGGCGTCTGCCATAGAGGGCGAGGAAGCGCGCATGTCATGGCTGACCACGACACGTTCGCCGCGTGCGAGGTCCTCGGCGTCCAGGATGGCGCGGAAGTGGAAGCCGACGGCGTAGGCGAGCTTCTCGTCGAGCTCGCTCGGGTATACGCCGCGGATGTCGTAGGCCTTGAAAACGCCACCCATGCAAACCTCCGGGGGATCAGGATAGACCAGCGCCCGTGCCGTTGCCACCGAGATCCGGAGAACCCGAGGCGCCCCCCCGTCGTCCAGGTACACTTGCGGCATGACAGAGCTCTCGGCCGACCCGGCGTGCGCGTGGTGCGATGGGCGCCTCGTAGCTTTTGCCGAGGCGCGCGTACCGCTCGAGGACCGCGGGCTGCAATTCGGCGAGAGCCTCTACGAGGTCATCGCCGTGGCCCGCGGCGAGCCCTTTCGTCTCTCGGACCACGTCGAGAGAATGCGGAGCGGCGCCGGCGAGATCGGCCTCGCGGAGGGCGTTCCATCGCTTTCCGAGTGGGGGGCGATCGTTGCCGAGCTTCACCGCCACCAACCCCACGCCTCGGCCATCCTCTACGCGCAGGTAACCGGCGGGACCGCCCCGCGCTCGCACGTGCCGCAACCGCCGCCTCGCCCCCTCTTCTTCGCGTACCTCCGTCGGTTCGCTTTCCCATCTGCGGACGCGGCGGCGCGCGGGATCGCCGCCGTCACGTTCGCTGAACAGCGCTGGCAACGCCGCGACCTGAAGACCGTGATGCTGCTCCCGGCGGTGCTGGCGCGGAAGGAGGCGCTGGCCCGCGGCGCCGAGGAGGCCATCTTCGTCGGCCAGGACGGCTTCGTGAACGAGGGCGCAGCCAGCAACGTCTTTGCCGTGCTGGGCCGGGCGGTGACTACGCTGCCAGCCGGCCAGCGTAATTTGGCTGGTATCAGCGGAAGGGTGGTGGAGGAGATCTGCCGGAAGGCCGGGATACCGTTCTCGGTCCGCCCTTTGACTGTGAGCGACCTGCGGAAAGCCGACGAGCTCTTCGTTGCCTCGACCACCGCCCTGGTGATGCCGGTGGTGCGCTTGGACGATGTCCCGGTGGGCGGGGGGTCACCTGGACGCGTCACGCTGCTGCTCGCCCAGAGCTTTCGGGATATGCTCTGGGGCCCCGCAGGGCCCCCGTCGTAGCGCGCTCCGCCTCAAGTGGGCGGTCGGGCCTAGGATCCGACGCCGCCGTCCACGCGCACGGTGGCGCCTGTGATGTACGACGCGGCGTCCGAGAGCAAGAAGCTCACGACCCGCGCAACCTCGTGCGGCTTGCCGAACCGTCCCAACGGCACGCTCGCGATCGCCCGAGCGCGATGGTCTTCGCTGAGCGTCGCAACGAGGTCGGTCTCGATCCAACCCGGCACCACGGCGTTTACCGTCACGCCGTACCGGCCCACCTCGCGGGCGAGAGCCTTGGTGAACGCGTGCAGGCCGCCCTTTGCGGCGGCGTAGTTGGCCTGGCCGGCCTGGCCCACCTGCCCCGAGAGCGAGCCCACGTTGACGACGCGCCCGCGTCCGGCGTGAAGCATGGACCGCAAGCAGCCCTTGGTGAGGCGGTAGGCGGCGGTGAGCACCGTGTCGACGACAACGTTCCAGCGATCCGAATCCATCAGGAGGAAGTGCCCGTCGCGCAAGGTGGCGGCGTTGTTGACCAGTGCATAGATCTCCTCACCGGCGACCCCGGCCAGGAAGGCATCCACGGCCCCAGCGTCGGTGACGTCGCACCGATGCGCCCGCGCATCGCCGCCGCGGCCGCGGACGGTCTCAACGACCTCGGCGGCCGCATCGTCCCGGCACCGATAGAGGAAGTGCACCCGGTAACCCTGTTCCGCCAGGAGCTCGACCAGCGCCCGCCCGATGCCGCGCGACCCCCCGCTCACGAGAACGTTCAGCATTCCCCCACCGCGGGCCGGACAGCCGGCGTGGCCGTTGGAAGGCGCAGTCGGGGCGCTCTGGGCCGATCTAGCGCGTCATCAAAAACCTTCAAGACTCCTCCCGGGGAGAGATACGCCCCACGATCACCAGAGTAGAACGGTTGGTGAGACGACCGCAATCGGTACGCCTCGCTGACCCCCCGGTCGGAGGCCGGGGTCGAACTCCCGGGCCACCTTCCCGGCCACACCCCCGCGTGCCGGGCGCTTTCTAGCCAGTCACCGCCGTGTGCGGCTCGAGGACGGGGGGGGCGCTCACCAGCCGTCGCCAGACCTCCGGCCCCGGGTCCACCCGCAGGTCGCCCTCGTCCACCTTGAAGCGCACGGCCGAGAGCACAATGTGCACGGTGTCGTAGATCGGGCGGTAGTGGGAGACCACGCCCTCGTAGATGACGCGCACCGGGACGTGAGCAAAGCGGGCCTGTAGCTTCCCCGCGCGCACAAGGATCTCGGTGTCGACCGAGTAGCGATTGCCGACGAGGCCCATCCGCCGGAGGTGCGACGCGGAAACCAGGCGGTAGCCGCACTGCGAGTCCTCGAGAGGGAATCCTGTCATGAGCCGAAGGGCTCGGGTGCCGATGAAGTTCGTCCAGTACCGCTTGGCCGGTATGACCTCCCAGTTCCAGAGGCGGTTGCCCAGAACGAAGTCCGCCTCCGTGGCCGCTTCCAGGAATCCCGGAGCGTCCTCAGGATCGTGCTGGCCGTCGGCGTCCAGCATGAGAATGTGGCCGTAGTGTTGGCCGAGAAGCACGGCGAGCCCGGAACGAAGCGCCGGCCCCTTGCCGCGGTTCGCCTCGTGCACCACGACACAAGCTCCGCTCTCTCTTGCGACCGCCGCGGTGCCGTCGCTCGAGCCGTCATCGACGACGAGAACATCCGGGACGTACTGCCGGATGCCACGCACAACCGGGCCGACGCGGTCCGAGCAGTTAAAGGCCGGGATGAGGGCGGCGATCGCAGCCATCAGAGAGAAGGCAGTCTAGCACCAGGCCTCAAGCCGTCTGGCAGCCGCCCCTACCGTTCCAGCTCACGTGAGCCCTCGTAGAGATCGAAGCGGAGCAAGCGGCACTCGATGGGGCCGTTGAACAGCACGATGCGGCGGCTGGCTCGCAGACCGATCGACTTCGCGAGCTCCAGGTTGCCGGCCAGCAACCAGGCGGTGGCGCCGGACGCGCGCCGCTTGAGGGCGTCTCCGAGGTCTCGGTAGAGCCCGGCCAGCTCGGCCGGATCCCCCAGTCGCTCCCCGTACGGCGGGTTGGTGACGATCATCGCACCGGGCCCGGGCAGCACGAGCTCCCGGACGTCCTTCGCCTCGACCTTCACGGTTTCCCCTACCCCGGCCTCGCGCGCGTTGCGGCGGCAAGCCGCCACGGCCCGTGCCTCGTTGTCGCTTGCCACGACCGCAGCCGTCGGCGGCTGCCGCCGGAGGCGCGCCGCCTGGCGCGCCTGCAGCAGGCACGCGGGCTGGTGATCGGGCCATCTCTCGCAAGCGAAACTCCGGCGGGAACCGGGGGCCGCGCGCGTCGCGATGAGCGCCGCCTCGATCGCGATCGTACCGGTCCCTGCCATCGGGTCGAGGAGGGGCTGCGTCCCGTCGTAGCCGGCGAGGAGCAGGACACCTGCCGCAAGCGTCTCGGATAGCGGGGCCGGGCCGCCCCGCGGCCTGTAGCCCCTGTGCGAGAGCGGCTCCCCGCTGCTGTCGAGCGCGATGCCCGCGCGTGCGGAAGCTAGGTGGACGTGGATTCGCACGTCGGCAAGCTTCCTGTCCACGTACGGCCGGGAGCCAAGGCGCGCCCGCAACCGGTCTACCGCCGCATCCTTCACGACGAGGCTGGCGAAGCCCGTGTTGCGGAAGGCAGGAGCCGTTCCCGCCGACTCCACCATGATCGTCTGGCCGCGCGCCACGACCTCCTCCCACGGAACCCTGCTCGCGAGCTCGTAGAGAGCCTCCCGGGTCCCGGCCGGCCCCTCGGACAGCAGGCGCAACACCCTGGTTGCGGTGCGGAGCCAGAGGTTGGCGCGGTAGACAGCGGCGAGGTCGCCGCGGAAGCTCACCATCCCGCGGCCGCTCGCCGCCTCCTCGTGCCCGAGTGCCACGAGCTCGGCGCGCAGGACCTCCTCGAGTCCGCGGGAACAGGTCGCCACGAGGGGCCACGCGTTGACGCTAGGAGCTGGTGGCAGGGACGATGCCCATCCGCCTCTTGTCTATGTACATCCGTGCGTCGGCCTCGTGCAGCGCCGCGGTGGCGTCCCCGCCTGGCGCCAGCAGCGCGACGCCAACGGCGATCGTGCACGCGGGGAGGTCCCCCTCGGCCTGCCCCACCTGGCTGCAGAGCTGCGCGACGCGGCGCCCGGCCCCGTCGATGTCGAGGCCGGGAGCAAGCACGAGGAACTCATCGCCTCCCCAGCGGAACAGCGCATCCTCGGCCCGGAAACACTGGGTCAGCACGCGGGCCAGCCGCCTCAGGCAACCGTCGCCGACGCTGTGCCCCAGGCGGTCGTTGACGCTCTTGAAGTTGTTGATGTCCAGGAAGATGATCGCCGCACCGGAGGTCTCGGCCCGGGTGAGCTCGCGGCGGAACCCGCGGCGATTCATCAGCGAGGTCAGCGGGTCGAGGTCCACGAGCTGCCGCAAACGCTCCTGCGAGGCGACCAGTTCTTCGTTGGCGTAGCGCAGCTCCTCGACGATCCGGTCCTGCAGTGCGACGAGGCTCGCAAGGGCGATCAGCAGCTCAGCCACCGCGTCGAAGAACGAAGAGTAGCGCACGTAGTTGAAGAGAGGCGGTGCCCCCCAGAGCTGCGGCGCGAGGCTCGGAACGTACTGGAGGAACACAAGGCCCTCAACGAGGAACGCCGCGCCCAGCCAGCGCGACCGCTCGCCGCGGGGGTTGCGGAGCACCCATACCCCGGCCGTCGTCATCACGGCCCCCACCATCAGGCTCTGGGCAACCTGCACGTAGGCCATTTGCCGGGCAAGAATCCCCATCGCAACGGCCCACACGCCCACGATGATCGCCACGTGCCTGGGCCGGACCCATTTCTCGACGGCAGACCTGAGGTGGTGACGCGTCCCGGCGACCAGCAGGAGCACGAAGAGAGTCTTCGCGGCGGCGTAGAGCCCGACGACAAACGGGGGAAGCGATGGCCCGAGGAGCCCGAGGGAAAAGACGAAGATACCGACCAAAGCCAGGCTGTCGGCGACCCAGGCGATGGCCCAGAGCCTGACCTCTTCCAGCTTGGAGGTGCGCGACAGAAAGACGAAGAAGACGGCGATGACACCGACGACCGCAAGCTGGACACCGATCGACCAGCGTCCAAGAACCCCGAGAATTTCCAGCGTTTGCGCCATTCCTGTTGAGATTATGGAGGAGGAACCGCGCTGCGGCAAGCCGGCACCGGCTCAATGGGCCGGGAAGTCGTTCGCTTCATTGCCCTTGTTCGGGCTCAGGAATCCTGCGCCTGTGCGACAGCGGCACAGACGATCGTTTCGGCGGCGACTGTGCGGGGACTGCCCACGACGCCCTTCCGCTCATATCTGAAAGCCAGCACGTCTACTGAGGATCACTTCTTCGTCGAGCGCCTCTTCCGTCCCAACAACTCGGCCATGCGCTCGCGGATCCGCTTCTCCCAGCCTTCCTCGCCGGGCTCATAGAACTTCTCCCCGGCGAGTTCGGGCGGCATGCACTCCATGTCCGCGATCCTCTCGTCGGTGTCGTGGGCGTACACGTACCCCTCGCCGTAGCCGAGATCGCGCATGAGGCGAGTGGGGGCGTTGCGGATCTGCAGGGGCACGGGGTATGCGGGCCGGTCCTCGATCGCTTGCTGAACCTTTCCGTACGCGGTGTAGAGGGCATTCGACTTGGGCGCGAGAGCAAGGTAAACGGCCGCCTGCGCGAGGGCCAGCGCGCACTCCGGCATGCCGACGTGCTCGACGGCATGCGCCGCGGCCGCCGCCTGCTCCAGCGCACGGGGATCCGCCATTCCGACGTCCTCGGACGCGACGCGCAGGAGCCGTCGGGCGATGAAGCGTGCGTCGGCACCGCCCTCGAGCATTCTCCCGAGCCAGTAGAGTGACGCGTCAGCGTCCGAGTTGCGGATCGACTTGTGCAGGGCGGAGATGAGGTTGTAGTGCTCCTCCCCCTCCTTGTCGTACTTCGCGAGGCGCCGCTGCGCCACCCGGCGCACGGCGTCGGGGCTCAGAGCGCTGCCCCGCCCGACCGCCTCGGCTGCCACCTCGAGCAGGTTGTACGCGACCCGCGCGTCCCCTCCGGCGAGCCGCACGATCTCCTCCAGCGTGCCGGCTTCGACCGTGAGATGCCAGCTCGCGAGCCCGCGTTCTGCGTCGGTGAGCGCACGGTCCAGGAGCGTCCGGATCTGCTCATCACCGAGCGGTTCCAAAACGTAGACCTTGACGCGCGAGAGCAGCGCCGCGTTGAGCTCGAACGAGGGGTTCTCGGTGGTCGCGCCAAACAGCACGATGTCCCCGCTCTCCACGAACGGCAGGAAGGCGTCCTGCTGCGCCTTGTTGAAGCGGTGCACCTCGTCGACGAAAAGCACCGTGCGCCGGCCGGTGCTGGCGCGCAGCCGCTTTGCGTCTTCCATCACCGCCCGCGCCTCCTTGACCCCGGAGAGGACGGCGGAAAAGGTCACGAACTCGGCTTCACAGGCGCTCGCCAGCACTCGCGCCAGCGTGGTCTTGCCGCTGCCTGGAGGCCCCCAGAAAACGAGGGAGGGAAGCTCGCCGCGCGTGACCAACTGCCGGAGCACCGCACCCTGCCCGACCAGCGTCTCCTGCCCCACCACCTGATCGAGGGAACGCGGCCGCATGCGCTCCGCAAGCGGTGTCCCCGGCGGGAACCCGCCATCCTCGCGAAAAGGCAACCTGCCGCTCAAATCTCGGCCCCCCTCCAGGTCTCAGACAGCGCGATCCCGGCCAGCAGCTCCACAACTTCGACCCTTTGAAGCGCCTGCCAGATGTCGGCGCCGGAGCAAAACACACCGTGGCGGCGCAACACCGCAACCGGGGCCCGTGCAAGCGCGTCGGCACAGGCCTCGGCAAGCCGCTCGCTCCCCGGCGGCAGCGGCGGCACGTTCTCGATGACGGGAACGATCGCCAGCCCCTCGTCGAGGAGCCCCGGATCTGGTACCAGTCCCCGCCCCGCGAGGGCCAAGAGATCCGGCGGGTGTGCGTGGACGAGGGCCTGCGCCGCCGGACAGCGGCGGTACACGGCGAGGTGCGCGAGCGCCTCGGAGGAGGCCTGGGCGGGGGGAGGCTCGTCTAGCCGGCAGCGCACCAGGTCCGGCGCGGCCAGGCGTCCCTTGTCGGCCCCCCGCGGGGTCAGGAGGATCGTTCGGGCGTCCAGGCGGCACGACAGGTTCCCCTCCCGCCCCCGGACCAGCCCTCGCCGTACGAGCGTCGCACCCACCGCGACCAGTTCGGCGCGACGCAGGGCTTCGGTCCAGGTCTCCATGCTCGGAGGGAGTCTACCTTCATCGGAGGCGTGGCGCCCGAGGCGAACGGCACGACCCTCGACCGTTCCTGCCGGCAACGAGATGCCGCGGGCCCGCACGCGGGGTTTTCCCTGAGCGAAGCGAAGGGCTCGGGATGAGATCCCTCGCTGCGCTCAGGATGAGATCCTTCGCTGCGCTCAGGATGAGATCCTTCGCTGCGCTCAGGATGACTTTTCGCCGCCGGGGGCGGCGAAAAGTCACTTTATTCGCTTGGCGATCTCCCCTTCCAGGCCGGTCAGGTCGGGGATGTTGGGGACCTTCCCCTGCAGCTTCTTGAGCTTCTCCACCTCAACCCTGGCGCCTGCGGCGTCGTTGAGGTCGAACAGCCTCACCACCGCGGCGTTGTACCGCGACTGCCAGTGGTCCGGGCGCATGTCGGCGGCGCGGTCGAACAGCTCGAGGGCCTGCTGCGCCTTGCCGGTTTCCTTGTAGCAAACGCCCAGGTCGGTCAGCACGTCCGGCGACTCGTCCTTGATCGCGCGCGCCTTCTCGTAGTAGCCGGCGGCCTTGACGAAGTCGTTCAAGTCGTACTGGGTGTTGGCCAACTGAACGAGGTGGTCGTAGTTGTTGGGGTCCTGCGCGAGCAGCGTCTCGAGCTCCCGAACCTGTTCGAGGAGCCGCGGGTTCGCGGTCGCGGCGGTGCGTCCCCCTTCGGGCGGCATCGCCGGCTGGCCCGTAAGCGGGGGAGCGCCGGGGACCCCAGCGTGGGGGTTACTGGCCTGCGGGGCGGGGACCACCGCCTGCTTCTGCCCAATCAGGTACCCGAAGAAGAATCCAAGGAGGATTCCGACCACAGCCGTAGCAATCGGGTTCTTCCACATCTCGCTCTCCAGACCGAAGCCTCAAGGACGCGGTTCGCGGCGTCCCACCCAGGTGCCCGCGGCGGGCATGCCGACGGCGAGGTTCGTCGCATCCCACGTCCCTTCAAGTCGCTTCTCGTTTCCGCGGGTGATCAGCCGCCCGCTGTAGACCGCGTTGAAGCCTTGCTGCGAGTCGATCCTTTCGAGACGGACAGTGCCATCGATGAACGTGCCGCGCAGCGAGCCCCTCCAGCCCCCCGAGAGCTGGTAGACGCCCGTCACGACGCTCCCGTCCAGGCGCAGGTCGAAGGTTCCCCTCAACGCGCCGGGCTCCACAGCTACCGACCACCTGCCGGACAGCTCGTCAAGGGTAGCCTGACTCGCCTCCTCCATCCGCCGGATCTCGGACTGGACCTGTTCCAGGTAGGCGCGCCGTGCCCCGATCGTTGACCGGAGCTGCTGCGCGGATCCGACCAGGCCTTCTACCTCGGATTCCGCATGGCGAAGGTCCGCCGAGCGAGCGGTGAAGCTTCCAAGATCCTCACCGTCCCTCTGTGCTCGCAGCAGGTCATCCCCGAGCCGAAGCAGCCTGTCGCTCGCTGCTCTGAGCTGTTCCTGCACCCGCTCGAGGGTAGTGAGGTCGGCCGCGAGCAGTCGCTTCTCGACCTCGGCCTGCGCCTTGAACACCTCCAGGACCGGGTCCCGCCCCTGGGCGGACGCCCAGCCGGTCAGCACCAGACCAACGGTCACCAGCGCGCTCGTTCGCCTCATCGCCCCTTCTCCCGCGTCACACCGCCCATGGCCTCCGGTCGGCCCGGGGTGCGCCGCCCCTGATCAGAATACGGGCGTCCGGGTCGCGGCATCCAGCCCAGCGGATCCCGTTTCCGGCCTCAGGTGCCGCTCGGTTCCGCGGCCGCCCGCTGCGTGGTCACACTACCACACAAGGCGGCACGCCCTCGCTTTGCTAGACTCCTCGCATGACCCGCCCGGAAGAGCGGCAACCGGCGATCCGTGTCAGCCTGCTCCCGCGCGACACCAACCCTCACGGGACGATCTTCGGGGGCGTGATCCTCTCCTACGTCGACCAGGCGGGCGCCATCGAGGCACGCTTCCACGGTGCCGATCGCGTGGTCACCGTGGCAATGGAGAAGGTCGTCTTTCACGCACCCGTCCACGTCGGTGACCTGGTTTCGTTCTACGGCGAGCTCGTACGCGTCGGCCGTACATCCATAACCGTGAAGGTCGTGGTGGAGGCGGCACGGCCCAGGGCCCGCGCCACCCCCCGACGCGTCACCGAGGCCGAGATCACCTACGTCAACGTGGATCCGAGCGGCAAACCGATCCCCGTCCGGCGGTCCGCCTCGCGGCCACGGGTGACCGCGAGCCGCGAGAGGCGTAGACTGACCGGGTGACCTGGGCGTTTATCTACCTTGTGGCGCTCCTGGTCGGTCTGGTGCTGGCCACCGTGACCGGGCTGCTGCGGGACCTCCGAAACCTCTCGCGTCACCACCACCTGGTTGTCCCCCACCCCGACCAGCAGTCGGCGTTTTTCGCGTTGCTCGGCCGCAGGCTCGCGGTAGGCTCGTTCCTGTTCGGTTTCGTGGGCCTGGCGATGGGGGCCCGCAAGATGTCGCATCCGAGCATCACGTTCCCGGTCGCGGTCGGTGCCGGTTTAGTCGGGTTCATCCTCGGCCTCGGCCTCTACCGCAGGCCTCGCGTCAGGACGATACACGGCGACACGGCAACCGTGGTGCGCGACATCCCGTCTGGCGGCTACGGGCAGATCCGGCTCGAGCGCCAGGGGGGGAGCGTCGTCCTGGCGGCGCAGAACCTCGACCACACCCCCATCCCGGCCGGCTCCGAGGTCGAGGTCGTGGACTCCACGCGTTCGGTGGTCACCGTCCGCAAGCAGACCCGGGGGTGACCCTGGGTGCTCTGACCCTGGTGCTCGCCTCGGGTTCGCCACGCCGGCGCGAGCTGCTGGGGCGCCTCGGCCTCGACGTGGCCATCGTCGCGCCCGATGTGGACGAGAGCCCCATTCCGGGCGAGCCTCCGCCAATCCACGCCCTGCGCCTCGCGAGGGAGAAGGCGCAGAAAGTCGCCGCCCTCCACCCCTCGCTTCCGGTGCTCGCCGCCGACACGGTCGTGACAGTTGGGGAGAAGATTTTCGGTAAGCCGGCGAGCCGGGCTGACGCGGCAACCA
>MEKI01000071.1:57737-58893 GCA_001766905.1 Acidobacteria bacterium RBG_13_68_16
GCAGGACGCATGTCGTGCTCACGGCGCTGGTGATCAGGTGGGAAGGGCGAGAGGCAACGCACCTGGAATCAGCCAGGGTCGCGATCGTCCCCTTCGCGCAGCCGCTTTTCGACTGGTACGTGGCGACCGGCGAGGGCGACGACAAGGCAGGCGCCTACGCCGTACAGGGCAAGGGCGCAGCGTTGGTGGAGCGTGTCGAGGGGAACGTCCAGGCCGTGATGGGGCTGCCCCTGGCTCCACTTCCCGCTCTGCTGGCCCGGGTCGGCCTCGAGCTCGCGGTGGACGGCGACCGCCTGCTGCTCAGTCGCCGTGCCTGATCGGTTCGCCCAGCTCGGAGAGGTGGAAGTTCGCGAAGATGTGGTGCCCGTTGAAGTCGAGGACTCTTAGATCCTCCTGCCCGGCTAGATCCGCTGCGATCACCTCGAACGGTACGCCGTAGAGCCTGCTGGTACGGTCGAGGGGAACTTCGTAGGCGATGAACTTCGCGATCCCCTTGTGCCTCAGCTTGGCCACTAGCCGGTCGTCGGTGACAACCGGGAAAGTCGTCAGTATCAGTATCGGGCCGGAGCCCGTGAAGATGAGGTAGGCCCTCATCTCGTCGCGCGGGTGCGCTCCAGCTCCAGAAGTTCGTGTTTCATCCGCACACCACCACCGAATCCGCCGAGACCCCCGTTCCCCGCAACGATGCGATGGCATGGCACGAGGATCGGGATGGGGTTGGCCCCGCATGCAGTGCCGACGGCGCGCGCCGCGCGCGGTTTGCCAAGCTCAGCGGCGATGTCGCCGTACGTACGCGTCTTCCCGTAGGGGATGGCGAGCAGCTTGGCCCACACGGCGCGCTGGAACGGTGTTCCCGTCAGGACCACCGGCACGGTGAAGCGCTTCAACCCGCCCTCGAGGTACGCGAGGATCTCACCCTTCGCTTTGCGGGCATACTCGAGGGCATCGCCGTCCCCGACCTCGCGAGGCTTCTGGCGGGAGCCGAGCCGGACCCGGGTGACCCCCGTGTCAGCAGATTCGACTTCGAGTAGGCCCACCGGTGTCGAGAAGCAGATGGTTGCAGCGTAACGCGGCATCACAACCCCCTGAAGGTTTCGCATTCTACCACCGGCGTCCCGCCGCGAGTCCATCCCTCCGGAGGGGGGCCCGGCCAATC
>MEKI01000071.1:58993-59710 GCA_001766905.1 Acidobacteria bacterium RBG_13_68_16
CGCTCACTTTTGCCGGGTGGCTGCTGGCGCTCTCGCCCAGCGCCGCGGCGGCGGTGTGCCTCGGTTCACAGACCGAGTCGTGCTGCTGCGCCAAGGCCCGGGCCTGCTTCTGTCGTGACGCGCAGCAGAGCGACCCCGCTCCTGCCCCGGCGGCGCCGACAGCCAAGGCTGTGCCGGACCAACCCGCCGAAGCGGTGGTTGGCAGTCTCGCCGGCGTCCATCTCGCGCCGTTGGCCGCCGCGCTGACCGTTTGCGCCAGCGCTCCCGCTCAGGCGCCCGCGCCGATCTTCATCACCGGTTGCGCCTTCCGCTGCTAGCGACATTCCCAGGGAGAAGTGTGCCCGCACCCGTGCGGGCGTAGAGTTTGTTTTCTCAGAATCCTGGAGGATGCCGTGAGGAATCTCCGTTTTCTCTGCCCGTTGTTCGCGGGTCTGGCCTTACTTGCAGTCGATGTCTGCCGGGGCCAGGCGCGTGATGTCGCTCCCCCGGTCGAGCAGCTCGTCGCCGAGGCGCTTTCGAGAGCGCCGTCGATCGCGGCCTTGCGAGCGAGGGTCGCGGCGGCTCGCGAGATGGTGGCGCCCGCCGGAGCGCTCCCCGATCCGGTCATCGAGATCGTGCTTCAGGATGTCGGCTTTCCGAAATGGACGGTCGGCCGCGAGGAGATGTCCATGATCGGGCCGATGGTGCGACAGGATCTCCTCTACCCCGGCAAGCGGC
>MEKI01000071.1:59789-70742 GCA_001766905.1 Acidobacteria bacterium RBG_13_68_16
GCGGCCGAGCGGCAGGCCCTGGTCTCCGGGCTTACTCGCCTCCTCGACCGCCCGGGCGAACCCGTGCTGGGTGAGGTTGAGGTGCTGCCCCCGGTGCCCGAAGCCCGGCTCCCGTGGGCGGAGCTCGCCGCGGCCAATTCCCCCGCCGTGGCGGTGAGGGAGGCGGTCGTGCGGGTGGCGGAACGCCGGCTCGAGGCTGCTCGGCTTGAGCTGAAGCCCAACCTCATGGCCGGTGCAGGCGTCGGGCTCCGTGGCCAGTTCGACCCCGCGGTCACGCTGAGCTTCGGCGTCGAGTGGCCGTTGTGGCGGAAGGAGAAGCAGGGACCGATGGTGCGGGCCGCCGAGCAGGAGCTCGTCGCGGCGACCGAGGAGCTGCGCGACGCCAAGGCTGCGGCACGAGCCGAGGGCACAAGACTCGGCAGCGACCTGGCTCGCGCCGAGAGCCAGATCGCCCGCTATCGGCAGGCAATCATCCCTCAGACCAGCGCCGCGGTCGACGCCGCACGGTCGTCCTACCTCGCGGGCCGTGGTGACTTCACGACCGTCGTCCTTGACTTCAAGGAGTGGCTGGAGTCCCGCACGCAACTTGCCGTGCGCGAAGCGGAGCGCTTCATCGCGTGGTCCGATCTGCAGTCCATCGTGGCCTCGCCAACGGAGAACTGAAAATGAAAACCACCGCCAACATTCGCCGTTTGATTCTCGTCGCTGCCCTCGTGTTTGTGTTGGCAGCCTTTCTGACATCGTGCGGCAAGGGCCCCCTACCCGGCGTCAGGTACCACTGCCCGATGCACCCCACGTTTATCTCCGACAAGCCCGGTGACTGCCCGATCTGCGGCATGCGCCTGATTCCAATCGAGGAGAAGACCGCACCGACCACGGTGCCCGCGTTTGTCTGCCCGATGCACGCGGAGGTGACCTCCGACCGGCCCGGCGAGCGCTGTTCGAAGTGCGGCATGAGGCTGGTACCGATGGGAGCCACCGGCGACTACCCGAAGGAGCACAAGACGTACACGTGCCCGATGCACCCCGAGTTCGTGACCGACGACCCGAACGACCGCTGCCCCAACTGCGGGATGAAGGTGGTTGAAACGCAAGGCGGGGCTCAAGAACCCGGCGACGAGGGCCTTTCGGCCAGCCCGGCACAGGGGGCGGCAGCCGAGAGAAAGATCCTCTTCTACCGCAACCCGATGAACCCCAAGATCACCTCGCCGGTTCCGATGAAGGACGAGATGGGAATGGACTACGTTCCCGTCTACGCTGAGGAGGCCGCGCCCGCGGCCGGCGGCGTGACCGGCATGGCGACCGTCGAGATCACATCGGAAGGGATTCACCTGTCCGGCGTTCAGACCGAGCCGGCCGTCTTCGAACGCGTGGCGCGCTCCGTGCGGACCGTCGGGACCGTGACCGCCGACGAGACACGCATCCGGCACGTCCATACGAAGATCGCGGGGTGGGTGGAGAGGCTCTTCGTGAACTTCACTGGGCAGCTCGTACGGAGGGGCCAACCGATCCTGTCGATCTACTCGCAGGAGCTGCTGGCGAGCCAGGAGGAATTCCTGCGGGCGCGGGAGACGGCCTCGAAATTCGCCGCATCGGAGCTGCAGGAGGTGCGCCGAGGTGGTGAGGAGCTGCTGCAGTCGGCCGAGCAGCGCCTTCGGCTCTTCGACGTCCCCGAGGACTTCATCGCGGAGCTGAAGCGTACCGGCCAGCCGAAGCGCGCCGTCACCCTCCTCGCCCCGGTCTCGGGTTTCGTCACGGCCAAGGAAGTCTTCGAGGGCCAGCAGATCGAGCCGGGCATGGAACTGTTCACCATCACGGACCTCTCCCGAGTCTGGATCGAGGCTGACTTCTACGAGTACGAGGCTCGCGCCCTGCACATCGGCCAGGAAGCCAAGGTCACGCTTCCCTACGACCCTTCACGCCAGTTGGCCGGGCGCGTCACCTACATCTACCCGACCCTCAATCCGGAGAGCCGCACCTTGGGCGTGCGCCTCGAATTCCAGAACCCGGACTTCGGGCTGAAGCCAGGGATGTTCGCCAACGTCGAGCTGCCGCTTGACGCCACCGAGGGGATCGTCATCCCGGACTCGGCAGTGATCGACACTGGCGAGCGCCAGATCGTGTTCGTGAGCCTGGGTGGGGGGCGGTTCGAGCCGCGCGAGGTGAAGCTCGGCGTCCGCAGCTCGGGCAAGGCTCAGGTCCTCTCGGGTGTCGCCGCGGGTGACCAGGTCGTCACGCGGGCGAACTTCCTGCTCGACTCCGAATCGCAGCTGCGAAGCGCCATAGCGGGCGCCGGTGCTGCGGCAAAGCCCACGGGAGGTCCGCAATGATCAAGCGGATCATCGAGTTCTCCGCTAATAACAGGATGCTGGTGCTGCTCGGGGTGGCCGCGCTCTGCGTGCTGGCCGTGTACACGCTCAAGGAGATCCGACTCGACGCTCTCCCCGACCTCTCGGACACGCAGGTGATCATCTACTCGCGATGGGACCGCTCGCCGGATCTTATCGAGGATCAGGTCACCTACCCCATCATCACGGCACTGCTTGGCGCCCCGAAGGTCAAGGCGATCCGGGGATTCTCCGACTTCGGCTTCTCGTACGTCTACGTGATCTTCCAGGATGGGACGGACATTTACTGGGCGCGCTCCCGCGTGCTCGAGTACCTCTCCAAGATCCAGCAACGCCTGCCCCAGGGCGTGCGGACCGAGCTGGGGCCGGACGCGACCGGCGTGGGTTGGGTCTTCCAGTACGCGCTCGTCGACAAGTCGGGCACGCACTCGCTCGACCAGCTGCGCTCCTACCAGGACTGGACGCTGCGCTACGCCATTCAATCGTTGCCCGGCGTGGCGGAGGTCGCCTCCATCGGCGGCTTCGTCAAGCAGTACCAGATCACAGTCGACCCCAATCGGCTCGCCGCCTACAAGCTCCCGCTCAACGAGGTCGTCGAGGCGATCCGGAGCTCGAACAACGAGGTAGGAGGGCGCCTACTCGAGTTCTCGGGCCGCGAGTACATGGTGCGGGGGCACGGGTACGCGCGTTCCCTGGACAGCTTCGAGCAGATCGTGGTCAAGGTCGGACAGGGCGGGGTGCCGGTCCTGCTCAAGGACATCGCCCGCGTCGAATTGGGACCGGAGATCCGCCGCGGCATCTCGGACCTGGACGGCCTCGGGGATCACGTCGGCGGCATCGTCGTCATGCGGCACGGCGAGAACGCCCTCAACGTGATCAACGTGGTCAAGGAGAAGCTCAAGGAGATCCAGCCGTCCCTCCCCACGGGCGTGGAGATCGTCACCACCTACGACCGATCCACCCTCATCGAGCGCGCCATCGATACGCTCAAGCACGAGCTAACCGTCGAGATGATCATCGTCTCGATCGTGATCCTGATCTTCCTCTGGCACATTCCTTCAAGCCTGGTGCCCATCTTCACTATCCCCGTCTCGGTCCTGCTCGCCTTCATCCCGCTCTACTACATGGGGGTCACGGTCAATATCATGTCGCTCGCCGGCATCGCAATTTCCATCGGAATCCTGGTCGACGGCGCCATTGTCGAGGTGGAGAACGCCTACAACAAGCTCTACCACTGGCAGGCCGCGGGGGGCAAAGGAGACTTCCATGCGGTCCGCCTCGAGGCGTTGAAGGAGGTGGGCCCCTCGGTGTTCTTCTCGCTTCTCGTGATCGCGGTGGCGTTCATCCCGGTGTTCGCTCTGGTGGACCAGGAGGGGCGTCTCTTCAAGCCCCTCGCCTACTCCAAGAACCTGGCCATGGCGATCGCCGCCCTCCTGGCGATCACGCTCGACCCGGCCATGCGCATGCTCTTCACCCGCATGACCCCCTTCAGCTTCAAGCCCCGGTTCCTGGCGTGGCTCGCCACCAAGACACTCGTGGGGACCTACTATTCGGAAGAGAAGCACCCGATCAGCCGCAACCTTTTCCGGGTCTACGAGCCGGTCTGCCGCTTCGTGCTCCGCTACCCAAAGGCCATCATCGCCTCCGCCATCGGCCTCGTGGCGGTGAGCCTGCCGTTCTATTTCAAGCTGGGGACCGAGTTCATGCCGCCGCTCAACGAGGGAACGATCCTTTACATGCCCTCGACGATCCTGCCCGGTATCTCGGTGCAACAGGCGAAGGAGTTGCTCGAGACGCAGGACCGGGTGCTCAAGTCGTTCCCCGAGGTGGAGCGGGTATTCGGCAAGGCCGGCCGCGCCGAGACCTCAACCGATCCGGCGCCGTTCTCGATGATGGAAACCACCGTCATGCTCAAGCCTCAGCCGGAGTGGGAGGCGAAGCAGCGCTGGTACTCATCCTGGGCCCCGGAATGGCTCAAACCGATGTTCCGGCCGGTCTGGCCCGATCACATTTCATGGGACGAGCTGGTCGACAAGATGCACGCTGCGCTACGCATCCCGGGTGTTAACAACGCGTGGACGATGCCGATCAAGGCCCGCACAGACATGCTCACCACCGGTGTCCGAACGCCGATCGGGATCAAGGTGTTCGGCTCCAACCTCGCGGAGATCCAGCGCATCGGCGAGCGGCTCGAGGGCATCATGCGCGAGATCCCGGGCACACGCAGCGTATACGCCGAGCGCGTCACCGGCGGCTACTTTGTTGACTTCAACCCCCGCCGCGATCAGCTCGCGCGGTACGGCCTGACCATCGACCAGGTGCAGACGGTCATCATGACCGCGATCGGTGGCGAGAACATCACCTCCACCATCGAGGGTCGCGAGCGCTACCCCGTAAACGTGCGCTACCCGAGGGAGCTGCGCGATGACTTCAACCGCCTGCAACGCGTGCTGGTCCCCACGCCCTCCGGCGCGCAGATTCCCCTCGCCCAGCTCGCCGACATCGAGCTGGTGCAGGGTCCTGCCATGATCCGCGACGAGAACGGTTTCCTTGCCGGCTACGTTTACGTCGACATTACGGGCCGAGATGTTGGCGGCTACGTGGAGGAGGCCAAGAAGATCGTTCGGGAAAAGGTCCAGCTCCAGCCCGGCTATGTCCTCCAGTGGAGCGGCCAGTACGAGAACATGCTGCGCGTTCGCGAGCGCCTCAAGGTCGTAGTACCCATCACGCTTGGCCTCATCTTCGTGCTCCTCTACGCAAACACGAAGTCCGCGTTCAAGGCGGCCGTCGTAATGCTGGCCGTGCCCTTTTCCGCCATCGGCGCCATCTGGCTCTTCCACTTCCTGCACTACAACGTCTCGATTGCAGCCTGGGTCGGCATGATCGCTCTCCTCGGCCTGGATGCCGAGACCGGGGTGTTCATGCTGCTCTTCCTCGACCTGTCGTGGGAGGACTACAAGCGACGCGGCCTGCTCACCACCGCGGCCGAAGCCGACGAGGCGATCGTGCACGGCGCCGTGAAGCGCGTGCGCCCGAAGATGATGACCGTCACTGCGGCTTTTTGCGGTCTGCTGCCAATCATGTGGTCGACGTCGGCCGGGGCCGACGTCATGAAGCGCATCGCCGCGCCCATGATCGGCGGCCTCGTCACCTCCTTCCTGCTCGAGCTGCTGGTCTACCCCGCAATCTACAAGCTGTGGAAGCGGCAGGCCGCGTTGCGCGGCACCGCCTCGACAACCCCATCCGGAGGGTCACTCCGATGAACGCCCCCCTCGGACTGACGGCCTTGCCCAACCTGCACCCGGCGGTGGTGCATTTCCCCATAGCGCTGCTGGTCACGGCCGCTATGTTCGACCTCCTGGCACTTGCCGTTCGCCGGCAGCGCTGGTGGCTGGACCGCACCGCCGTTCTGCTCTACTTCGCTGGCGCCGCGGGCGCCGGCGCGACCTACTTGACGGGCCGCCAGGCCGAGGACAGCCTTATCAACGTCGCGCCGAGCGTTCAGCCGCTGATTGCCCAGCACGCAGACTGGGCACTCCGCACGCTCCTCTTGTTCGCGCTCCTGGCGCTGGCGAGGATCTTCCTCCTCTGGTATTCGTCCCGCCACCAGCGCCCCCTTGCGACACCCGTCCGGCTGGTGGCCCTTGCGCTGGGTGCGGTCGGCGTCTGGCTGCTCGTCGAGACAGCCGATCGGGGAGGAGCGCTGGTCTACCGCCACGGCGTGGCCGTGGTGTCTGCTCGCCTGGAAGCCGCGCCGGATTCCATGCCGGTCGAGCGGCCACCCACGGTAGGGGCGGACACCACGACGCGCCTTCGGCATCTAGCCGACGGCTCGCTCGAGTGGACGCCAGAGCCATCCGACTCGGCCGCCCTCGGCACGATCCTGCACGCCCCAGAGGGCGGTACGCCACACACCGTCCGGGTGGCCCGCGCGGAGGGCAAGGGGCTCGGCCTTGAGGTCGCCGGTCTTGGGGTTCTCGTGCTCGATGAGGCCTTCGACGATGTCCAGGTTGAGGCAGAGCTCGACGCTAGGGGGTTTGCCGGCGAGGTGGGACTCGTCCACCACGCGCAGGACGCGAGCAACGCCTGCCTCCTCGTGGTCAGCTCGGAGGGTCGCGCGGGGCTGCGGGTCCGCTCACAGGGAGTGGAGACGGAGCTCGACGCCGCGCCGGCCGCCCTTCCGGGCCACGTCTTTACGTTGGCGGTTTCCTCCGCCGGCGGCCACCAAAAGGGGATGATCGAAGGCAAAACCGTCGTCCACGGCCACCGGGAACCCGGGTCGCCGGGGCGTGTGGGCGTGGTCGTGAACGGGCGAGGGACGGTCCGCATCCTCGCCCTGCGTGTGGTACCGCTCGCGCGGGGTCAAGAGTGAGTCGCGATGGACCACACCACAAATCACAACGGAAACGACTGCCCGGCCGCGCGTGAGCGCGGTCACACCGGCGGCATGCGACATTGGAAATGCAACCGGAGTCGACTCCGGTTCTCCTGAACCGGGGGGATTCATAACCTCAAAGGGGGTAACCATGAAGCGAAACGCTGTGCTTGTGATTGGGCTGATGGTTGGGCTTGAGAGCCTGGCCAGCGCCCAGGGAATGATGGGGCCGGGCGGCATAATGGCCAATGGCACGGGCATGCTGGTGGCAGCCAGCGACGGAAGCCTGCTCGTCACCCAGATGGGGATGTCGATGATGGGCAGCCCCGGGGGAAGCGGCAGCGCCTCGCTCCAGCGCGCCATCGTCGACCTCGGCAGCAACGGCCAGGAGCGCTGGCGGGCGACCTTCACCCAGGGATGGCCGATGATGGCCGCCAACAACGGCGACCTCGTCGTGGTCGTCGTCATGAACAATGCCTTCATGTGGCGGTCGATGTCCGGTTCCGGGTGGTTCCCGTGGGGCAGCCAGCCGCAGGGGGGCAGCCAGGACGCCACCCTTGTCGGGCTCGATCTCGCCACGGGGAGCCAGCGCTGGAGCGCGACACTGCCCGGTGACATGGGCTCGTACCCACAGTTCGCGGCGGATGGCTCGCGCATCTACGTCACGGTCACCGACTTCGGCCAGGTCGGAATGATGGGCGGCGGCCCGCTGCGGCAGGGCGACACCGGTGGGTGGGCCACTCAGATGATCAACAAGGTCGTCGCCCTGACCCGCAGCGGCACCGCGTTATGGACCGTGGACCTCTCGCAGTCCGGCGGGATGATGCCATGAGAAGACCCTCCGTGAGAATGCTTGCTCCTTGCTTCCTGGTCGTAGCGGTCGCTTTGCTCGCCCTGCCCGCTTCGGCGGCCCCTTCGGGGCACCTCGAGGGCTACATCCCCCAGGCCGCACATCTGTCGGGCAGGTTCAACTCGTTTTGGACCACGGATGTCTGGATCTACACCGAGTCGGCAACCAGGGTGCACCTGTGGTTCAACCACGAGGGGCGTGACAACACGGACGTTCAGAGCGTTGTCCTCCCGCTTACTGGCCCGGTTACATTCCTTCCCGACATCCTGCAGAACGCCTTCGCCGTCTCGGCCACCAAGGGCAGCATCCACTACCTGGCGGATGGCCAGGTCGAGGTGGTGAGCCGGACCTGGACACCCGGCAAGGACGGCGGTAGCTACGGTCAGGTGATCTACGGCATACCGGTCTCGATGGCTGCGGTGCCGGGCGCAGGTCCCTCCGGCTCGTTGCGCATGGTTGTCAACGAGACCGACGGCTTCCGCGTCAATCTCGGTCTTGCGAACGTGACCTCGTCGCCCGTTACTGTGACCGTCGAGGTATTCACGTCCGACGGCCAACCCGCGCCAGGCACTTCGTCGTTGACCATGACACTCCAGGCGTACGACATGCAGCAGAAGGACGACATCCTGGCTGGACTCCCGGCTGGGCAGCGCCAGGGGTTGATCGTGCGCGCCAGCGTGAGTGCGGGTGACGGCGCGATCATGAGCTACCTGTCGGTGGTCGACAACACCACCAACGCCGCCAACTACCAGGAGGCGTTCCGGTTCGGATTCTGAAGTCATCCGCCGGGTCCTGTTACGCTCGGGTCGCGGGCGGCAAAGTTAGCCGTTGAAAGGGAGATCTAGACATGCAGAGAAACCTCGTTGTTTTCGTCGTGGGGGCGTTGCTGGCGGGCGCAGTGGCGGTCAGGGCTGCGGAGAAGCCGGCGCCCAAGCTGCAGACAACGTGCCCGGTAAGCGGCACGGCTATCGATTCGAAGACCAGTCCGCACGTGGACTGGCAGGGGCAGCGGATCTACTTCGCCGACACGGCCGCCGCCGACGTCTTCCGCAAGGATCCCGAGAAGATCTTTGCCAAGATCGCCCAGGAAGGCGTAACGCTCGAGAACATTCAAACGACCTGCCCTGTGAGCGACGAGAGCCTCGAGGGCGGCGACATGGGCCCGCCGGTCGCGGTCAGCTACAAGGGGCGCACGATCATGTTCTGCTGCAACATGTGCCCGCCCAAGTTCGAGAAGGAGCCGGCGAAGTACCTGGCCAAGCTCCCCGGCGAGCAGCCCAAGGCCAACTGACGCCGCGAGGTCCGATGACTCTGAAGGGCACCGGGGGACCGGTGCTCTTCTCCCGTTTTGCACACCCCTTGGCACCTTGTGCCTAGCGCTCGGCGCGGTGAAGCGCACCCTCGCAGACGAGACGAGCCCCTCGGTGTGTGGCGATTCCGCCGCGGTGCGACGTTAGTGGCCGGGGGCGCGGGTGCGCGGCCTCACCCGAACGCCGGAGGGTTCCCTCACGACGTCGAACCCTTCGACCTGGAGCCCCCGAGCAGCTAGCCGTCGGCGCTGCTCCTCCAGGTCCTGGACGAAGCGGCCGAAGCTCACGGGGACCGGTTCCCCTGCCCGCTCCATTGTCGCTTGGTAGCGGGCGAAGAGCCGACGGTACTCCTCGATCATGGCTGGAGTGACCTTGGCCTCGGCAGGTTCGGCCGGAGGTGCCGCCGAGCTGGGCGGGGGGGCCGCGCTCGGCTGGCGGTCACCCTGGGACGCGAGGCGCCGCCAGGAGGCGGCCTTCACCGCCAGGTTTGAAGTAAGCTGCTGGAGTCGTCCACGTTCGACCGGTGAAACGGCGTCCCGAAGACCGAGCTGGCGCAGCCGCTGTTCCAGGGCGCCGATCTCCGCCACCGGAGGCATCGTTGCCCCGACCTCGTGCCCAAGAAAGCCGTCCCAGCGCCGCGTCAACTGGTCAATCGCCCGCTCCAGCTGGACGAGTTCTTCCATGACGCTCATGGGAGGAGTTTGACCTTCGTTACGCGCGTTCCGGACCTTCCCATCCCTCGCTACCCTACTCCTCGCACCCCACGCCAGGAGTCGCCGGCGGGCCACCGCCGTGCGAGACACCCGTGGGCCGGGGCACCGCCGTTCTCTCGACCTGAATGGTGGAATGGTCGATCCCGAAGCGGTCGTGGATGGCGGCGCGTACGTGCCAGAGGACGTCCTCGGGACATTCCGGCTCGACCACGACGTGCGCGGAGAGCGCCACGAAGCCACTTGTAATCGTCCACACGTGCAAGTCGTGGACAGCCGTGACTCCGGGCACAGTCGCCATGATCTCGGCAACCTCGTCAAGCTGAAGGTGCGCGGGCACGCCCTCCATCAGCACCCCGACCGCGTCCTTGAGCAGCCCCCACGACGAGATCACAACCAACAGCCCTATGAGCACCGATGCGAGGGGGTCTGCCCACTTCCAGCCGAAACCGCTGATCAGAGCCCCGGCGGCAATCGCCTGGACGCTGCCCAGCGTGTCGGTGGCGACGTGGAGCCACGCTCCGCGCACGTTGAGGCTCTCATCACGTCCGCCGTGCAGGATCCAGAGCGAAGCGAGGTTGACCACCAGGCCCCCGCAGGCGACTGCCAGCATCAGCCCGCCCTTGACATCAGGAGGGTCGGACCAGCGACGGTACGCCTCCGCGAAGATCAACGCCGCCATCGCGACGAGGGTGGCACCGTTGGCCAGCGCCGCAAGGATTTCCACCCGATGGTAGCCATAGGTCCGTCTCGGAGTCGCCGGCCGCTGGGCCGCCCAGATTGCGAACAGCGACAAGCCCAGCGCGGCGACGTCCGTGAGCATGTGGCCCGCATCGGCCAGGAGCGCGAGGGAGTTGGCGAGAAGCCCACCCGCGACCTCCGCAAGCATGTAGATGCCCGCGAGGACGAGGACAAACGTGAGCCTCTTGCGATGTCGCAATCCGGCCGTTGGCAACGACCGGTGTGTGTGGGCGTGGGCCATCCGTCCGCTCTGTCCCACGCTAGATTAGCGCACGGGCGGCCGAGACATCTGCCGGCTACCAGTACCTCTCGACGTGGACATCGCCGGGTCGCTGGGGGGTGTGCTCGCGGAACCCCTCGCCAGCCAAGATCGTGGTCATTTCTTCGATCATGCCCGGGTTCCCGCACAGGAACACATGGGTGTTGGACGGCTCGGGCCCGAAACCCCAGATGTCGTCAAGAACCCGCCTCTGCCAAAGATCCTGCACACGCCCTACGAGCCCTCCCCACGGGACCGGCTCTTCCTGCGGGCGTGAGACGGTGGCGATGTACGTGAGGTTGCGGCGCAGACGTTCCATCATGATGAGCTCGGCGCGATACCCGAGGTCCCAGGAGTGGC
>MEKI01000071.1:70789-76300 GCA_001766905.1 Acidobacteria bacterium RBG_13_68_16
TCGGTCCGCAGCATGCTCATGTACGGCGCAAGACCCGTGCCGGTGGCGACCATCACCAAGTTGACCCCGTCTGGAAGCTGGTCGAAGGTGAACAACCCGCTGATCCTCGGCCCCAGCCACAGCCGGTCCCCCACCCCGAGGGCGCACAGGCGCGGCGTGAGCGAGCCCGATCGCACCAGGTTGAGGTAGAACTCGAGGTACTGCTGGTCCGCCGCGGACGACGCGATCGAGTACGAGCGCCGGATCAGCACCCCGGGCTTGGGCGATGGGTCGTCGGCGGGATCGGCCATCGGATGCCGCGGCGCCTCCGGTGGAAGCCCCAGCACCGCAAACTGCCCCGCCCGAAACGGGGGCAGCTGCCAGCCGTCGGGCACCACCCGCAAGATGACGAGGCCCGGCCCCACCTCGATCCTCTGTGTCACCACCGCATTCAGACCGTTACTTGTCATGACTCAACAGGCTCCACAGACCACCTCCGGCGACTCCAAACACCGGTAGGCGCCGTTTTCCTTCCAGCCCCGAGACGGGAGGAGGCCAACCCTATCCGACGTCGCGCCGCTGGCGCAAGCACCGGGCTTCGGCCCACCGCTACAATCGGGGCATCGCGCGGGGCTCGGGGTTGTCGGCCCGGCCCCGTCGACGGGGGAGGACCGATGGACAAGGCCCGAGAGACGCTGAGCGGCTGCGAGCTCTTTGCCGGCCTCAGCGCGGACGCGCTCGAGCTTCTGGCTGGCGCAGCTGCGTCCCGGGGGGTTTCGACCGGCGCGACGTTGTTCGGCGAGGGTTCCCCGCGGCAAGCGTGCTACGTGATCGTGGAAGGGCAGGCCGAGATATTCCGCACGCGCGGCGGCGAGCCCGAGCCCCTTGCGGTCTTCGGACCCGGTGATGCCCTCGGCGAGGGCGCCCTGCTTCACGAGTCGCTCCACACCGCGACCGCCAGGGCGCTCACGGACCTCACTGCGGTCGAGCTGGGCAGGGAAGCCGTCCGCGGCAGGCTCGCGACCAACGGCGGGGCGGCGGTCGAGGTGCTCAGCCGGGTCGCGCTCTTTATCAATCGCCGCCTCTCCTACGCCAGCTCGGGGCCGGTTGGCCGCGACAAGGCGTACGGGTCCGGCGCCACCCGGACCGAGCGTGACATGCTCGGCGAGCGCGAGGTGCCGGCAGAAGCGCTTTTCGGTGTTCAGACGCTGCGGGCAGTGGAAAACTTCCCCATCTCCGGGGTGCACCTTTCGCACTTTCCTACCCTCGTGCGCGCCCTGGCCATGGTGAAGCAGGCGGCGGCTCGGGCCAACCTCCAGCTCGGCCTGCTCGACCCGCACGTGGCCTCCGCGATCGACCGCGCCAGCCAGGAGATCGTGGACGGGCACCACCACGGGCACTTCGTCGTGGACGCCGTCCAGGGTGGGGCCGGAACCTCCACGAACATGAATGCGAACGAGGTGATCGCCAACCGGGCGCTCGAGTTGATGGGGGCGGCCCGCGGCGAGTACACGTACTGCCATCCCAACAACCACGTCAACCTCTCCCAGTCCACCAATGACGTCTATCCCTCCGCGATCAGGATCGCGGCGGTCTTTTCGTTGCGGGCGCTGGTCACCGCCCTGGACAAGCTGCGCGCCGAGCTCGCCGCCAAGGGCGAGGAGTTTCAAGACGTGGTGAAGATGGGGCGGACGCAACTCCAGGATGCTGTGCCGATGACGCTCGGGCAGGAGTTCACCGCGTTTGCCGTCACCACCGGTGAGGACATCGCCAGGCTTGGCGAGACGGCCCGCCTTTTCCTCGAGCTCAACATGGGCGGCACGGCGATCGGGACCGGGATCAACGCTGATCCGCGCTACCCGCAGCTCGTGATCGAGCACCTCCGCCGGATCACGGGCCTCGACGTGGTGCTGGCCGAGAACCTGGTGGAGGCCACGCCGGACACCGGCGCGTTCGTCATGTTCTCCGGTGTCCTCAAACGGACTGCCGTCAAGCTCTCGAAGATGTGCAACGACCTCCGGCTGCTGTCCTCCGGCCCACGCTGTGGCCTCGCCGAGATCAACCTTCCGCCGGTGCAGCCGGGCTCGTCGATCATGCCGGGCAAGGTCAACCCGGTGATCCCCGAGGTGGTCAACCAAGTCGCGTTCCAGGTGGTCGGTAACGACCTTACGATCACGATGGCCGCCGAAGCCGGGCAGCTCCAACTCAACGTAATGGAGCCGGTCATCGCCTTCAACCTCTTCCAGTCGCTCCAGATGCTCACGGCGGCGGTGAGCACGCTCACGTCGCGCTGTATTCGCGGCATCACCGCCAACGCCGAGCGCTGCCGCGAGATGGTGGACCGCTCGATCGGGCTGGTGACCGCGGTGGTGCCTGTCCTCGGCTACGAGAAGGCGAGCGAGATCGCGCAGGAGGCGCTCGAAAGCGGACGATCGGTCCGGGAGATCATCCTCGCCCGTGGGCTGCTTTCCGCCGACGATCTCGACGAACTCCTCTCGCCCGGGGCGATGACCAGGTCGCGCCCGCTCGGCCGTTCAGACCGGCGGTCCTGAAATCTGCCGCGGTACGCGGAGTTCGCCGACGGGTTAGTCGTTCATGTCGGGCGGCGCCCAGGAGACGGACGGGAAGTGCTTCTTGATCCACTCCTCCATCTTCTGAATCGCCTCGTTGCTGCCGGTCTCCCGTTTCACATCCTGGAACCGGTACCGCGCCCCCTTCACGATCTGGAGATTGATTTGGTAGCAGAAGCTCTCGCTCGGCCGAGCCTGGCAGGTGAACCAGACCTTCTCGACGCCTGACATCTGGAAGCCGAAGCTCTCCCTCGGATCCACTGCGTCGTTAAACTGCACGTCGTCACCCTTGAAGACGAGGCGGCCGGGCCGGTTCTTCTTCATGAAGGTCGGCTTTATGAGCACGACGTCTTCGACGGTCAGCTCCGTCGGTTCCGGGGTGGGCGTCGCCGTCGGAGCAACGGTGGGGGCGGGGGTGACGGTCGGCTCTGCGGCCACAGCCGGGGCGGAGGTCACTGACGAGACGTTCTTGTTGGTGACCAGGAAAGTGATGACCGACTCGGGAACCCCCTCGGCCTTGAGGTACACGAGGTCGTTGGGCGTGAGCTGGAAGTTCTCTCCGGATCGCTTGAGCTGCTCCAGGACGATGGGTTCCGACAACCCGGACCTGGCCATGCGTACCACGTTCACCAGCCTTGGGTCGTCGGGTCTCGGCTGTCCGGGCGGTGGCGTCGGGGCCGGTGCCTTGGCCACAAGCGCCTGCACCACGGCATCCGGGACACCGGCCGCCTTCAGGTTGGCAAGGTCGGTCTGGGTGACCGGGGCGACGGTATTGCCCGCGTTGTTGATGGAAGCGGTGATCGCCTCCGGTGTCGCCCCCATGCGGAAAGCAGTGATGACCGCCGACGCCGTAAGCTCATCCGCCAGTGCGGACACAGCCAGGAGCATGAATAGAACTGGAAGAACACGACGCATAACCCCTCCTTCGTCCCCCAAGTTTACGAAGGTTATCACAACCGACCTTCCCCTCAGACTCGTACCGACGGGCGAGAGAGTCTCGAACGGTCCAACCCTGACGCCCGAACCACGCGCTCCAGCACGGTTGGACGGGGACGGATCCCCGCCTCCGCCGGGCGCGCTCGCGCTGTGGGGCAAGACGTCTCCCACAGGGGCAGACCGAACTCCCCCGCCTACCAGGCGTCGGTGACTGGCGCGACCAGAGGCTGCTCCTCCTCCGTGGGCTGGAACATCGCCGCGCCCACGCAGCCGGGGCCGACGTGAGCCCCCACCACGGGCCCGATCTCGTTCTCGATGACCTCGGAGACCGTGAAGCTGTCCTGCAGCAGGCTGCGCAACCGAACCGCCGCGACCGGGGCGACCGCGTGGCCGATCCCGACCATCACGGGCCTGGTGACGTCAACTCGCTGCTTGAGAAGCTCGACGACGCGAGGGTAGGCCGCCTCGGCGCGCCGGACGCGGTCCACGGGCACGATCTCACCCTCCTCCAGCCCGAGGATCGGCTTCACGCCCAGCATGCCTCCCAGCCACGCCTGCGTCTTGCCGAGCCGGCCTCCCCTGGCCAGGTACTCGGGCGTGTCCGCCACGAAGAGCAGGTGGACCCGCGGGCGCATCGCCTCGAGCCGCGCGCGAATCTCGTGTGCCGGCAGCCTGCGCTGCGCCATCCGCGCGGCCATCAACACCATGAGCGCGAGCCCGGTGCTGACCTGCATGCTGTCCACCACTTCGAGCACCGGGGCATCGACGCCGCGCAGCCTGCAGAACTCCTTGTGGCCCTCCTTCGCCGCGGCGCGTGCGTTCACCACCGTGTGGGAGACCCGCTCCGAGAGGTGCACGGAAACCACGTCGCTGCGCTCAACAACCATGCGGTAGTTGGCGAGAAACTCCGCCTGCGCCGGCGGACTGGTCTGAGGGTGCGTGCCTTCCCTTCTCCTCACCAGTTTGTAGAAGGCCTCGGGGACGAGGTCCACACCGTCCCTGTAGACGTCCCTGCCGAAGGTCACCGAGAGCGGCACCACGTGTACCTGGTGACGCGTTGCGAGCTCGGTCGGAAGATCCGCCGTCGAGTCGGTCACGATCCGGACCGCAGTGTTCGCAGCGTCGAGCTCCACGACCCCCATCTCGATGAGCCGTGCGACATCGGCCAGCACGGCGCCGTCAGGCGGCTCGGTCCTGTCCAGCACGTCCCACACGGTACGGCTTCTGCGAGCTGCCGCCGCCACCTCGTCCTGGCCGGGCAGCAGCCCCGGCGGGAGGGCGTCCCCGCAGGCTAGCCTCGGCCGGCTCGAGAGCGTGGGGAGCCGGGAGCGAGCTTCCTTGTACTTGTCCTGGTCTTCCATCGCGAGCGCCATCAGGCTCAGGAGATCCTTGAAAAGCTCGCGCGCCGCGGGAGGCTGGCCCAACATCACCCGGAAGTGCCCGGCGGCCGTGCGCGCGAGCCTCACGAACGCTTTGACCCCTCGCTGTGCATCGACCCGCGCGGCGATCACCTCGCCCTCCTCGAGGGAGAGCTCGCCGCCGCCGGTTCGAACGCAGCCGGTCACGGCGGCCGTCTGCAGCATCGGGAGCAGCTCGAAGAGTGGCAGCGCAGCGAGGTCGCCTACCAGGGAGCCGAGAAAGGGGTCGCTGCCGAGGCCGAGCGCACGCCCGAGGAGGACCGTGCGCACCTTATGCAGGATGGCCTGGGGTGTCAGGCCCTCGACCTCCGCCAAGAGCACCCCGGCCGGAACCTCGACGCCTGCCTTCGTCTCCACGAGGAGGATTGTCGTCGGCGAGAGGCCACCGGCCGAAGGGTCGCTCCCTCGGGCGCCGAGGGGATCCGTGACGTCCACGAGCGCTGCCGCAGCCACGATCACCTCGGGCTTCAGGCCGGCGGCAAAGCGCCTTCCCTCATCAGCGGTGGCCGCGGCTATTACCTCGTAGGCCTGACCGGCGAGTCCCCTGACCAACTCCTTCCTGCGGTTTTCCTCGCCGTCCACCACCAGGACCGTGAGCCTCGCCATGG
>MEKI01000071.1:76402-77070 GCA_001766905.1 Acidobacteria bacterium RBG_13_68_16
CTGAAAGCCACGGTCATCACGCTCGGGTACGAGGACGGCGTTCTGCAGCCGACGCTCGGGCTGCGGCGGGACCTGGTGCGGGTGATGCGTCAGGTGCGCCCCAACGTGGTGGTCGCCAACGACCCCACGGTCTGGTTTCGCCACGGCCAGTACATAAACCATCCGGATCACCGGGCGGCCGGCCAGGCGGCCATCGAGGCGCTCTACCCGGCGGTGAAGAAAGCGAGCATCTTCCCCGAACTGCTCGCCGAGGGGCACCAGCCACATGTGGTCGAGGAGGTGTGGCTCGGCCCGACGGACGCGCCGGACATCTTCGTAGACATCTCCGACGTCTTCGACGAGAAGATCGCGCTCATCTGCGATCACGCCTCGCAGTTCCCGCCCGAGGCGACGCGGGCCGCGTTCGCACGCATCGCGCGCGAGGCCGGCGCACCCCGTGGCCTCCAGCTCGCCGAGTCGTTCCGGACCGTGCGCCTCTCGCGTGACACCGTGCGCGCGCTTGCCGGCTCGTGAGGAAACGGATCAGGCGTCCCGACGCCCGAGCGGTCTTAGGCGCACCCCGCGTGCCAGAAGCGCGGCCTTGACCGCCGCGGCAATCGTGGGAGCGCCGGGCGTGTCGCCGTGTACACAGATAGTGCGGGCGCTAATCGGGATGGCCCGGCCGTCGA
>MEKI01000071.1:77110-77691 GCA_001766905.1 Acidobacteria bacterium RBG_13_68_16
AGCCGCCGCCCGCCCAGGGTTGGTGAGCATGGCGTCGAAGTGTTTGCGCGACCGCAACGTTCCGTCGGCCTCGTAGGCGCGGTCGGCGAACGCCTCCGCTGCCGTCTGGAAGCCGTGGGCCTTGAAGACCTCCAGCATAACCGAGCCTGCTAGGCCAACCAGCACGACCTCGCGGCTCCAGCGTGCTACGCCACGTGCCAGGGCGGCCGCAATGCCGCGATCGCGCGCGGCGTCGTTGTAGAGAGCGCCGTGGGCCTTCACGTGGCGAAGCTCGACCCCTGTCCAATGCGCCACCCCCGCAACCGTGTGTACCTGGTCAAAGACGGTTCGCTCTATCTCGGCGGTGCTCATTCCCATCGAGTCACGCCCAAACCCCGCGCGATCGGGATAACTGGGGTGGGCACCCGCCGCCACGCCCAGACGTTTCGTCAACGCCAGCGTCGCGGCCATCGTTTCGGGGTCGCCGGCGTGACCTCCGCACGCGACGTTTGCCGAGGTCACGAGCCGCAGGAGCGCCTCCTCGGTGCCATCGGCGAGGGCCTTCGGGCGCTCCCCGACGTCGGCGTTGAGGTCGATCAGAA
>MEKI01000071.1:77830-78572 GCA_001766905.1 Acidobacteria bacterium RBG_13_68_16
CGAGATAGGCCGGGACCCAGGTGAACAGCCCCCAGTACGCGAACAGGACGCAGGTGGTGAGCACGGTCGCTGCCAGGGCGTTTCGCAGGTACGGCGCACGCAGGATCTCGTTCAGGGGCCGGCGCTGCTCGCCCCTGGCCCGGCGCCAGATCTCCGGCTCATCGACCTTCCGACGGATCCAAACGGCGAGCAGTGCCGGGAGGACACCTACCGCAAAGAGCGCCCGCCAACCGAGGGAAGGCATAATCGCCGAGGCCAGCAGCGCGGCCATGATGTAGCCGATCGCCCAGCCCGACTGCATGAGCCCGATCGCCTTGCCCCGGTGCTCCGCCGGCCACGTTTCCGCCACCAGCACCGATCCTGCCGCCCACTCCCCGCCCAGGCCGATTCCCACCAGCGAGCGCCAGAGGATCAACTCGGGGAGCGAGCGCGCGGTTGCGGTCAGCGCCGTGAACACCGAGTAGATCAGGATCGAGTACACGAGCGCTCGTGCACGGCCGATCCTGTCCGCGAGCATCCCGAAGCCGACGCCCCCGATTGCGGAGGTGAGCAACGTCACGGACGCCAGGCCGCCGGCGGCGGCGGCGGAGAGCGCAAACTCCGCGCGGATCGCCGTGAGTGCGAAGGCGTACATCATCACGTCCATCGCGTCCAGCAGCCATCCGAGCATCGCCGCCGCCAGGGTCTTCCACTGCTGTGGCGTGACCGACCGGACCCAGGGTTGGCGCAACGTCGAGCTCAT
>MEKI01000071.1:78624-81325 GCA_001766905.1 Acidobacteria bacterium RBG_13_68_16
CTCGGTGAGCATCGAGCCCTGACGCTCGGCGGGCAACGCCTTCCCGCGCAGGCGAAGCCCCATACGGCTGGAGTCCTCGCTCACCGTGTAGGTCGATTCGAGAAACGCCTCCCACGCCGTGTCTCCGAACCACTCCCACTGCGGCCCCCGTGTCGCCCTCAACTCCCCCCGGCGCAGTAGCTTCCCCGCCACCTCCCTCGGGAAGCGCCGCGTCGCCGCCGCCTGCCCTGTTGCCTGGCCGACCGCTAGCACGTCGTCCTTCCGGACGGCTCGCCCGCCGACCCCGCCGAGGCCCGAGGTGAGGTGTGTGGAGCAGCTCCCCAGCACAGGCTCCAGCGCAATCCCGCCTCGCGCAGAAAAGTAGCAGCGAGCACCCGAGCGAGTCGCGCCGCACACCAGCGTCTGGCCCTGCTTGACCTCGATCGCCCCCCACGGGGGGACCCGGTAGCCGTCGATTACCGGATCGAGATCGGAGCCGGCGAGCGCGATCACGCCGGATCCGGAGAACGCGAACGTTCCACCGGAGAGCGTCATCTCCAGCGCCGGGGCGTCCTCAGGATTGCCGACCAGCCAGTTTCCGATGCGCAGCGACACGGCATCGCACGCCCCAGAGGCCGACACACCGACATGAGCCTGCCCGGGCCGACCGAGGTCCTGTACTGTGGTCTGGAAGCCCGGCTCGATGACGCGAATCTGCCCTTCGCCGGAGATCGGCTCCGCGACCGCGGCTACTCCCTCGCCCGCGGCCACTCGGAACTCGTCCTCGCTCATCGCGACGAAACGGACCCTGTCGCCGAGCGAGAGCAGGGCCGGCGGCGTCCTGCGCGGGTCGAAGAGCACGAGCGGTGTGCGGCCGATCAGCTGCCACCCTCCGGGCGAGGCGAGCGGGTAGGCGCCGGTCTGGTTCCCGCCTATGGCGATGCTCCCCGCGGGCACGCGCTTGCGTGGCGTGGTGCGGCGCGGCGCGGCGATGCGCCCTGACATCCCGCCCAGGTACGGGAATCCGGGCGAGAACCCGAGGAAGTACACGAGGTAGTCCCCGGCTGCATGCTCCCGGATAACCTCGGACGCGTGGAGCCCGCATGCCGCCGAGACGTCCCCGAGGTCGGGGCCGAATTCCCCCCCGTAGCAGACCGGGATCTCGACCACAGCCGTCTCGGGCAACAATGCCTCACCTTCCCCGGTCGCGTGGCGCTCGACGTGCCGCTGCAGCTCCTCGCGGTCCGCGCGAAGCGGGTCGTAGCTCACCAGCAGCGACGCATAGGCCGGATGGAAGTTGAGCACCCCGGCTGCCGGGTCGCCCTGGAGGCGGTGCAGAAGGCGGCGCACTTGCGCGTGAGCCTCTTGAGAGATCTCCTGCCCGAAAGACACCAGCAGGGAGTGGTCGCTGGCGTGCCGGATCACCGGGCGGGTCGGGGCGGCTTCATCCATTGGGGCTCGGCGCAGGTTAGGCAGAAAAGCGGGCGTCGTCAACGCGCGCGCGAGGGGTCGGGCGGGTCGCCCTCGTCTTCCCGTTCGTCCTGGACCCGCGTGCGCTCCTCGACCACGTGAGCCTTGCCGGGCTCGAGCATCGCCTGCACCTCGAGGAACGCGGTCCCCGCGGTCCCGGGAGAGGCCTTCCGGCGGCGCCAGTAGATCCAGCCCCGCGACTCGCACCAGAGAAGGAAACGGTCCAGCAGGAAGAGCACGAGGCCGAACGCCAGCACGGCGGCCACCACCTTGAGAATCGCGAGGAGGCCGACCCTCACAACATCCCTCCTCCGCGCCGTTTCGCAGAGCCGAGCGGGATCATGGTTGTCTGGGGGAGTTCAACACGCAGCTCGTAGTGCTGGGAACGCTCGTCGAACCGAACTGAGAGGGCCCGCGCTTGGGGTGGCACCACGGCAGCCTCGGAAGCACCCTCCCGGCGGAGGAGCCTAATGCTTGGGTATCCGGCGATGTTGCGCAGGGTCAACGATCTTCCTTGGTTCCCGTGACGCCTTCCTTATCCATGTGAAGCTGCCAACCGCCCGCTCGTCCCGCCACGGAGGATCCCCACCACGCTGACAATTGGAGTCACCACGGACACCAGGACGAAAGGAATGTACCCTTCCTCTGCGGGATGAGGGGGCTGGCTCACGAGGGCCCAGAAAACGAATCCCAATAAAGCGAGATTGCAGATGATTGCCACGATCTTCATGATAGTGCCCATGGAAGATAGGTCATCTATCTTCCTCTGTTCCTCTACCGCCTTCCTTTTCATGTAGAGGCCCAGCCAACCATCGCCCGCTCCGCTACGAAAGATCACCACCAGGGTGAGAAGCGGAGTCAACAGCACCAACAGTGTGACAACAATGTAGAAGGCTCCCTGGGGAGGACCGTCGGTGACGAGGACCAAGCAGGTGAATAGAAACCAAACGATATTGCAGATAGCGGCCGCGATCTTCATGATCTTGCTCCGTTAAGATGCCGTTCGCTCGACGGCCGGCCACTCCCCGATGCCCCGCTCTATAGGGGCGATCATGCGCGCGGGCTCTTGAGTTCAACAGCGATAACGCGAAGCTCTTCGTTGCCAACGTTTCTCACGAAGTGCGGACCGAGAATAGGCGACCACAAGGCGGTCCCCTTTTCGGGTCTTGAGGCTAAGGTCCGCGAGTCAAGAACCATGTTTCCGTCACCGTCAAATCGAATGAAATTGCTCCAGCCCAAGACGTAGAGAACA
>MEKI01000071.1:81435-83553 GCA_001766905.1 Acidobacteria bacterium RBG_13_68_16
CCCCCGCTGCAAGCACTGGTCGGGCAGCGTGTGGCGACTGAGCTAGGCCACGCCGGGGAAAAGGCGCTTCGTGCGTGCACAGTAGGCAGCATACGAGGGGCCAAGGGCCAGGAGAAGCGCTCGTTCTTCTTTCGCGATTCGGTTGATGACCGCCAAGGTGATCGGCACCATGAGGACGAGGAGGCTGATCCAGTTGGCGAAGAAAAGACCCAGACCGAGAAAGGCCAGGAGCAGCCCAGAATAGGAGGGGTGACGAACAAACCGGTACAGACCTAGCTGGACCAACGTGTGGCCCTGTTGGATAGCGACATCCACCGTGAAGAGCCGACCGAGAGTCACGATCGAGGCCCAGCGAATGGCGAGCCCCCCGACGAGAAAGGTGAGAGCAAGGACGCGAACCAAGCTGCCGGGGAACGGGAGTTTGGCTGATACCACCCACTGGGACCCCACAGCCGAGGTGACACTGAGCGCGATGGCGAGCCAAAGGAGACGCATCGAGCCGCGGTCTTGCCTCTGTGCAGACTGCGAGTCGGCCCGCTTGAGGATCGCGAGCGTGATCTCCGACACTGGGAACAGGACGACAACGATCCACAGGACGGTCTTAAGCATCAAGGTTCCCGCCACTACCTAACGGATCGCCGATGAGCTGCGCGCCGCCTTGATGGCGCCGCGCCCCAGCCGACGCGATGCCTCATGATGGCGCCGAAGCACCGGGTTGGCGAAGCGGGAGGCGCGTCAGCTCCATTGGCTTGTTGGGCAGCCGTGCTACGGCAGGGTCTCTCGATTCTCGCACCACGGGGGACAAAACAGCCTCGAGAAGAGGTCGCATCTGGGAAAGCTGCTTGATCCGGATGACGAGATTCCATGCTGGTTCGAACTTCTTCCATCCTGCGCTGTAGATGAAGTGCTTCAGCGCGTGTTTCGCCGAACTGTGGGCTGAGGCGGCCTCGAAGATGGAACCCCAGCGATAGAACGTTTCGTAGGACCAGTCGTAGCCGCGCTTCAACTCCTCCGGCGAAAGCCCGATCGGGCGATAGACCACGTGCCGCGTGTCGTAGAGATCCCAGTCTCGCGTTACGAGCCGGTCCTGCGCGACCATATCCGAAAACAGCGCTGTACCTGGGTATGGCGTCAGGATGTGGAACGTGGCTGTTGTGATCCCGCTCTGAGCCGCCCATTCAACGGTTCGGGGGAAGACCTCGCGGTCGTCGCCATCCAGGCCGAAGACAAAGCTTCCGTTGATCATGATGCCGAAATCATCGAGCCTTCGCACGACTTCTCGATAGCTACGGCCGAGATTCTGGCGCTTGCCCGTGCCTGCCAGACCGCTCGGGGAAAGCGTCTCGAACCCAACGAACAGGCTTCGGAGGCCCGCGGCCGCTGCCTCTTCGATAAGGTCATCACGAAGGATCGAGTCCACCGTTGCCGCTGCCTGAAAGACTCGACCCATCCCTCTCATGCCGCGGAAAAGCTCTCTCGCAAACCGGGGATTGGCAAAGAGGTGGTCGTCCAGGAAATAGAGATGACGGCCCGGGAGGCGAGCGATTTCGGCAAGGGCGGCGTCCACGCGCTGCGTATAGAACGAGCGGCCCCCAGAGAAGAAGGCGTCCTTGTAGCAGAACGTGCAATGGTGCGGGCAGCCTCGCGAGACGACGATCGAGTTCGGGACGAGGTACCGCTTTCGCTGGATGAGATCTCTGCGGATCGCTGGTAGGTCTTCGAGCGTACGTGTCGCCGACTCATAGCGGCGCAGCGGCCTTCCAGTTGCGAAATCGCGCAGGAACTGGGGGAACGTGTGCTCTCCAGGTCCAAGAAAGATCGTGTCCGCGTGCAGCGCAGCCTCGTCCGGCAGTGAAGTGACGTGGAGACCACCGAGCACGACGTAGGCGCCTCGCGCGCGATAGTGATCCGCGATCTGGTAGGCCCGATAGGCGTTCGTGATGTAGACCTGAATGACGACAAGGCCGGGGTAGTCGTCAAGATCAAGCTTCTCGACATGCTCGTCTTGAAGTGTGATCTCAAGGTTGGGATCAAGATAGGCGGCGAGGGTCGCCAGGCCCAAAGGCGGGAACAGGGAGTACTTGATCGGGCGCCAATAGGGGCTTGTCGCTTCTGTCA
>MEKI01000071.1:83598-87057 GCA_001766905.1 Acidobacteria bacterium RBG_13_68_16
TGTTCAGATGCCCCTCCTCTCTGGCTGCCCACCGCCCTGTTCAGGACCGGGCGCGCACCAGCGTGCGATTACGCGCTCGTCGGCGGCAAATGGTTGTTGGCCGGCCTTCGGCTCACTCACCGCCACGACCTGGGGAGGTCTCGAACCACATCGCAAGGCCGCATTTCGTGCACACGAGGCAATGCGAAAGCGGCCCCCGAACGAGCACGCGCCGACTGCTGAATGTCCCGGAACCACAGTGACCACATACCACCTGCTTCCCGCCAGCGAAGTGCGAGGCCGGCGGTTCCTTCTTGACCATTTCCCTGAAACTCTCGGCCAGCTGTTCGAGTACATTCATGCTGCCTCCTTGCGATCACGGTCCGCCAAACGCCGCGCTTCAGCGGAGCCGCCCCGCGACCGGGGCGCCTCGACAACGAAGGCTGGTGAGCTGAAGACGCATGCACGAAACATGATTGCACGCGAGGTAGGGTGCGCTGCAAGCGCTTGGTAGGACGCGAGCTATCCAAAGCTATCCGATCTTGGATCCCAGAAGTCACCCTCTAGGCCCAGGCCAGCGAAAATCTCGCGCATCTCGTTCGGCTGAGGACGCCGAGAATCCTCCTGCAGTCGAGTCGAATACCACGTTGTCGCCAGCGTCCAGAGTTGGTCGATTTTCACAAGCGGTCGCATGGGGCTTCCGTGGACCGCGCACCACTCTCGAACTCGTTCTTCCGACCGGAAGAAGAGCATGTTGTTTCAGGTAAAGACGATGTCGTCCCACCATTTCGCCGCCGGGACAAGGCAGTGGAAGAGCCAGGTCGAGGGCACAGGTCCTTGGAGGCCCACATCTAGGTGAAAAGGCTCGCCGGATTGCTCGCAACGGGAGTGAATCGTACCGGGCTTGTGGAGTGCCGCAGGCACTCCAAGTGCGTCCCAAGCACAATTGGCGAAGTACTGGATCCCTCCGGCTTCCACGACGTGCTGTGTCGGAACACCTGAAAACGGAGAGGCCATGCGGATTGACGATCCATCAGCCTCGAGGACAAGCAACCTCTGAGCACGAAGCCTGCCGTAGGCATCGATCACACTTTCAACATCCGAACCGACACGCTCGGCCACTTCTCTGGGTGATGGCCTGTGCCCCGTCTCCGCGAAGTGCGAGTAAACAGCCAGCTTCACTTGGATATCAGATTCCATAGTTTTCTCCCAAACGTCCGCGGTTCTCGCGTTCTAACGCCAACTAGGCGGCTTGCCCGGTTGTCTAAAACCATCGCGATTGGACAAGGCTACGAGCGTACCACTGCACAGCACGCGGCATCACCAAGAGCGAGAACAGTCCTTCCCGTCATCCTTCGGTGCAGGCAGCCTGGTGTTATCGGTTCAACCCCGCTTTGATCGAGACGGTGGCTTATCTGCTCCGGTACACATCGGTGCTCAAATACTTCAGGCCAGAGTCGGCCATCAGCGTGACCACCTTGGCATCTGGCCCAAGCCGCTCTGCGACTCGAATCGCGGCGACGATGTTTGCACCGGAAGACGTCCCCCCGAAGAGGGCCTCCTCCCGCGCGATGCGCCTCGCCATGTCCTTTGCGTCCTCTGTTCTGACCGGCAGGATGTCGTCCACGAGAGTCGGCTCCCAGAGTGGAGGAGTGTAGCCAATCCCGACTCCTTCGATCTTGTGAGGGCCGGCCTGCCCTCCCAGCAACACCGATGATTCTGCGGGTTCGACGGCGACGATCTTGATACTCGGTTTGTATCGCTTCAGCACAGTGGCGACCCCACGCAAAGAAGCCGCCGTACCCACGCAGTGAACGAAGGCGTCGATCTCCCCCTTCGTTTGACTCCAGATCTCCTCGCCCAGCGAGTAGTAGCCCGCGACGCTGTCATGGTTGTTGAGTTGGTCGGTCCAGTAGGTGTGAGGCTCTTGGCTCAACCCACGGGCGGCCTCGATCATGCCCAGGATCAGTTTCTTCGTGGTGAGGCCTCCCTCGCTCTGGACCAGCGTCAGCTCAGCACCAAGCGCCGCCATGTGATCCAGCTTCTCCTGGCTGAACGCATCGGAGCTGACGATCTGGAGACGGTAGCCTTTGGCGGCGCAAACCAATGCAAGCGATGCCCCTGTGCTGCCACCCGTGTACTCGACGACGGTGTCTCCGGGCTTCAGTCGACCGTCCTCCTCCGCCCGGGAAATCACGGCCTGTGCCATCCGGTCCTTGACGCTGCCGGTGGGGTTCTCCCACTCCAGCTTCACGAAGATGTCCGCACAATTGGGTGGAACGACCTTGCGAAGTCGAACTATCGATGTGTTTCCAATGGCATGGAGAATGTCCATGGGTTGAGCTCTCCCTCTGCTGGCTGCTTACCTTGACGTGCGCACTCTGCGATGCACGTAGCTCGGGGTCAACAAAGGTGCATTCCGATTCGTCAAACCGAACCGATGAATCTTCATCGGCCCCTTGATCCTCGCCATCCTGGCCCCCTTCCGGCGTAAGGTCAGGGTGTCTGCTTCATCGGGGCAACGTCCCGGTCAGGTGCAAGACGTTGTTAGGTTTCACCACGATGTTCCATCGTTATTACTACTTTTCCTCGAGCGTGCCCTTCTTCCAGATACCGGATAGCCTCAGGGACCTCACTCAACCTGTAACGCCTGTCGATGACCGGAGTGACTTTTCCGGCTTCAAGAAGATCTTTCAGAAGAACCAGATCCTTCTTGTTTATCTTCGCCATGAAGTTACACATCTTCTTGCGCCCAATCAGTGATAGTAATGGTCCCAGAAAAAAGGCTTGGAGAATTTGAGCCCAACCGCCTCCGGCCATGACGTAAATTCCGTCCTGACTCAGCGCACGCCTGTACTCGAAAATCGAATGATATGCGTTCGCAGCTATGATCAGATCGTAACGCTGCCCACTTTGCGTGAAATCTTCTCGCGTGTAATCAATGACATGGTCTGCGCCAATCGATCGCGCCGTGTCCACATTCCTCGTGCTGCACACGGCAGTGACTTCAGCCCCGAACGATTTGGCAATCTGGACCGCAAACGTACCCACACCACCAGACGCGCCATCAACCAGAACCCTTTGGTCTCGCTGGATCCGTCCCTTGTCACGAAGACCCTGAAGGGCAGAGATTGCCGCCACTGGTACGGCTGCTGCGTCCTCAAACGTTATGTTGGCTGGCTTCAGCGCCAATTTATCTTCAATAGAACAGGCATACTCGGCAAAGGCCCCAAGGCACACGCCGAACACCTCGTCGCCTGGTTTGAACTGGGTTACGTTCCTGCCAACCGCTTCAACCTGGCCGGCCACATCTCGTCCGGGTCGTCCGGGTCGTGCGATCTTTGGTTTGCGCAGCCCGAACAGTATGCGTACGATGTACGGCGCGCCTCTCATTAAGCGCCAGTCAAGTGCATTGACGGAAGCCGCACGAATTCTTATCAAGACCTCATCGTCTTTGGGGGTAGGTTTTGCTACCTCCGT
>MEKI01000072.1:0-1385 GCA_001766905.1 Acidobacteria bacterium RBG_13_68_16
ATCACCACCACGTACGGGACAGGCCTCCGGCTGCAGCAGGCGCTCTACTCGGGTGGGGCCATTACCGGCCAGCGCGAGGCCACCCGTCACGACAGCGATGCCTCCGCGGCGAACCACGCCCTGACGGTCGCCGAGCTTCGCCTCAACGGACAACTCGCCTACTGGGATGCGGTGCGTGCGGCTGCAAGCGTGGAGGTGGCGCGCTCCCAGGCGGAGCGGGCAAAGCGGCTGCTCGACGACACGCAGGCCCTTCTCGATGCCGGCATGGCGGTCAACGCAGACTTGCTCGCAGCCAAGGAGCGGATCGCCTCCGCCCACGTGCAGCTGATCGTCGCCGAGACGGCGGCCGCCAACGCGATCGCCGCGCTTCGCTCCTTGCTGCAGATCGGTCCCGCGGACGGGATCGAGCTGGCGGACTCCCTCGCCGGCCCGCTCCCCGCGCTGCCCGTGGCCTCCGACGAACTTCAAAAGCAGGCGCTGGCCCGGCGCCCGGAACTTGCGGCGTCGGCCGCGCAGATCGGGGCGCTCCGCTCGCGCCAGGACGTCGCCGGCGCCCAGGCGCGGCCGTCGGTTGGGGCGGTCGCTCAGTTCGACTACAGCCGACCCAACGCCCGGTACTTCCCGCAGCAGGACCAGTGGAACGACTCGTGGAGCCTCGGGCTGCTTGCCTCCTGGACACTCTTCGACGGCGGAAAGGCACGCGCCGACACGGCCACAGTCCAGTTCACCGAGCGCGCCGCCGTGCAGGACCGCGATGAGCTGACGAGGCGGATCCTCCTCGAGGTCGAGAACAACCGGCGCAACCTGGACAGCGCGCTGGCGGCCGTGGTCGCCGCAGATGCCGCACGCGCGGCGGGCGTCGAACGCGAGAAGGATGCCCTGGAGCGACATGCGTCCGGTCTCGCCCCCATGGTCGAGATCCTGGACGCCCAGTCGCAGCTCGCCGCCGCCGAGCAGCAGCAGATCAACGCACGGGCCGCATCCTGGATCGCCGCCGCGGTCCTGGCACGGGCAATCGGCCAGTGAACACGAGCTCGTCCCCGCCGGTCGTCATCGCGCGGGAGCTCACCCGCACGTTCGGGCCCTTCGTGGCCGTGGACCGGGTGTCGTTCGAGGTGAGGCCGGGCGAGATCTTCGGCTTCCTGGGCTCCAACGGAGCCGGCAAGACCACTACGATCCGCATGCTCTGCGGCCTGCTCGCCCCGTCGTCCGGTTCGGCATCGGTCCTCGGCTTCGATGTCGCGACCCAGGCCATCAAGATCAAGCGACGCATCGGTTACATGTCGCAGCGCTTCTCCCTCTACAACGACCTCACCGTCGAGGAGAACCTGCGCTTCTGGGGCGGCGCCTACGGGCTCGTGGGGGCCGAAATGGCCGAGCGGTCG
>MEKI01000072.1:1430-1684 GCA_001766905.1 Acidobacteria bacterium RBG_13_68_16
ACGAGGCCGAGCGCTGTCACCGGGTGGCCCTCATGCACGCGGGCCGCCTGCTCGCCCTCGACAGCGTGCCGGACCTCAAGCGCGTCTTCCCGAAAGGCACGATCGTCGAGGTCTCGTGCAGCCATCCCGCGCAGGCCATGGCGAGCCTGGAGAGAATGCCCGGCGTCGTCGACGTCGCGCTGTTCGGCGAGCGCCTGCACGTCGTGCTGAGCGACCCAGCAGGGGGAGCCTCGCTCGCGCACGGCCTCGATGCA
>MEKI01000072.1:1745-5176 GCA_001766905.1 Acidobacteria bacterium RBG_13_68_16
CGCGGTGGTTGACCACGACGGCACCCGCGCCGGCCGGGAAGTCGCTGACTCCTTCGTGCGCAGCGGTTACTTCGACCTCGTAGTCCACGGCAACGATGTCCGTGTCCTGGACCCCCTCTTCGACGCGGGCCGGATCCAGGCCGCTCTTGTCATCCCGGCGACCTACGGAGCCGATCTGGCGGCCCACAGGGCGACGACGCTGCAATTCGTGCTCGACGGTTCCGACTCGCAGACCGCAACCACGATCCTGGGTTACGCGCGTCAGGTCGTGGCTTCGGTCTCGCCGAGGGTGCGGACCGGCACGCGTGATGCCGCAGTGGCTCCGGTGCCCTTGGTCTGGTACAACCCCGACCTCAGCTCGGCGCGATTTCTCGTTCCCGGCCTGCTGGCTTTCATCTTGATGGTGACCTCGGTGATCGCAACGGCGCTGGCGGTCGTGCGCGAGAAGGAACGCGGGACGATGGAGTCCCTCCGTGCCACACCCCTGGTGGCCTTCGAGCTGCTGATCGGGAAGACCCTCCCCTACCTGCTGCTGGCCTCGGGCGCCGCCACAGGCGCCCTCGTGATCGCCAGGCTCCTCTTCGACGTGCACGTGCGAGGCTCGCTGTTCTGGCTGGCGGCCGTAACGCTTCTCTTCCTGGCGGTGAGCCTCGGATGGGGAATCCTGGTTTCGACGGTGGCGGAGACACAGCAGGTGGCATTCCAGCTTGGGCTGCTCTCCTCGATGCTGCCCACCTTCATCCTCTCCGGCTTCATCTTCCCGATCTCCTCGATGCCACCCGCCCTCCAAGTGATCACACACGTCGTACCCGCCCGCTACTTCCTCGTGGCGCTGCGGGAGATCATCCTCAAGGGCGCGGGCCCCGAGGTGTGGTGGAACCAGGCCGTGGGCCTGCTCATCTACGGCGTCGCGGTGCTCGGGCTCGCCACCATCCGCACGGTCCGGAGCCTGTGATGAGGACCCTCCTCAACATCCTGATCAAAGAGCTGCTGCAGCTGAAGCGGGACCCCAAGATCCTGCCGATCCTGTTCATGGCTCCGGTCATCCAGCTCACGCTTCTGGGGTATGCCGCGACCACCGACATCAAACGCGTCGAGCTGGCGGTCTGTGACCTCGACCGAACCGCCGCCAGCCGCCAGGTCGTTGACCGCTTCACGAGCTCGAAGTACTTCCGCGTCACCGGGACGGTGGACTCACAGGAGCAGTTCACCCCGCTGCTTCAGTCGGGCAAGGCCCGAGTGGCCCTCACCATCCCAGCCGGTTTCGAGGCGGAGCGTTCGGCTGGCCGCCCAGCCCGCGTCCAGCTGGTGGCCGACGGGGCGGACGCGATGAGCGGCACGATCGGGCTCGCCTACGCGGCCACGGTGCTTCAAGACGCCTCGGTAGCCGCCGGCACGCTGCCGCTCGTGAACTTGCGACCCACCGTGCTCTACAACCCCGACTTGGTGAGCCGCAACTACATGGTGCCGGGGATCCTGGGGCTGATCATCATGATCATGACCATGATGCTCACGGCAATGGCGGTCGTGCGCGAGTCGGAGCTGGGCACCATGGAGCAGCTCCTGGTCACGCCACTGACGCCAGGGCAGCTGATCGTGGGCAAGCTCGTCCCCTACGCTCTCGTGGGCCTGGTGGAGGTCTTCACCGTGCTCCCGGTCGTTCTCTTCTGGTTCAAGGTGCCGTTGCGCGGTTCGTTCCTGACCCTGCTCCTGCTGACGCTCCCGTACATGCTCTGCACGCTCGGGCTCGGCCTCTTCATCTCGACCCTCGCCCAGACGCAGCAGCAGGCGATGATGCTATCCGCGTTCGTCTTCATCCTGCCGCAGATGCTCCTATCGGGGTTCGCTTTCCCGATTCAGAACATGCCGGCCTTTTTCCGGGCGGTCACCTACCTCGTGCCGTTGCGCTACTACCTCGTCATCCTTCGCGGCGTGTTCCTCAAGGGGGTGGGTCTCTCGGTGCTGTGGCCGCAGGCCCTCGCCCTTCTGGTGATGGGCATGGCGATCCTAGGGCTCGCCCGGTTGCGTTTCCGGAGGCGGCTCGGGTAGACGTGAGCGAACAGGAATGTCTTGATGGCCGGAGGCCTTGGACCGTTCGGCGGTGCGTGCTCCCTTCCGAGGAGTGCTTGTGAATTGATTCGTATATCAGGAGGTTTGGAATGAGCATCGCGGAGAGGCTGGTGTTTCCAGACGCGGCGGGGCTTCCTGAGGAGCTCGCGCTCGGCGGTCCGGTGGAGCAGCGCGAGTACCTGATCCACGGCGAGATCCGACGCTGGGACGGACCGGTGCAGCAGGTGGTCTCGCCGATCTGCAGCGAGACGCCGGGCGGTCCGGTCCAGCGGGTGATCGGCAGCTTTCCACTCTTCGGGGAGAGAGAGGCGCTGGCAGCTCTGGATGCGGCGGTGCGGGCGTGGGACACCGGCCGTGGCGCCTGGCCCATCATGTCGGTGGCGGAGCGCATCGCCCACGTGGAGGGGTTCGTCCACCGAATGATCGCGCGCCGCGCGGAGGTCGTGAAGCTTCTCATGTGGGAGATCGCAAAGTCCCGCGCCGACTCCGAGAAGGAGTTCGACCGCACGGTGGACTACATCCGGGACACCATCGACGCCCTCAAGGACCTCGACCGCACCTCCTCGCGATTCGTGATCCAGCAGGGGATCATCGGCCAGATACGGCGCGCCCCTCTCGGGGTCGTGCTGTGCGCGGGACCGTACAACTACCCCCTCAACGAGACGTTCACGACCCTCATCCCCGCCCTGATCATGGGCAACACCGTCGTGTTCAAGCCGCCTCGCCTGGGCGTGCTGCTCCACCGCCCGCTGCTTGAGGCGTTCCGCGACTCGTTCCCGCCGGGCGTGGTCAACACCGTTTACGGCAGTGGGCGCGAGACCATGACGCCCCTGATGGCCTCCGGCAAGGTCAACGTCTTCGCCTTCATCGGAACCAGCAAGGCGGCGGACGCCCTCAAGAAGGCACACCCCCAGCCGCACCGTCTGCGTTCGGTGTTAGGCCTCGAGGCGAAGAACCCGGCCATCGTCCTGCCCGACGCCGACCTCGACCTTGCGGTTCGAGAGTGCGTGCTGGGCACACTCTCCTTCAACGGCCAGCGCTGCACGGCGATCAAGATCGTTTTCGTCCACTCCAAGGTCGCCGACGACTTCCTGCGGCGCTTCTCCAGCGCGGTCGCGGAGCTCAAGGTCGGCATGCCCTGGGAGGACGGGGTGGCGATCACGCCGCTGCCCGAGCCGGGCAAGCCGGGCTACCTTGCCGAGTTGGTCGCGGAGGCCGTCAGGCTCGGCGGCAAGGTCGTGAACGATGGCGGCGCGACCGTGCGCGGGACGTTCTTCTACCCCGCCGTCGTATTCCCGACCAGCCCTGCCTCCCGGCTCTACCGCGAGGAGCAGTTCGGGCCCGTGGTCCCGGTGCTCGCG
>MEKI01000072.1:5195-7035 GCA_001766905.1 Acidobacteria bacterium RBG_13_68_16
CGATCCGTTACGTTGCCGAGTCGAACTACGGCCAGCAGCTCTCGCTGTTCGGGACCGATGCCGCCGTCTTGGCGCGTCTTATCGATCCGATGGTCAACCAGGTTTGTCGGCTCAACATCAACAGCCAGTGCCAGCGCGGTCCGGACGCGTTCCCGTTTACCGGCCGCAAGGACTCGGCGGAGGGCACCCTCTCGGTTTCCGACGCCCTTCGCGTCTTCACAATCAGGACGCTGGTGGCCGCCAAGGCCAACGAGGTCAACAAGGCGATCATCACCCGGATGGTACGGGACCGTCTCTCCAACTTCCTTTCGACCGACTTCATCCTCTAGGAAGCGGGCCGCAACCCTGCGATAATCGGCGGGCGGCCTTTCGACCGCGGCGGAGGCGATCGTGACGCTGGTCCTGGCAGGCGATGTGGGCGGCACCAAGACGCTGCTCGCGCTGGCCGAGCCTGCAGGGGAGTCGGTGCGCATCGTGAGGGAGACGCTCTATCAAAGCCCCCTCTACCCAGGCCTGGCGCCCATCGTGCGCGCGTTCCTCGAGGAAGTTCGCGAACCGATCGCCGCCGCGTGCTTCGGGCTACCCGGCCCTGTGCTCGACGGCGCCTGCCGGACACCAAACCTCCCGTGGTTCCTCACCGAAGGGGATCTGGCGCGCGAGACGAAGCTCGCCCGTGTCCGGCTCATCAACGACTTCGGCGCGGCCGCGATGGGTGTGCTGGCGCTGCCCCCGGAGGCGTTCGTCACCCTGCAGGAGGGCGACGCGGAGCCCCACGGCGCCAGAGCCGTGATCGGTGCCGGCACCGGACTCGGTCAGGCCGTGCTGTTCTGGGACGGCAACCGCTACCGCCCCCACGCGACCGAGGGCGGCCACGCCGGTTTCGCGCCCCAGGGGGAGCTGCAGCGCGACCTGGGCACCTACCTCGAGAAGTCCCATCGCCCGGTCTCGGTCGAGCGTGCGGTTTCCGGGCCCGGCCTGCTGCGCATCTACAGGTTCCTGGTGGAGAGGGGCGTTTCGACCTGGCCCGAGGTCGCCGAGGCGATCGCGAGGGAGGATCCCGGCGAGGTGATCGCCCGCCACGCGCTCGCCAGGACCGACATCGCCTGCGAGCAGGCCCTCGACCTCTTCGTCAGCGTCTACGGCGCGGAGGCGGGCAACATGGCCCTTCGGACCATGGCCACCGGGGGCGTGTACCTGGGGGGCGGGATCGCACCAAAGATTCTGCCCAGGCTGCGGGAAGGCCCTTTCCTCGAAGCCTTTCGGAACAAGGGCCGCATGCGTGAGCTGTTGAGCCGCCTCCCGCTCCTGGTTGTGCTCGAACCACGAGCCGGCCTGCTGGGTGCCGCTCTCGAGGCGCGGCTGATGATCTCGGAAACTGAGACCGGGTAAGGGTCGCGTACCTGCATCATGCCTCGTGACGCTAGACTTGGCGTGCCGGAGGAAGGGGGATGCGGCGGTGACAAATGAGGATCCGAGGCGAGGCCTATACCACAACGCGGTGAGCTACCTCGGCGGCATGGTTGTGGCCGCCAGCGCCCTGCTGATCGTCTTCTCGCTGGTCCTGCAACTCGTCATGAAGCAGGCCAGCCCCTACCTCGGGATCTTCACCTTCCTCGTCTTCCCCGCCTTCCTCACGCTCGGGGCGCTCATCTTTCTCCTGGGCATGCGGCGCGAGAGCGTTCGCCGACGACGGATGGGCGCCACGGCACCCCCTGCGTACCCTGCCGTGGACCTCAACGATCGAGGCCAGCGCCGGAGGTTCTCCTACGCGGTAATGGTCGGCTTCGCCTTGGTGATCCTTCTCGCGATCGTGTCCTACAACGCGTTCAACTTCACCGAA
>MEKI01000073.1 GCA_001766905.1 Acidobacteria bacterium RBG_13_68_16
GTCACCGCCCTGTTCACGCTCCTCTTCATGGTCCTCACCTCCGCGAAGATGGCCTGGCTCCCGCTCGTGGTGGTCGGCCCACCCGCGCTGGTGATCACCCTCTTCTACCTGCCCGCCGGCCTGCTCGCCACGGTGGCGGAGGATGACGTCCTCGCCGCCTTCAATTTCGAGCGCGTCACGCACGTCATCGGGCAGGCGTTCGGTCCCTACGCGATCGCGTTCCTGGTCGCGCTCGGGGCCGAGATCGTGGCCCAGCTGGGCCTGCTCATCTGTTGCGTCGGGATCTTCGCCACGCGCTTTGCCGCGCACTGCGTGGGCATTCACGTCTTCGCCACGGCGTACCGCCAGGGTCTGCCCGCCCCCCCGCCTCCACCGGAGTCGCCGGTGGGGATGGGGATCTGAGCCAGGGCCGCGCCTCGAGACGCTACCTGTCCCGTGCGGGCGCCGCGAACCTCCCGTAGAGCGCCAGCCCAACGACCGCCAGCCCGCCCATCAGCATCACGCCGCCGAAGAATGGAATGAACTGCGGGGCCGCGTGCGCCGCCACCCGGTCGGTCACGAAGCGCTGGTAGAGGAGACCGAACCAAGGCGGCGCGTAGAGGTTGGCCAGAAAGAGCGAGAGGAACGAGTAGCCGAGGTAAACCGCGACCTGATCCGGCGGGGCGATGGTACCGCAGTACTCGAAGAAACGCGCGGAGCAGATCATCTCACCGACCGACCATACGCAGATCCCGAGCGCGACGACGCCGGCAGCAGGCGAGAGCGCTGGCGCGATCCACGCGACGGTGCCCACTGATGTCCCGACCAGCATTGCGGTGAGGGTGCGCCACCTGCGGGTCGCCGCGGAGATCGGTGCCTGCAACAACACGATGAGCAGCGCGTCGAGGGAGATGAAGACTTCGGGGTTGAGCCAGTGGCCCGCCCAGCGCGTGAGCGGGACGACCCGGTCGATCGCCGCCTCGACCGCGAGGAGGTCGGTGAAGCTCTGCAAGTACAGCGGCATGAAGGCAAAGAGAACTTGGATCATCCCCCAGAAGCCCGAGAAGATGACCAGCAACAGGACGAAGCGCCAGTTGCCGAGCACGAGCAGCATGTCCCGTAAAACGCGGCCGATGCTCTTCCCCGCCCGCCGCTCCTCGGCGCTCACCGGCTCACGGAAGGCGACGAGCGCCTGCACGAGCATGAGGGCGCATGCGGCTGCCGAGACCCAGAACACGTAGCGGAACTCGGTCCGGTTGCGAACCTGCGCCGCGAGCACCGGGCCGATCAGCGCTCCCGCGTTGACCATCATGTAGTAGAGGCCGAACCCCACCGGGCGCGTGCTGCCCTCCTTGGTGGTGCGTGTGACGGTGCCGGAAACCGTCGGCTTGACGATCGAGCCGCCCACGGCGATCAGACCCAGTGCGACGCAGATCAGGGGGAAGCTGCGCGTCGAGCCGAGCAGGGCGTAGCCCCCGGTGAGCGTGGCGAAGGCCACGACGAAGGCGGGCTTGTAGCCGAAGCGGTCGGCGAGCGCGCCGGCGATGAGCGGCAGGAAATAGAGGGCGGCGGTCGAGACCCCGTAGACGACGCCGTAGACGTCCGGGCGTATGCCGATGTGCTCGACCAGGTAGATGCCCAGCACCAGCACCATCCCGTAGTAGGCGAGCCGTTCGAACAGCTCCATCACGACGGCGGAGTACAGCGTGGGGGGGAGTTGGCGGAACACTTGCGATTTCATAGGCGAATTCTACCTTGGCACGCCGATAACCCGGCTGCGCGTCTGTTCGCAATGGCTAGTGTTTGCCGACGGGCCCAGCGATCAGCTTGTGCCACCACCCCGGGAGCGCCGCAACAGGTACCGAGATCTGGCTACCCGCCGTGAGTTCCCGCACCGAAACCGACCCGGCGCGCAGCTCATCCTCGCCGAGCATTGCTACCGCCCGGAAACCCTCGCGGTCCGCACGCTTGAGGGCAGCCTTGAGGGAGCGGCCCGAAACCTCGACCTCGACCGGCACGCCTTCGCGCACCCACGATCGGGCCAGCTCCAGCACCTGCCCCTGGGCCGCCGCCCCGAGCGGCACCAGGTAAAGTCTCGACTTGGCAAGCACGGCTTCCCTGAAGGCCGCGGGCAGCACCTTGATCAGGCGGTCCTCGCCGATCGCAAACCCCACGCCCGGGATCGCCGGCCCGCCGAGGTCGGCGATCAGGCGGTCGTAGCGGCCGCCGCCGCACAGCACCGTGTTTTCCCCGAGCTTTGGCGAGATCACCTCGAAAACGGTGCGGAGGTAGTAGTCGAGACCGCGCACGAGGCGGGGGTTGCGCACGAACGGGATACCCAACCGGGCGAGCTGCTCCTCGACCTGGAGCACGTGCTGCCTCGACGCCTCCCCCGCCACGTCGTCCATCGCCGGGGCTTTCGCCGCCACGGCCTGGCACGACGGGACCTTGCAGTCAAGGATGCGGAGGGGGTTCTCGTCAAGGCGGCGCTGGCAGTCCGAGCACAGCTCCGAGCGGCGCGGCGCGAGGGCGGTCCGGAGTGCCTCCTGGTAGCGGACGCGGTCCTCTGGGTCGCCCAGGTTGTTGAGGTGGATCACCAGATCGTCAAAGCCCAGCCGCAGAAAGAACTCGTGCATCGCCGCCAGCACCTCGGCGTCCGCGAGCGGCGTATCTGCACCGATGACCTCCAGGCCGATCTGCGAGAATTGCCGGTATCTCCCATGCTGCGCCCGCTCGTAGCGGAACATCGGCCCCAGGTAGTAGAGGCGCAGCGGGTGGGTGCGGTCGGAAAGGCCGTTCTCGATCCACGCGCGGGCCACGCCCGCGGTCCCTTCGGGCCGCAGAGTGAGCGAACGCCCCTTGCGGTCGGGAAACGTGTACATCTCCTTGTGGACGATGTCGGTGGTCTCGCCCACCGAGCGCACGAACAGCTCGGTGGCCTCGAACACGGGGGTGCGGATCTCATCGGCGCCGAACGCGCTGAACACGTCCCGGGCGACGCCTTCGACCGCCTGCCAGAGCCGAACTTCGGGGGGCAGGAGGTCGCGGGTGCCCCGCGGGCGCTGAATCACGCGTACCCCGCCCAGTCCGCAGCGTCGTCGAGCTCGCGCTCGTCGTCGGCGGCCAGGTAGCGGCCCTTGAGCTCCAGGTACCCACGCACCCCGCGACGGGTGTGGTCGAGCTCCTCGGCCAGCCCCTCACGGCGCACCGTGGCCGGCACACCGGCCACCAGGGTGCGTGGCGGCACGACCATCCCGGGCGGCACGAGCGCACCGGCCGCCACCACCGCCTCCTCGCCGATCACGGCCCCGTTGAGCACCGTGGCGTGCATCCCCACGAGCGCACCCCTCTCCACGCGGCACCCGTGCAGGATCGCGGAGTGCCCGACGGTGACGTCCTCGGCCACGAGGGTCGGGAAGTCCGGCTCGTCAACGTGGATCACCGCGTTGTCCTGGATGTTGGTGCGGGGGCCGATCCGGATCTCCTTGAGGTCACCGCGGAGCACCGCGCCGTACCAGATGCTGACGTCGTCGCCAAGCTCGACGTCCCCGACCACCACGGCGGTCGAGGCCACGAACACGCGCTGGCCAAACCGGGGCGATTTGCCGGCAAACGGTCGGATTCTCACCGCCTTCCCCTCCACTCGAGCGGGTCACGCTAACACACACAGCCAGCAGGGGCAACGAGCCAGGGTTCGGGGCGGAGGCCCTCATCCTGTGGAAGGCGCCGAAAGGGCAGGTCAGCCAAGTGAAGCGATTTGTGCACAATACATGTAAGGGATTCCTGCACAACAGCTTATACGACCGCACTCGCGGCAGTGCATGATGCATAACCCGTTGAGATCGGCGGGCTTTGCTGCCGCCCCGGTCGCTTTTCCGCAGAGTTTTCCTCAAAAACTGCGGAAACCTGACCCCCCCTTCACGCCCCACTCTGGAGGCGGCTGCCAGCCTCCCTGGCGCACGATTCGCGGCACCCCTCGGGTCAGGTCCACGACCGTCGAGGGAAGGCCTCCAGGGGCGTCCCCGCCGTCGAGGAGGAGTGCCAGGCCGTCGCCCAGGAGCCGCGCCACCTCGCCGGCGCGTGCCAGCGCCGGTCCCCCGCTGCGGTTCGCCGAGGTGGCCGTGAGCGGCCCCACGGCCGCGAGTAGTGCCCGCAGGAGGGGATGGGCCGGCACCCGCACGGCGACGGTCTTCCCGCCGTCCGCGAGCGTCGTGGCAGCCGGGAGGACGACCGTGAGGGGGGCGGGCCACGCCGCCTCCAGGCGGCCACGCCACCCCTCGGGCACCACCACCAGCGGGTCAAGCTGCGCGATCGAGGCCCCCACCACCGGCAGCGCCTTCTCCTCGGCTCTTCCCTTGAGGGCAAACACGCGATCCACCGCCACCGGGTCATCGGGCGGCACCGCGAGCCCGTAGAACGTCTCGGTGGGCAGGGCGACCACCCCGTGCTCCCGATGGGCGCTCCGCACGGCCTCGAGGGCTCCGGGAAGGTCGCACTCGTCGGCAAACGGCAGGCGGAGCATCAGGTCATTCTGAGCAGCTCGCGGGCGTGCTGGCGGGCGGCCGGAGTCGGGGCGCCGCCCCCGAGCATGCGGACCAGCTCTTCCACACGCGCCTCCTCGGCAACCCCCTCCACCCGCGTCACCGTTCGTCCCCGGGCGCTTTCCTTGCGCACGACAAAGTGGGTGGAGGCGCGCCCCGCCACCTGGGGCAGGTGGGTGACCACCAGCACCTGGTCCCGCGTGCCCAACCCGGCAAGCAGCTCCCCCAGCTCGTCGGCGACGTTGCCGCCAATCCCCGCATCGACCTCGTCGAAGAGGAGCGTCAGCAATCCCCGCCGGGGCAGAGAGTCACGCAGCACGGTGCGCATGGCCAGGTGTATGCGCGAGAGCTCGCCGCCGGAGGCGATGCGCGCCATCGAGCGCACTTCCTCGCCCGGGTTGGTCGAGAGCTCGAACTCGCCGACGTCAATGCCGTCGCCCGCCGGCTCGACGCGGAAACCGTCGGCCTCGAGGGGACCCTCGGGTGAGACCCGCCGCGCCAGCGCCAGCCGGAGACGCGCCCGCGGGATTCCGAGGCCTTTGAGCACCTCGACAACGCGGGCGGAAAAGCCCTGCGCGGCCGCCGCACGACGCACCGAGAGCGCCCTGGCCAGCTCGAGGTAGCGGTCGCCCAGGATCCGCTGCTCCTCCTCCAGGCGCACGATGTCGTCCTCGACACCCTCCAGCTGCTCCCGTTCGGCCTGCAGCTGCGCGCGGTGATCGAGCACCGCAGCCAGTGAGCCGCCGTACTTGCGGCTCAGGCGCTCCAGAAGTGCAAGCCGGCCCTCGATCGCCTCGAGTCTCTGCGGGTCGGGGCGCACGCGGTCGGAGAGCCCCAGCAGCACCCGCTCGGCCTCCTCGGCCAGCACCCGCGCCTGCTCGAGATCTCCGGCGGTCTCGCCCACTCCGATCCCGAGCTCCTGCAGCTCACGAACCGACCTGGCCGCGCGCGCCAGCGCAACTGCGCCCCCCTCACCCCCGAGCGCTCCCTGCGCCAGGCCAACCAGCTCGCCGATGCGCTCCGCGTGCTGCAGGAAGGCACGCTCTTCCCGCAGGCGCTCCTCCTCCCCGGCCTCCAGCCGCGCCTCGTCGATCTCCCTCGCCTGGAAGGCGATGACGTCCAGGCGGTCGCGCCGCGTCGCGAGCGACCGGCGCTGGGCCTCCAGACGCTGGCGCACCTCCTGCCACGAGGCGAACGCCTCGCCGACCCTCCCGCACTCGCCGGTCAGGCCGCCGGCCGTGTCCACCAGCGCGATGTGGGTTGAGGGGTCGGTCAGGCCGCGCTGCTCGTGCTGCCCGTGGATGGCGAGCAGGTAGGGGGCAAGGCGCTGCAGGGCCCCGACCGTCACCGTCACATCGTTGATCCAGGCTCGCGAGCGGCCGGCCGCCGAGACCTCCCGGCGCAGCACCAGCTCGTCCCCGCCGTTGACCCCAAGCTGGGAGAGCAGCTCCTGCGCCACCTCGTCGGGCGGGGCCCCGAAGCACCCCTCTACCAGCAGTCGGTCCCGGCCACCCCGTACCTGGTCTGCGTCGGCGCGCTCCCCGGCCAGGAGCTGGAGCGACTGCACGAGCAGCGACTTCCCCGCGCCCGTCTCGCCGGTAAGCACGATGAACCCCGCCGGGAGCTCCAGGCGCACCCTCTCGATGATCCCGAGGTCACGGACCTCCAGCTCGCGCAGCATGGTGAGGAGATGCTAGTCGGCGCCGCCGGGCTTTGCAACGAGCGTCCCGGCCACGGCGAGGCAAAGGTGCGCCGGGTCGATGTGACGCCGGACCGCCTCGACAACCTCCGCCCTCTGGGTCGCCAGGACCTTCCCGGGGATTCGGTCGATCTCCGTCACCGCCAGGCCGTGCCTGACCAGCCGGGACAGCTCGCGAGCCATCCCGGTGGGTGTGGCGAGAGACACCCGGTAGGAACCCGCCACCGCCGCCCGCTCGTCGGCAAGCTCCTCCTCGCTCGGCCCCTCCGCCACAAAGCGCGCGAGCTCCTCGCGGACCGCCGCCTGCGCGCGCTCCAGGTTCTCCGGCGCCACCGAGAACGCAACCGCCCACGGGCCGTCCAGCAGCGAGGCCCCGAAGAAGCGCGAGATCACACCGTAGGTGAGCCCCTCCCGGTCGCGAAGCCGCATGCCGAGGCGCGACGAGAGCGTCGAGTGACCGAGCACCGAGTTGCCGAGCAAGGCTGCGAGGAAGTCTTCGTCGGCGCGCCGCAGCCCACCCGGGTGTCCGACCACCACGTCCAAGTTGGGCTTGTCGGGGATGCTCTCGCGCGCCTCACCGGGGGAAACGTCGTGCGGCCCGCGCCGCGCGACCGGCGGTGCCTCGCGGCACCCGCCGTTTGCAGCCCCGAACAGTTCAGCGAGGCGGCGCTCGACCTCGCCGGGCTCGAAGTCCCCCACCACGGCGAGCATCAGGGAGGCCGGGCCGTAAAGTTTGCCGTGCACGGCAACGAGCTGCTCGCGCGTGAGGCTCTCGAGAGCCGCCCGGCGCTCGTCGAAAGGACGGCGGTAGTGGGGGTGCCCGGGCGGGTACGTGAGGCGCGCGAACGCCTCGAACGCGCGGTGGAACGTATCCTCCTGGGCCTGGGCAAGCTCCCCCAGGCGCAGCGTGCGCAGCTTTTCCAGCTCGTTTGCGGGGAAGTCCGGCGCGAGCAGCATCTCCGCCAGAAGATCGAGGACGAGCGGCAGGTGGCGCGCCAGGCATCTCCCTGAGCAGAAGATCTCGAGGGGGTTGAAGCCGTCCGCAGAGACAGCCAGCTCGATGCCCCGATCTTCGAGCAGGCGGGCGATCTCGAGCCGGGAGTGCGAGGAGGTGCCGCGCTCGAGCATGTCAGGGACCAGCGAGGCCGCGCTCCACTGCTCGGTCCCGACCAGGCCGTGGCCGGCGAGCAGCGAGCCGTGGAGGTGAACCGTCGTGTTGCTGTGGCGGGGCAGCAGCAGGATGCGGCCTCCTCCCGGGAGGGCCGCCTCCGTGACGAGCGGAGCCAGTTCCGTGTGGTGGAAGCAGGGTCTGAGGCACAGCCCGCGCGGCCCGGGCCGCGGCACGGCGCCTGATCCACCGTGTCCATCCTTCGGGATGAAGTACCCGACCGAGACCGAATCCTCAACGAACGTCTCGCCCGCGACCCGAAGCACCTCCGTACCCGTCACCGCCTGGATGCGATCCGGGTAGTCGAGGTAGAAGCGCCAGTCCACCGATGAGATCGCCTCGGCGAGCCCCGCCGCCACCTGGGCCGGGGAGTCGCGGTGGTACGCGGTCTGCGCCTCCACCTGGACCTTGGCCCGCTCCAGCTCGGACTTTACGAGCCCCTTGCGAACGATCGAGGAAACCTCCTTGCGGATCATCCTCTCGACCTTCGCGTGCGGCGCAGGCGGGTTCAGCGTTGCGAACACCTGGAACAGCCCCGGGTCGCGGAGCTGCCACGCCGCGGCCTGCACGTCGAGGCACAGGCCCGTCTCCACCAGCCGCTGGTAGAGGCGCGACGTCACCCCACCGGTGAGAGCGTCCGCCAGGACCGCGAGGGCGTGGGTATCGGCGTGCGCCGCCTCGGGGGCCCGCCAGGAGACGACAACCCAGCCCACCTCCCCGGCCCGGCGCACGACAAAGCGGCGCTCTCCCTCCTGGCGCGGCTCCCGGGTCGCCACGGGGGGGATGACGCGTGGAGCCCGCGGCAGGGGCCCGAAGTGCCGGGCCGTCAGCTCCAGCGCCTCGGCCCGGTCGAACGACCCCACCAGCACCAGGGAGGCGTTATCCGGGTAGTAGAAGGTGTCGTAGAACGCCCGCAACTTGTCGATCGACGTGTTCTCGATGTCGCTGCGCCACCCGATCGTCGGGTGGTGGTATGGGTGCTCGCGGAAAGCGATTGCGAACGACTCCTTGAGCAGCGCGTCGAACGGCTCGTTCTCCCCGCGCTCGAACTCGTTGCGCACCACGGTCATTTCGGTCACAAGGTCCGACTCACGCAGAAGAGCGTTCCGCATGCGGTCCGCCTCCAGCTCCAGGGCCAGCTCCAGGTGCTCCGGCGGCAGGGTCTCGTAGTAGTTCGTCCGGTCGAACCACGTGGTGGCGTTGAAGTGAGCCCCCACGCGCTCGAGGACGCGGGCGATCGGTCTTCCGTCGGACGGGTCGAACCTCTGCGAGCCCTTGAACATCAAGTGCTCGAGGAGGTGGGTCGCACCGGTGTGGCCGACCGCCTCGTTTCTCGACCCCACGTGGTAGATCACGCATACTGCCACCACCGGCACACTCGGGTCGGGGAGGAGCAGCACCCTCAGTCCGTTGCCCTCGAGGACCAGCTCCTCCACTCCCCGCTCCTGCGCGACCACCTTGAACCCCTCGCTCATGCACCCCCCAGGACCGCTATGATACCGGTCATGATCGACCTGCGCTCGGATACGGTGACCCACCCGACCCCCGCCATGCGGCGCGCGATGGCGGAGGCCGAAGTCGGCGACGACGTCTACCGCGAGGACCCGACCGTCCTCCACCTGGAGGAGTTGGCCGCAGAGATGCTGGAATTCCCGGCGGCGCTCTTCGTCCCCACGGGCACGATGGGGAACCAACTGGCCGTGCACCTGCAGACGCGCCCCGGCAGCGAGGTGATCATCGAAGCCCGGGGCCACATCTTCAACTTCGAGATGGGCGCCATGGCGGTGTGGTCGGGCGCGCTCCCACGGCCGATTGTCACTGAGAACGGCCTGCTCGAGCCGTCCCAGGTCGAGGCGGCGATCGCTCCCAAGGCGTCGTACCGGACCCCGACCCGGCTGCTGGCCCTCGAGAACACACACAACCTGTGGTCCGGGTTGCCGATGGACGCCGCCCGCACCCGGGCCCTCGCGGAGGTCGCCCACGACCACGGCCTACCGGTGCATCTCGACGGCGCCCGCATCTTCAACGCAGCCGCGGCTCTCGGCACCACCGCCGCCGAACTCGCACGGGGGTGCGATACCGTCATGTTCTGCCTGTCCAAGGGGCTTGCCGCGCCGGTGGGCTCGATGCTCCTGGGAAGCCGCGATCTGATCGAGGAGGCGGTGCGGGCGCGCAAGCTGTTCGGGGGCGGGATGCGGCAGGTCGGCGTCCTGGCGGCGCCGGGGATCGTGGCGCTCACCGAGATGGTGAGCAGGCTCGGTGAGGACCACGTTCGGGCCAGGCGTCTCGCCGACGGCCTCGCGGTGCTTCCTGCCGTTGACATCGACCCGGCGCGGGTTTCCACCAACATCCTCGTGTTCCGCCTGCGCCCGGAGAAGGTCCCCGGCGACCCTTCCGTGGCGCCGTCGCAGCGCCTCGTCGCCGGCATGAAGGAACACCAAGTGCTGCTCGGCGCCTTCGGCGCGACCGACGTGCGCATGGTGACTCACTACGAGATCACCGACGCCGACGTCGAGACGACGCTGCGCGCCGCCCGCGCGGTGCTCGCGTAAAGGTCTGCTCCTATGCGGCGTCCTCCCCGGGCTGCGGCCGGTCCTTGGCGGCCTTCACGAGCGCGTATGCGGTGATCGCCACGCAGACCACGAACACCACCAAGAACAGCGCCAGCGGGCCCCACTGGGTTGAAACCGTCACCTGCTCGTTCGCCCGCGCGGAGGCGAGGTAGATGCCACGAAGCTGGTGCCGCGTCACGACCATGAACACCACGGCTCCGACGATCAGCTCGGCCACGCGTCGGACCTTGGCCGGGCTGGCGAGCGGGTCGGCGATCTGCGCCAGCACCACGAGCAGCAGCAGCCCAGCCAGGATCCCGACAGTCAGTGGCACCATCGTCGCCGGACCACCCCGCATGAACGCCTTGAGCACGTCCTCGGGCAAGGCGAGCAGGAGCCAGAACCCGTCCACCAGCTGCAGCAAGGTGGTCACGAGGGCGGCACGGATGCCGAAGCGGGCCATGCCGGAGAGTGCCTCCGTGGCGCCGCCCTTTCTCGCCCTGCGAACCGCAACCCACGCCAGCAGCGCGCCGGCCATCGCTACCGCGGCCAGCAGGAAGTGCAGGAAGCGCGGCACGAACGTCGGGTCGGAGAGCGCCGCCCACGCCTGGTCGGCCACCCTCTCCCACCGCGCGGGCTGCATGTGCAGCAAGTTGACCGTTACCTGGATGCCCGCGATCACGACGAAACATGCAGCCTCGACGATCAACACCCCTCCGGCGCTTTTGCCTGCCCGCAGCCGGAACTTGGCCACGTAGTTGAGGTAGTAGGCGACGGTCAACAGGCCCAGCATCCCGAGCCAGGCCCAGGCCACGAGGATCGTCGCGGTGTAGAAAAAGCGCCCCAGCAGCACCTGCATGAAGAGCAGCGGGGCGATGGCGAACGTGATGGCGAACGAGATCGCCCACGCGTTGACCTCGACAAACAGGGTCCGGATCTCGCGCCTTCCCGTCCGGGCCAAGCCCGCGAACGCCGCCAGCAGCGAGCCGCCGAGAACCGTGTTGACGAACAGCAGGTGGAACAGGAACGTCACAACCCAGAGCACGTGGAAGAGCCAGGGGGGCCCCGGAAGCGGAGCGGGGTCCAGAGCCGGGATTAGGCTATTTTCCATGGTTTGCCTCCGCGACGTTCGAGGGCCTGAGAGTCAACAGGTAGCTCGCCAGGGCTTCGACCTCGTCGTCCGTGCCGACGAGCGGCGGCATCAGGGGGTAGTCGAGCTTGTCGGTGGCCACGTGCCCCTTGTCGGTGTACCGCCCGGAGACGTACTCGTTACCCTCCTCCCGCATCGTGGCGAGGATGCCGTTGAGCATGTCCGGGTCGACGGGCGCCACCAGCTTGCGGATCGACAGGTAGCCATCCAGCGTGTGACACGAGGCGCACTGGGCACGGAACACCGCTACCCCCTTGCCCTCGGGCCCCGGGTTCTCGCGGGCCGCCCAGACGGCCTTGCTCAGGACCCCGCGCTGGTTCAGGTCGGCGATTTCGCTCACCAATATTCCGTTCGAGAACATGAAGTCGCGGATCACGAAGGGCTTTCGGGACCCCTCGCGGAGACGCTCGTACCCCCCGAAGAACGCGAACGCCGCGAGGAGTGCGGCAACGGCGGTAGGCCAACGGTGGAGGCGGGGAGCAGCCAGGGCGAAGAGGGACAGCAGTAGATAGACCGTCAGCGCCCACAGTACGAAGTAGCGGGTTGAGGCCAGGGCGGGAAGGAGGGCCTTGCTCCCCAGGAAGATCGCCTTTACGGATTCCGGGAGCACGTGCTCCCACCAGCGGTAGCCGCCGTAGGCGAGCAACACGCCCACGATCTGGAAGACCGCGAGCAAACGCACCATGCCCACCCGGGCGGTGCGGTCGGTCTCGCGCAGCGCGGCAAGGGTCAGGTAGGCGCCGGCGAGGAACAGGCAGATTCCGGTGCGCAGCGCCAGCCCCGGCAGGTAGCTGGGGTTGAAGATCCCGTCCCAGAAGGAGTGGGTCTCCAGCCACCTCCCCGGCGTGAGCATGAACGAGATGATCCCCTGGATGACGACCAGCGACATGTAGGCGGCGAAGACGTAGAGCCAGATGATCAGCAGGTGGGTGCGCGGGCGGACCTTGTCCCAAGTGGCGTAGTAGGCGAGTGCCGTCGCCACCTCGAGGATGAAGAAACCCCACTCGGCGGCCCAGCCCCAGACGTAATTGTGGATCAGTGCCGAGGTCGCCGCGGGCTGCACCAGCCCGATCGTGACCCAGATTCCGACCCCAGAGATCGCCCCAAACACGGTCGAGACGAGGATCAGCATCAGGGAGCTGCGCTTGGCGAGGCCGCGCAGCGCAGGGTCGCGGCGCCTCACCGCCAGGGTTTCGATGAACGCGATCGCGAAGCCGCCGCCGATGGCGAAGTGGGAAACCAGGACGTGAGTGATGGCCACGATCCCGATCAGCACGCCGCCACCGAAGACCAGGTTCCAGATGGGGTAGTCCACACCGGCCTCCTTTCCCGTCTACCAGATTTGAACGCGCGGTAGGGTAGCACTACTCCACAGCACAGTGGCACGCTCGAAGGCTTGTCTACTGGTGGCGCCGGTAAGGAAAGGGGCCGCCCCGAGGCGGCCCCATGCAGCTGCAGAACGCGAGAGCACTAGGGCGTTTTTGGCTCGATCGGTACGCGCGTCCTCTGGTCGGGCAGGTGCCGGCGCACCACGCGGTGGCCGGTCTCGAGCTTGTCGGTAAGGGCGTACGGGGCGTACGCCTTCACCATCTCGATCGCCGCCTGCTCCGAGATCACCGTGTTCGCGGCCAGGACCGAGGTGGCTGCCGCGGCCCCCGCACCCGTGAGGAACGGCAGGAGATCGATGTCGGGCAGCGTCGCCCCGTAGTTGGCGTTGATTGCCTCGATCCACTTGCGGGCCACAAGGGCGTACCCGAGCGCCTGCGGGTGGACGCCGTCGTACGAAAAGACGCCGCCCGTCAGGTAGGCGCCGGTCAGCTTGACGCCGCCGTAGGTCACGCCGTTGGCCGCAAGATCGTTGAGGAACGCGTGCATGTCCACGACCTTGGCCCCATACTGTGCCGCCACCGCATTGACGATGTTGTTGAGCTGGTCGGTCAGTGCGCGGACCGCCGAAACCTCCCCGGCCCGCAGGATCACGCCCGCCGTCAACGTCATCGTTGCCGGGTCGAAGGAGCCCTCCGGCAGCGGCTGCCCTGTACCTCCGGCGGCCGCCGGGATCCCGATCCCCTGGGCGAGCAGCGAGGACGCCGTGAGCAGGACGTAGTCGTTCTCGGTGAGCGGACCTGCCGCGCCGATCAACGGGATGTGCGCACCGGTCGCCGGGTTGACGATGTAGGGCTTGATCGTGGTCACGTAAGGAGCCGCAAGCACATCCGGGATGTTGCCGACCAGGATCGGCGCGTTGGGCCGGGCCCCGCGCAGCGTACCCAGGAGGGTCGTGTACTGCGTCTGGAACTGCAGCGCGGGCGTCATCGTGACGCCCTCGATCGCGACACCTGACAGCACACCCAGGACGTCGTTGGCGCCGATCCACACCGTGAGAAACGTCGGCTGGAGGGCGAGCGCCTGA
>MEKI01000074.1:0-96 GCA_001766905.1 Acidobacteria bacterium RBG_13_68_16
CGCCGCGGTCGTGGGCGGCATGTTCCTGGGTGGCACCGCGGGAGACCTGGCGAAGTCGGCGGGCGTCGGCCTTCTGGCGGCGTCGGCCTACAAGTT
>MEKI01000074.1:130-739 GCA_001766905.1 Acidobacteria bacterium RBG_13_68_16
CTGAAGAAAACCCTCTCAAGTTCGCTCGCAGTAGGAAAAAAGACCATGCAGAACATCAAGCATCAGATGGAGCTTCAGGCTCGCTACGCTCAGGCTTTCTCCCAGGTTCGCGTCGGCATCGACGGACCCGATCTCAAGGACGTGCGCGAGATTCGCGACGCTCTGTGGGCGTCGGGTTTCGGCCGTGACGCCGACAAGATGGCGGCGGAGCAGCGCGCCAGCGTCGGCGCCAGCTACGGCGCCAAGGGCCGTTTCGCGCCACGCGTCGGTGCGAATGGCGGCGCGTGCTACCCGGTGAGCTCGAGCACCACGCGCTCGATGCCGTCGGCGATGTCGGGGTACGCGATGGGCGCGTCTCCGGCGGACTGCACCTCCGAGATTCCGTGTCACGCGCACCTTCTCGGCTTCTCGACGATCGGCGCCCCCAACTTCCCGCTTGCGGGTGGTGCGGCCAGCGTCGTGCTCAACGTCCAGCCGCAGAACAGCACGGCCTACAAGCCCGCGTACATGTTCTGGGAGGCTCGCGACAACGCTGCCAACCTTGGCGCCGTGCTCGGTCTGCTCGTCGACGCGCGCATCAGCGGCCAGCCCCAGTTCACCTCGGGCAAC
>MEKI01000074.1:831-1813 GCA_001766905.1 Acidobacteria bacterium RBG_13_68_16
CAAGTCAGCAAGCCGCAGGGGTACCGTGACCCCTCATCCCACGGACCTTTTTCGGGCTCTAGGCCCACCCCAAGGCGTGAGCTTCAAGTTCCGCCCTACACCGTCGCCTTCCGGTCTATGAAGTGCGGTTGACCACCGATGCGCTGTCATCTTCCAGACGCGACCCTGAACGAAGCCAACGTGTTCCGCGTCGGATCGGAGCGTGCGGTGTACCCGGCGGATTATGTGGAGGCGACGCTCTTGTCGACGCCGCCGGGTAAGACGGAGTGGGTGACGTTGTGTGTCTACGCGCGAGAGCTTGCGGAGACGGACAACACCAACCCTCTCCCCTTCCCTCGCGATCAGGTGATCAACACCGGCTACCACTCCACGCAGATCCGAGCGACCTTCAACGTCGACAACGAGAAGATCCTCGTCGGCATCGGCGCGGGCGTTCGACTCTCGGTCCCCGCGAACAGTGACGTGGCGGTCGGCATCGCCATCCCGGGGGTGCCGCGCAACATCTACCCGACGATCCCCAACTGGCCGAACAACCCGCTAGGGGTGCAGGTGCAGGTGGGGGCGGCGATTGCGACGCAGACGGTGAGTCCTTTCCCCATGCCCTTCGTGGGTCTGGGGGAGGACCCGCTTGCGGCGTACACCACCACGATCCTCGCCACGATGAAGACGTGCCGTGTGCCGGTGGGGGACCGCCTTGCTCGTCTCTCGCAAGAGGTCTGGGCTACGTCAGAGGGTGGGCGAGGCGGTCTGCCAGGGACCCTCGTGGAGATCCCGGCTCGCGCCCGCAAGCTCACGATCTACGACACCGCGCAGACGCTCACCCCGGTGGCAGGCACCGTGTATGCCGAGTTCCTGGGCGCGTACTTCGTGGACGCTCTTGGGAACCCGACGCCGGATGGCCCGGTCATCGCCTCGCTGTACCCACAGACGATGATCCAAGACTTCACCGTGCCCACCAACGCCACGCACATCGTGGTTACGG
>MEKI01000074.1:1824-2774 GCA_001766905.1 Acidobacteria bacterium RBG_13_68_16
ACAAGGTGACCCCGGTGGAGGACGAGGAGGTCCGGGGGTACCGGATCACCGGGTACGACACGGGGAACATCCAGGCGGCACGAGTTGCGTTCGCGGGTGACCTCGCGGCGGTGGCGGTGGCGTTCATGCTCACCCCGGGCAGCACCCCGGCGATTCGAGCTCGGCAGGCAGCGAGTTTCGCCATGGGGCGTGCGACCAACATGAGCGCCCAAGAGCGCATCGCGGTCTCCAAGTACCTTGCGACCGGCGAGATTTCGGACCAGTCGCTCCTCAACGGCGCCATCATGAAGACCATCTCGGCATGGCGTGCGACGGTCCTCCAGGCCCGCAACCGCACCTTCGACGACTTCTCGGGCCTTTCGGACTACGACCAGACGCAGATCCAGATCCGTACGATGTACCTCCTCGGCTACCTCACCAAGAGTGAGTTCGAGTCGTTCATTCCCAAGGCCATCGCCAAGACGCTCACCCTCCAGGACTTGAACAGCGTCTATGCGAACCAGCGCGCTCGCTTCATCGCTGAGTCCAGTGCGGTCCTCGCCAAGTACAAGGTCGCGCAGACCGGCGGGATCGGCGAGAAGGCGATCATCTTCCTGTCGCTCATCCTGTCGTATGCGCCGATCACGAAGGCGACGAGCGACAAGATCTTGGCGGAGGCGAACAGGCCCAACCTGCTCACGACCCCCTCGATCGGGCTGAACGCACAGACCGCGCTGATCGCGGTCAAGAACGCGCTACTTGCAGGCGCGGGCGCCTGAAAACCCAGGCCCAGGAGGACCAACCCATGAGCGATGGACTTGAACAACAGGGTGTGTGCATCCAGTTCCATGCGGACTTGAACTTCGACTTGTCGAAGGTCTACGAGATGATCGGGGAGATGCTCGTGCAGCGGAACGAGGCGTACTTCCGCGAGTACGATGTCGACGCGAGCTTCCTCGAGCCCGATGTCG
>MEKI01000074.1:2832-3127 GCA_001766905.1 Acidobacteria bacterium RBG_13_68_16
GATCGCCAAGCGACTGCGGGCAACGTGCTTCGACTGGGCGGCGGCGGTGGCGGGCTACGCCCGTGCACAGGGCCGCAGGGCGCGGGTGGTCATCGAGCCGCTCAAGAGCAAGCAGTACGGCAGGATCGGTGCGATGCACCACGCGCTGGTGGAGAGTGACTCCGGCATCGTGGACGTCTGCACGCTGCTTCGAGGCTACGGCAAGTCGCCGATGCCGATCCTCCCGGTGGGGACGGTCGGGGCCTGCTGCGCCGCGTGTGCGTACGACGGGACCCTCCTCCACCACGACTCGTGC
>MEKI01000074.1:3155-5830 GCA_001766905.1 Acidobacteria bacterium RBG_13_68_16
TCCACCACCACCATCACCACGGAGGGCATTTCTGATGTACGGACCCATCGTTGCAGGGTGCATCGCGTGCGTGGGCGCGCTGCTGTACCAGAAGTCGCAAGGCACCTCCCCCAAGAAGGCGCTTCCGGGCAAGGGGCCTGCGAAGCCCAAGGCTCCCGTGCGCTCCCGTCAGGTGGACCCCGAGTTCGCCGATGTGCCACCGAGTGTGGAGTTCGCGATCCCGTTCGACACCGACCGGATCGACAGGTGGGCGTGGGACCTCTACAAGCAGGGTGCTCGCGGAGACACGCTCATCGTGGAGACGCTCTACAACGCGTACCCGGTGACCAACTTCGGGGAACCGATCGTGTGGCCGACGCGTGAGCCGCAGCTTCGACGCTTCCAGAGCCAGGTTCGGGACCGGGTGTACCGGCTCGAGCGGGAGTGGAACCGGCTGTGAGTGACGCGCTCCCCATCGAAGCGGTGACCGGGGTGGATGACCTGATCCGCCAGGTCGAGGCATCGCTGCCGCCGGAGAAGCGGTCGGTGGGGTCGTTCCTTGCGCTTGCGCTGATCACCCGCGACCAGTTGGACGAGGCGGTCAAGAAAGTGTTTCTCCAGGTCCAGGGCGATGCCTTGAACCTGTACGACCTCCTCACCAACAGCACGCTGGACCAGGTTGCCGACACGCTTGCGCTCATCGAAGTGGGCACCGAGGTGCAGAAGGCGGTGCTTGACGCGACGAAGGCGCGTCAGCGCCTTGAGGAGACCATCGCGACCCTCACGCCGCTGGATCCGACTTCGGAGCCTCCACTCACAGTCGCAGAGCTTTTCTACTACGTGCCCGATGCGGGCACGCCCTACGTGCCCCTCTACACGGCACCGTACCGCTTCATGTCGCAGGCTCAAGCTGCGTGGTCGGTCTACACCGGCATGAAGGGGACCTTCGCGGTCTACATGATCACGGAGATCCGGGATCAAGCGATCAGTCTCGCCAAGCAGGCCGCCGATGCAGCAGCGAAGGCCCTCGGACCTCTCACCTTCCCTCTCCTCGCCATCGCCGCAGCGTTCGCGGGGTATCTCCTCCTGACTCGCAAGAAGTGAACCCGCCATGAAGAAGATGAACCCCAAGCAGATGGCCGTGATCGGCGGCGCGCTTCTCCTCCTGCTCGCACTCACCGCGATGGGTGGAACGAACGAGCTTCCACCCGCAGGTGACGGAGATGGTGACGGGGATGGGGATGGGGATGACGACCTCCCGGAGCCCCCGGGTCCGCAGCCGCAGCCGCAGCCCGAGCCCGACCCGTTCGTTCCAGTGACGCCTCCGACCCCGGGCACGCTCCCGGTCCCGGACGGCAACCCGCCCAACTACTCGCAGACGGTGCTCGGCAACCTGTTCCTCACGAACGGTTCGATCCGTCGTGCGATGTTCCTCCTCGGGTACAACCCTTCGAGCATCACGAGCGATGCGTCGCTTTCGACGCTCACCAAGCAGTTCGCCAAGGACTACAACGCCGTCTCGCGCTCACCGCTGGGCAAGGGCAACGGGTTCACGCCGATCACGGGCGGAATCTCCGAGAGTGCGTTCACCAACAGTTCGTACAAGCATCAGGCCGGGCTTTTCACGGCGATGGTGTACGGGTTCCGCAAGGCGTACGGGCAGGGTGGTGCGATGCTCACCCAGCAAGGATCCGCGCTGCGGGACTTCATCCGAGGCAAGACGGACTCCGGCAGTACTTACGACGCCCAAGAGCTTCAGTTCCTGGGGAACGAACTCAAGGGCCAGCTTGGTGGACTTGACGTGTGGCGTGACCTGGTTGCGCAGGCCGCGGCACAGGGGTACAGGAACTCGTGATGGCACCCAACGCTCTCCACTTCTCCCTTCGGTACAACACATCGGATGACACGATGGACATCCTGGACGTGAGCGGAAACCGGATCATCAAGATCCCGGCGGACCCCGACACGTCGACCCTCAAGGCGATGTTCGGCGCCTTGCGGGTGTACGCCAAGCGTCAGGCCACCCAGGCGAGCCAGCCGACACCGCCTCCCGGTCAGACCTCCCAGGAAGCCCCCAAGAAGGCGACGATGAAGGAGTCGATCAACGAGGTGAAGCAGAACGCCACGCAAGCGGCGCACACGATCCTCGCCTTCATGGAAGCCTGGAACAAGGCGTAAGCCGCACCGCGAACCCACCACGACCCCATGCGCATTGACCCAAACCTCGCGATCCTCCTTGGCACCGCCGTCATCGGCGTCGCCATTGTGGGATCGCGTTCGGCGTCGGCGAAGCCCTCCACGAGCGAGGGCAACGCGCCTACGGGGTCGTGGTGCAACTTCACCCGTGACCAGTCGCGCTCGCTCGCACGGGCCTTCGCGCAGACCCTTTCCAACCGCTACGGAATCAACGGGCTCCCGGTGTTCCTGGACGCGGTGGGGTACTGGGAGTCGCGGTGGAATCCGTGCGTCTCGGGAGATTCCGGGGGCGTGTCGAAGGGCCTGTACCAGATGCGGGCGGACACGGTGTTTCGCACCTCCAATGGGCTCACGGCCCTTCGCCCGCAGTGGCCAACGCTCTCCAAGGACGGGAAGCTCTCCGTGATCCTCGCCACCGACTACGCGATGCGCGGGGGCACTCGGATGCTGCAAGAGGGTGACACCCCCTACTGGCTTGCGATCCGCCGCTGGTGGAAGTA
>MEKI01000075.1:0-15083 GCA_001766905.1 Acidobacteria bacterium RBG_13_68_16
CCCCGCTCGCATTGCTCTCCAGGCCCTCACCGTAGAACCCGATCCCGCTGCCATCCACCACGATCGGGACCTGCTGCCCGTCGGCAAACAGCTGCAGGCTGCCGGGATCCACAGTCGGGTCGAGACCCGCCCCCACCAGCGCCTCCCGACCCACCCGGTACCACCCCTCCTCCGAGACCAGGATCTTGACCGCCGGACGGCTCGCCAGACCCCACTGCACCGCCAACCGCTCGTCACTGGTCGAGACCCCCTGCCGCAGCCGCCGCCGCACCCGGTGCTCGACCGACCCTGGGACCGCCTGCCCAAGCCCGGAAAGCAGCGGCGAGGAGGTCTGAACCGAACCGCCCGAGGATGGAGCCGACATTGCCTGAGCCTGGACCCCCATCGGTGCCGGCTGCACGCTCACCGGCCCGTGCCAGCGCTTCTCACCCGAAAGATCCCACTCCTCCAGCCAGTAGACGGAACCAGCCACCGGCGAGGCGTCCCACCAGCTGTAGCTCTGTCCCGCGGTCAGCGCCGTCCCGGCCCCGGCAAACAGAGCAGAGCCGGCCACCAGAGAAGGCGTAACCCGTACACGCTCCCCGCCCACCTCCCGGTAGACGTGGAACCCCAGATTGTCCACCTCGAAACCGGTCCGCCACGACACCAGCACGCCACGACCCGGGTATGCAGCCGCGTCAAGGGAAATCATCTCCACTGTAGTCGGTCCGGCCGCTCCCTCGGCGCCGAACTCGATGTAGCTGCTGTTCGCCGCATACTGCACGGCGTTGTAGCTCGACTCGATCCAACATGCGTCACGCCCGGTGGTAGCGATGCGAACCTCATCAAGGATGCCGTTGAACTGATAGCTCCACCCCTTCTCGATCGCGTGGTCCCCATGACCGAGCCAAAATTCCTTGCCCGCCGAGAGAATGGCATCCGCCTTGGCAAGCGGCGTTGAAGCCAACGCCCCGTCAATGTAGGTGGTCATCGCCGACCCGCTGTACGTCGACACCACGTGATGCCACGCCGGCGATGTCGACATGCTCGAGGAACTGGTCAGCGAGTACGACGCCCCAGGCAACTGAAACTGCACGCGCTTGGGATTAGGCGAGTCCGGCAGCACCAACCGGAACCCGTCGCTCCACCCCCCCTTCATCAATATGCCCAACCAAACCGTCGGACTGTCCGTGTAACTCACCCACGCCTCAATCGTCAAAGCACTCGCCGTCACGTCCAAACTCACGCCACCCGGCGTTTCCTCACCCAACACCTGGTAAAAAGTAGACGGAGAGTCCTGGTTGGCGTACTCAGTGGCAATCCAATCGTTGGTGCGGGCGACACTGGAAATCCGCACCTCGTCGAGTTTTCCGTCCCAGCGCTCGTTGGTCCACGCGGTGTTCCATCCGATGTACAGGGGATTGGTGTTCGTCGCGAGGGCGAGAGTGAACGCTGGTGCGGGTAGCGTGGCGGCGTTGGAGCCGTTCCTGTACACGCGGATATTGGAGCCGTCGTAGGTCAATGCGACGTGCTGCCAACTTCCTGCGGAAACGCTTACCCCGGTGTCCCAGTCCGGATAGTTAGGGGCCAGCCCAGCATACAACGATGAACCGCTGTCATCCAAGACGAAATACAGATCCTCGGTTTGGCCCGTCATCTTCGAAACGATGGTCTCCCACGTACCCACTGTGTCCGGGTTTACCCAGCCCTCCACAGTGAGGTAGTCGGAAATGTGAAGGCTCGTACTATCTGCCACCGAGATGGAGTTGGTACTTCCATCGAAATCACGCGCATTGGCTATCTTGCCAGCGAGATCGGTCGTGCCATTGTTTGTTCCGTTGTTGGCGTTTGAAGTGCTGTCCAAGAAGCTCTGATGAAGATGCCAGACACCCCTGTAGTAGTTGCTCCCTCCTCCATCCCACACCCCGGTCGGGTTCCATTGATCTGCGGCAGATGCATAGCCGTAGTACATGTAGAGGGTGGTGTTGGCCGCCCAGTAGAGCTCCGGGACCTCCACCCAGGCGATCAGCTCACCGGTCGCCGAATCGTACTTTTCGACTTCATGATCCAGCTTGCCGCCCTCGTCGTTGGTGAAAAAGATGTCGCCCCCGTTGGTCTTCCCCACGTGACCGCCGCTGCCCGTGTACCTGAGGTTGGCGTCGGCGTTTGGCTCAAACTTGACCAACACTGGGAAGTTGGACAGGTCCGCACTGCCGGCGACCTGACTCCCCTGGATGACGACCCTCTTGCGGTACGGCCACGACGAGCTGTACCAGCCCGAGCTGGCCATGTCGATGAAGTCGTTGCTCCCATCGAAGGTCTGTCCGTAGCCGATCCTACCGGCGCTCCGGGTCGGGACGTACCCGCTGTAACCCTTGCCTCCCGTCCCGTGGTTGGCGTTCGCGGTGCTGTCCTGGAACTCGTTGAGCGTTCCGTTGCCGGTCTCCTGGAGGTGCCAGACGCCCTTCCAACCGTAGCTCGTGTTCCAGAGACCGCTCGGACGCGCGGTGGACGACGTGATCCCATCGTTGCCGTAGTACATGTAGATAGTGGCGTCGGCGTTGTAGGCAAGGGTGGGAGTGCGGACCCAGGCGACGACCTGTCCGGTGGACCCGTTGTAACTCTCGAGCTCGTGATCGAGCGTGCACGGCGACGGGTTCCCAGCGTCCGTGCACAGGGCGGGATCCTCGGCTCGGAAGATGATGTCGTAGCCGTTGGCGCTCTGAACGTGCCCCCCGTTGGCGACGGTCCTCAGCGTAGCGTCGGTGAACGAGACAAACACTGGGAAATCGGCGAGGTTCGACCCGCAGCTCGCCGGCGTCATCGCGTTCTTGATCGTGATCGGCCGGCGGTACTGGAACAGGCCGGGTGTCTGACCGGGGAACCACAGCGCAACGACCCGCCTCGAAGTCACGTACACCGCACTCGTGCCCGCGTTGTTGCCGTATCTGCCCTGCACCGTGTGGCTTCCCGCCGCGAGCGTTTCCGCCCAGGCCGCCGAGGAGTTGCTTGAGTTGCTGCCGGCGAGGTTTAGGGGCGAGGTTCTCGATTTCGTTCTGTCGGTGCCGTCGACTTGAATGCCGTACGCCAGACCGGTAACCGCCGAAGCCTGATAGTCCAACCCTCCAGTGGCAACTACCAGGAGCTCCCGCGCTTCGGTGGTCGTTCTGCTGATGAGAGCCTGACCGTCGTTCACCGGATAGAGCGACGTTGTGTTGACTGACGTACTGCTGGTCACATAGTCAGCCAGGGTGCTGTCTGCAAACAGGAGCACGCCCAGTTGCCGCCGCGAGATCGTGACAGTCAAGCCCCCAAAACGCGATGCAAACCTACCCTGCGCCGTTTGTGGTGTCGCGGTGAGGGCCGAATAGTGCAGCGTGAAGACGTTGTCCGATTTTGTGTTGCCAGAGCTTTTTATCAATTGGGAATAGTCGGTGCCTCCGAGGTTTATGGCGCCATACTTGCCGTTTTGATCTTCGGTCGACCCATAGGTGTTGCCCACGTTGTAGAGGATGAGAGCCTTGCAAGCAGCGGGGGGCGTAAAGGCTTGGGTCGCATTCGGGTCATTGACCAGCGTGGCGCTAGCTGTGGTCTGTGTCGTCGCGTCATCTATGTACCAAAACTGATCGCCGTCGAAAATAACGATCAGCAGAACTCTCTCGCTTATCGAGACCATTGTGCCGTTTTGGTTCGACGCGTACCTTCCCTTGATGGTGTGGCTGCCAGCGGCCAGCGTGCCAATCCAGAACGTTGTGGCTCCGTCGGCGCCGCTCGAGGCATAGGGAGAGTTGTAGGTCATGGCACGATCGGTACTATCAACGCTGATGGCGAATTGCTTGCCTCTCGCTCCTTCAGGTTGGCCATCGTTGTTGAAGGCGTTGTAGATCGCCAGCACGGTCTTCGAGGATGACAGACTGAAGGTTTGGGATGCCTCAGTATCGTCGGTTAGACTGGCGCTGGTAGTGGCTATTGATGACGATGAGGCCACGACGTACTTGCTGTTGAAGGTCAGGAGAGTGCCGCCGGCAGCAGTGGTGGTTCCCTGGCCTTCGGCGCTCAACGCCGTTTCGTCCCCGTCCTGGTTCCTCGCCTTCACCCTGACACCGTACGTGGTCGAAGCGGTCAGACCCTGAAGGACCAACGCATCGAGCTGGGCATCGGTCATCCACATCGCGGTGGCCGAAGGGTTGCCCGACGCGTTGACCCACTGGTTGAGCCAGGTGGCGTCGTTGGGGTTGGTCGTCACCACCTGAACCGCAAAATACGTCGTCGGGCTAGAGGACGGGTTGCCGTTCTCGGCGTTGGTCAGGTTCAACGTGGTCTGGGTGGCTCCGTTCAGCGTGGGCGTGCCCGGCGTGTTCGCCGACGTATAGGTCGAGGAGATGCTCGAGGCGGTACCCGTGTTGGGCGTCGGCGTGACCGAGTCCCGGGCGGTCACGGTGTAGCCGTAGCACTTGTTGGCCTGCAGGCCGCTGTCCGAGTACGACGTTCCGCTCTGCCAGGAGCTGGAGGTGCCCCCGGTGCCCGCGTTCGCGCCGCAGGCGGAGTTGTCGTTGGTAAAGAGGTAGTTGACCGGCGGCGTTGCGTCGGTGCCGGCCGTGGCGACCATGCTGATCTGCGTGGCGCTGTCTTCGTACGGAGCGGTGGCAAAAGTCATGGGGTTTGGAGTCGGGGGACTGGTGTCGCCCCCTCCACCCGCCAGGGTCACCTCTGCATACGCACTGTACGTGTTGAGAACAGTACCGCTGGTGGCGTTGTAGAGGCGGAAGCAGTAGTTCGCCCCGTCGGTGGCGCTCGTAGTTGCCTGGACCGCAAACTCGATCTCCGTGAATTGATTACCATCGAGGATGATCGTGTCGGTGGAATCCGCGCTGTCCTCCAGTTCGCCAGCCACCCAGGAAGAGCCACCGGGGTCCGTCAGTCCCCCACTCACATTGGAAGAAGGATTGCCGTCGGTCACCCAGGTGGAGTCCACAACGTCCCAATGCGTTGAGGAATCTACCGCCACGTAGGAGCCGGACCCGCACGTGGCCGTTTGCGCCACCTGCAACTGGTAGGAGACAGCACCGGAACTGGTGCCGCCTGAATTACTCACCAGAAAACGCAACCGCCTGGTTGCGCCTTTTGCCAAGTCTGTAAGCTTGGTGTCCTCGTCAGCCGCCCAGGTGGCGCCAGATCCTGAGGCCGGCTTGATCGAGACGCCGCCGACAGCCCAGTGGTTGCTCGATGTTGAGCCCACAGCCCACGATGTCGTTACCGTTGGTGCCGCGCCCGCCTCGGTGCTTCCAGCCGCGTTCGTGCTGCCTGAGCCCGTAATACTTCTATTCCAGTACTCTGTCTGACTCGGGTCTGTTGTTACAGCCCCATACTCAGCGCAGACGACCCCAAAGACGAGCTCGCCCGCTGCCGAGGAAACATCGACGGTACCCGGAGTCGAGGCGTCACCGATTGCAGAAGCGAACGTTCCAAGCGGAGTGCTCTGGTGCACCCCGGTAAATGTCACAACTCCCGCAACAGCTGATTGGGAAATGGCGCCGCCGAAGTCGACGACAACACTGCCCGCGCCGGTGGACGGCGCCACCAGACTCCAGATCTCGACTCGGGAGTCGTCAACGTTGGTCACCGTGCCTACCGGACTGAGGTTTTCCGTTGTCTTCCAGGTGACTGATCCCACGGTCTCGAGGGCGCCGTTGACGATCGAGACGCCGACCAGCATCAGGCGGTCCGCGCCCGAGACGGTGTGGGATATCGTTATGCTGCTGCCCCCGGTGGTGTAGTTGTTGGACGCGGTGTCAACCGCTATGCCAGCGGCGCTCTCTCCTCCGTCATCGTTGCGCCAGCGGTAGTGGGCCTGCGTCAGATTGGCCGGAGTGCTAAGGATCGTGGTTCCCGGTATTGCCACCGCCGTGGCCGGCTCCACGGTCCCGGCGCTTACCGTCACATCCGTCGACGGGTTGTTGATGCTGATCTCGACCGTCTCCCCGTTCGTCGCCCCTGCACCCACGTCGAACACGACGTACACCACCATCGTGGCCGTCGTGCTGATGCCTACCGAGCCCGTGAAGCTGGACGTACCGTTCGCCGCGCTGAAGCCGTCGGTGTCCGTCGAACCGAACTGCGTCTCGGTGCCGGCGAAACTCTCGCTCGCGCCGTCGTAGGGCGCCGTGGTGTCCAGTTCGTAGAAGAGTTTGATGTTGTCCAGGTTGTTGAGAGCATCTACCGTTCCGCTCTCGGTGACGGTGATCCCGGTGACGTTCCGAGAACCGGTGTTGTCCTTAATGACGAACTTCCCGCCCACGTACTGGTTGGTGCTGGGAATGAGCATGCTCGCCGTCTGGCTACCCGACGCGCTCACGGTCACATCCAAGCTCAGTGTTGTCCCCTGGCCTTCGGCGCCCAACGCCGTCTCGTCACCGTCCTGGTTCCTCGCCTTCACCACGACTCCGTACGTGGTCGAAGAGGTCAGGCCCTGAAGAACCAACGCGTCGAGCTGGGTATCGGTCATCCACACCGCAGTGGCCGAAGGGTTGCCCGAAGCGTTGACCCACCGGTTGAGCCAGGTGGCGTCGTTGGGGCTGGTGGTCACCACCTGGACGGCAAAGTACGTCGTCGGGTTGGACGAAGGGTTACCGTTCTCGGCGTTGGTCAGGTTCAACGTGGATGTCGTCGCTCCGCTCAGGGTAGGAGTGCCGGGGGTGTTGGCGGACGTGTAGGTCGAGGAGATGCTCGAGGCCGTGCCAGTGTTCAGCAGCGAGTCCCTCGCGGTCACGGTGTAGCCGTAGCACTTGTTGGGCTGCAAACCGCTGTCCGAGTACGACGTGCTGCTCTGCCAGGAACTCGAGGTGCCCCCGGTGCCCGCGTTGGCGCCGCAGCTGGAGTCGTTATTAGTGAAGAGATAATTGACCGGCGGCGTCGCGTCGGAGCCGGTCGTCGAGGTCATGCTGATCTGCGTCGCGCTGGCGTTGTACGGCGCAGTAGCAAACGTCATGGGGTTGGGGGTCGGAGGGTAGATGTCTGTGAAGTAGACCTTGATTTGGATACGATCTATCCTCAGATTGTATAAGGGATCCGACGTTCGAGCGATTGCGAACTGGAAGTTCGCATCCGAAAGCTCCGTGGTGTTCCAGGTGTGCCCCCAGGTATCGGCGGCACCACCATGAGTGTGCACAACGTCAGTGGTACTGGTAAAAGTGTTCGACTTAGCGGCCGTCCAGGTGGTGCCACCGTCCCAAGAGAGGCCAACTGAGTAGTTGACCGTTGAGGCCGTAGCCACGCCTCCCTCAACGGTGACCTCGATCCCGTTGATGGTTGCACCGGCAGGAAGGCCAAAGCTGTAGGTTGAGCAAATACCAGCCGAGTTGATTACATTCGAGGTGGCCCGACTGTTATCGGATGAGTTGAGTCGAGTTGTGGTGAAGTTAAGCCACGAACCCGTGGCAACGATGTTCCCTGTGGTTAAGAAGCCAGTGTCGGCTGCCTGAGCGCCCCTGCCCGCCAGGAACAGCACCGGGATCGCGGCGAGGGTCCTAAGAAGCGCGTGGGCTCTCGTTGGTCTCACGCCGCCTCCCCTCGAGACGGTCGTTTCACACGGGCAAGCATTCGACTGACGCCTCGGAACGACTGCAGGAACAGACCCTGCTCGGGCCCCTCTGCTCGGGTACACCTCGCCCATGTCGCCACGCTGATACGGGGAAGCACAGGTCGTGCCACGCCCAAAACCTGCGAAAAGCGAGGCAAACTGCGGTTGACGAAACCCGCCACGTCCACTCGCTCCCCGCGAGGGGAGTCCCGATCGAGTGCCGGCGCGGTCGGGTCCTGGTTTCGCAAGCCCTTTCTCCTCAATAACAACCTTACCATTGGGTCGCGAAACGGCCGCAGATATTGAGACGAGCGTTCGCAAACGGGTGCGGGCCTTCCGGGGAAGCGCCCGCGAACCCGGAGTGCCCTTTTACGTCACCGACCAGGGAGCCTGGTGCCGTGCGGCGGAACTGCCTGTGTTGCCAAGGGATCGGTCGAACTCAGGCACCCCGAAGCCGGGCACGCAGCCAGCGCACGGGGCGAGCGGCAGTGGCCCGCAGGACGGCCAGCGCCCATGCTCCCGCTCCGGTCGGGTCCAGCTCCCGGCCATCCCGTTCCACCGCCACGACCCGCCCCAGTACGGCGGACTGGTCTACCGGCTCGTCGCGCGTGGTCGAGGAATCACCGCGCGGGATGAAGGCGAGCGTGCCGTCCGGGTCCCTAACGACGCGCGTCACCCGATGCGCGATGACGCCCCGCCCGGAGCGGTAAAGGACCACGTCCCCGCGTTTGATGGCGTCCGGACGTGCCGGCGCCACCGTGATCGCCTCGCCCTCGCGTATGGTCGGGTGCATGCTGCCGCCCTTCGCGCGGAAGCGCACGCTGTGACCGCGGCGCAGGAGGTCGGAAACCACGTCCACGAACCTGGCGTCGGTAGGGTCGAGCGAGCCCCTGGCACCCACACTGCCGCCGCTCATACGCCCGCTTCCCACGACTGCACGAAGTCGACGACCTTAGCGTTCGGAGCGAAATGCAGCTCGTGGCAGGGGACCTCGGCCGCGAGATCGCCTAGAAACGCAAGCGTGAAGTCCAGCCCGTCACGGTCGTGAAACGGCGGAAAGCCCGAGGCGAACAGCCGGGTCGCCGCAGCAGCGCCACGCATGGGCAGGAGCGCATTGGCGGCGCCGTGCTCCAGGAAGAAGACACCCGCGAGCGGCGCGGCTGCCGGCACGGCGAGAGCAGCCTCGCCATGCCAGGGGGTTCCGTACATCGTGAACCTGCCGCCGACGCGGCGCAGGATGATCCGGTCGTCGCTCAGGACCGTGATTCCGCGCATTCCCTCCCACAGCCTCGCGATGGTGGTCTTGCCCGCGCCGGACTGGCCGACGAAGAGCAGCCCGCGGCCCGAGGCGTCGGTGATGCCGCAAGCGTGGATCTCGGCGCCCCGGCCCCGCGCCAAGAGGCCCTGGAGGAGCAGCTCGTCGAGAGGGTACTGCAGCGGCATCAGGCTCTGCGCGGCTTGAAAACAGCTGCGTCTGAGCGTGGCCTCGCCGGAGGCGAAGTCATCCGCGAGCGTCGCCTCCTCGTACGGGAGCGGTCCGAGGGCCTGGGAGGAAAAGACAAACCGATGGCGCGCGCCGTCCCGGTAGAGCTTCCAGACACCCCCGGAGTCGAAGACCGGGTTGCCGGGGTCGCCCGCGCCTGGATCGCCCCAGCCTGCCGTGATGGCCGCATCGGGGCCCGAGGGGGCCACCAGGAACTTCTCCGATGCGTCGTCGACCCGCACGACGACGTCTGGGTCACGGGCGGTGACCGCCACCGTGATGCCGGCGATGCGAAGGTGGAGGGTGGAGCCATGGGTCCGGCTGCGAGCCTCACGCGCGCCCTTGGCCGGTGGCTTCTGTCTCTTTGCGGCTCGGTTCACAGGGTGGCGGACATGCGCCGCCGTCACGATCCGATGCCGGAGCAGTTACCCACCGGCTTGCAGTCGCCGGCGGTGGGCCCGAACTTTCCGGCGATCTTGCACGCCCCCAGGACTGCCTCTTCGGGCTTGAGGTGAACCCTCCTTATCTCCGGCTTGGCGTAGCTCCGCCGGATAGGGTTTCCCTCAAAGCCAGGGGCAGTGCTCATCGCCCTCCGCTCCTCTCCTAACTCCTATTCTAGGGCAAACCTGCCGCAAAGCCACTCTCTGGGTCGGTGGATTTCGCGAAGCCCGACCGCACCTCGCTCAACTGCTTGCTGCGTGATAGGTTCCTTCGCACCCGAGCGGTGATCTTGACCGTTGGCCCCGCCCCGGTCTTAAGAACCCGCCGACGGCGCCAGCGTGTAGGTGTTGTCTACACCACCTTGGCTCCAGACACGCCTGTCGCGCCCGGCCAAGGCCTTCACCTCAACCGGCGTCCCCGACCGGGTCCGTGTTGACAATCCGAGGTCTCACTTGGCCACGGACCAAGCCACGAGGCGGCCCTGGAAGCGCTCGGCCAGGGGCGCCAGCAGCGTCGTGATCCTGGCTGAGGGCATCGGGGGCAGGTGCGCAAGCACCAGGTGGTCGCAGCGCAGCTTCGAGGCGAGCGCGACCCAGTCGGAGAGGTGGGCGTGTTTGGCCAGGCGCGCGGCCACCTTGCGGTTGCGCTCGAGGAACGTGCACTCGACGATCGCGAGCTCGGCGTCCAGCAGCCCCAGGTCCGCCGTGAACGGCTCGGTGCTCCCGTCCGCCGCGTAGACGAGCACGGCCCGCCTCCGGCGGGGCCGACGAAGCGCCCACCCCAGCGTCGCGATGCTGTGGTCCACCACGAAGGGGACGGCCGTGCCCCCCGCTATCTTGACCCGCACCCCCGGCGTGACGCCGACGATCACGTCCTCGAGGCGCAACCGCTTGCGTACCGACTCCATCCCGGGCATCAACGCGAGCGCCTGCGTGAGCGGGCCGGCCACGCTCTCGGGCACGACAAGGCGCGTCGGGTCGCCAGTGTGGAAACGCGCCCGGACGTTGAGGTACGCCAGGACTCCGGAGAGATGGTCGAGGTGGCCGTGGGACAGCAGCACGACCGGCTGCGCCGCGATCGTCGGGCTCATGCGCCCAACGTCGAGCGCGACACCGAACTCCGGCACGGCGAACGCAGTGGCGCGCGCCGCCACCGAGGTCCCACGCAACGTCACCCCGCCGACGCGCAGCTCCAGCTCCGGCGAGAATGGCTCGCCGACAGCCTGCGGGAAAACGACACCATGCACGCTCGGATTCTACCGGGGTCTACGGCCGACTCGGCTCTTTCCGCTTCCCGCTCGAGAAGGAGCCTCGCGCTCGGGCCCAACTGCACAGCTCTGAGACGCCGATTGTGCACTGAGGCCAAAGAACCCAGGGCGTGGCACGTCCAAACCCCGAGAGCCCTTTGGTGAGGTGAAGTGGCCCCCCTGAAGGTCGATCGCGATATGCTCTTCGAAACGAGGGAGGACGCCATGAACGCTTTCCGGTCTGGGCTGGTCTACGGCGCACTGCTGGCGATGCTGTGCGTGCCTTTTACCGGGCAGGCGGCGTCGCCACCACCCCCGCGGGCGCTGGTGGGCGGGACGCTGGTGGACGGCACCGGGGCACCGCCGGTCAAGGATGCGGTCGTCGTGATCCGCGACGGGCGGATCGCCTGCGCGGGCACACGTGTGGCGTGCCCCGTCCCCCCTGGGGCGGACGTCACGGACGTGTCGGGCATGTGGGTGACGCCGGGCCTGGTGGACGCGCACGTGCACTTTGCCCAGACCGGATGGGCGGACGGGCGCCCCGACGCGCTCGACGTGCGGGATCGTTACCCGTACGAGCAGGTCCAGGCGGGTCTGCGAAACCACCCGGAGCGGTTCTTCCATTCCTACCTGTGCTCGGGGGTGACGGCGGTGTTCGACGTCGGCGGCTACCCGTGGTCCTGGGACCTGCGTATGCGGGCCGCAAACGATCCCGTCGCGCCCCACGTCGCGGCGTCCGGGCCGTTGCTGTCCACCTACGACTTCTGGCTCAACGTCCCCGGCGAGAAGCAGTTCATCTACCTCGCGGATGAGAAGGCCGCCCGCGAGGGGGTCCGCTACCTGGCCGCCAACGGCGCCGACGCGGTGAAGGTCTGGTACATCCCGGCCAAGACCCGGTCGGCCGAGGAGATGGCCACGGTGGTCATGGCTGCGGGGGACGAGGCGCGCAAGGTTGGTTTGCCGCTGATCGTGCACGCCACAGACCTTCATGAGGCCAAGGTGGCGCTCAAGGCGGGCGCCAGGCTGCTCGTCCACAGCGTGGATGACCAGCCGGTGGACGACGAGTTCATTGCGATGGCGCGGGCCAACGGCACGATCTACTGCCCAACCCTGACCGTGTATGAAGGCTATATGAAGATGTACAACGCGTTCTTCACACACAAGGCACCCGCCGTGGACGATCCCAACGGGTGCGTGAACGCCGTCACGCTGGCGCACGTCGCCGAGACGGCCTCGCTCCCGGACGACCCGGCACCGGTCAAGCAGCGGATCGAGCCGAGGCTCGCCGGCGTGAATGCCGCCCGTGCCGTGATGGGCGACAACCTCAAGCGTGTCCTCGCGGCTGGCATCCCGATCGCCATGGGGACCGACGCGGGGAACCCGCTCACGCTCGCAGGTCCGTCCGTGTACGCCGAGATGGAGGCGATGCAGGGCGCGGGCATGACGCCGATAGAGGTGCTGGTGGCCGCGACGCGGACGTCGGCGCTCGCACTCGGCCCGCTCGGCAAGGACCTGGGAACGATCGAGGCGGGAAAGGTCGCCGATCTCGTACTCGTGGCTGCCGACCCAACGGCGGACATAGCGGCCCTTCGGAAGCTCCGTTCCGTCGTGCGCGGCGGGGTCGTGCACCCGCTCGGAGAGCTGGCCGCCAAGGGGCGCTGACCGGCGGGAGCGCCGCCGATCGCTGAGGACCGACAGATCGGACAGAATTCTGAGAGGTAGTCTCATCTTGTATTTCGCCCGCCCCTGCCCTACTCTGATTCCTAGAGAACAACCACGAGGAGGCCGGCCATGAAACGTCTTTCACGCTTCACCATGTGTCGGTCTCTCACGGCCTTTGGCGGCCGGGGAATCGTTCTGTGCCTCGCGGCCGTATTGTTTGGGGCGCCGCGGGTCTTCGCGGCGGAGGACCAGCAACAGAAAGGGGTGGCGCTGATCACCCGGGCGGCACAGCTGCAGAACCTACTGGCGCCCGACACTGGGCCGTTCCACCTGCGCGCCCACGTCAAACTCCTCGGCCTCGTCGACGGGACACGCGAGGGCGACTACCTGTTGATGGCCGCCTCCCAGGCGCAGTGGTTCGAGCAGACGCGCTTTCCGGGCTACAGTGAGCTCACCGGGTTCCATGAAGGGCAGGCCTGGCGCAAGCGCAACGTGATCGACAAGCCGTTCCGGTTCCACGAGGTCGCCCAGCTGCTCAACCTGGCACGTCACCTGAGGCTATCCGCAAGCGCGGAAATCAAGAAGCTCACGCAGAAGGACATCCGTGGCGTCAAAGCATTCTGCATCGAGGCCTCCCCAACCAGGGACCTCTGGCAGAAGGACACCGCCGGGAGAGCGGCGATCAGCCCCGTGGGAATCAATAAGGACAGCCAGGTCACGCTGTGTTTCGACCCCGACACAGGCGCACTGCTGAGTGCCCTCTACTCGAATTCGCTGCCGCGGTTCGAGTACGAGGGGCAGGTCACGCTCGGCAACAAGGCTTTCCCGAAAACGCTGCGCTGCTACGAGGGAAACGAGCTGGTCGTCGAGGCCACCGTCCAGGAGCTGGCCAAGGAAGAGGCCCCGGACCCGGCCGGCTTTGCACCGCCGGCGGGCGCGGACAAGTGGCCCTACTGCGAGACCCCCGAGACGCCGAAACTCGTGGAGAAGAGGAAGATGAACGAGAGGCTGTTGGCATCCGCCAAGGCCCGCCGCCAGTATGGGACCGTCATCTGCCTGGCCGAGATCGGCACCGACGGTTTCGTCCACGACCTCGCGGTAGTCCAGTGGCGCGGGATGTTCTCCCTGGCGGTCAAGGAGGCGGTGAGCGTCTGGCGTTACACGCCGGCCAGCTGCAACGGCGTTCCGGTGCCTTCCGAGATCTACCTCGCCTACACGTTCCCACCGTGACCCTGATTTCTTCGTTCACTGCGTGAGGCCTTCTTTCTTTGCCCCGCGGGCCTTGAGCGGTCGCTCGGGCTGGGCCTTGAGCCCAGCCCTCCGACCCGCCTGCGCGTGCGACCGAGCAGGGACGTCCCGCAATGGGGCCCCTCGCTGTTCGTTTGAAGCCACGCCAGCAATACCCCACCGCGAGACGCCCGCTCGGTGCCCGCACGCTCCGGCGCAATGGCTCCTATCACCCGCGGGGCGGTATTCACCACCACCCTCCCGTGGGCCGCGAATCTACTCGTGCGGCCTCGCCATACCGGGTGCGTGGCCGTAGGGGTTTGTCCCACCGCTTTGCAGGCGGGGGGATTTCAATCCGCCAGGCGGGTGCCAGCGGCCATGCCTCCCGAGGCCGCGGGGACCCAGCGCGCGGATCGGGACGGGGTGTCGGTGACGCGGTTTCTCGCGGACACCGAGGGGCCCCGGCACGGGCCGTGCTGCTGGGTCGCGGTCGAGGGAGTCTCGCCGCGCAGCGAGCGGGGGCGAGCAAACGACGAGAGGCCGCGCACCCGCCTGGCAAAGGAAACCTCCACGGAGTGGAAGGAGGAAACGCAGGCCACCCGCGGCACCGGCAAAACAACAGCCGCCACGCAGTGAAGAAGAACAGGTGCTGACGGTGGGCCTGCCGGTGCGAAACGGCCCTACGCAACCTTGAGCCAGCGCCACAGTTCGGCCGGGCTCGGGCGCTTGCCGTACGACAGAATCCCCACCCGGAAGATCTTGGCCGTGATCCAGGAGAACACGTAGACCGTTGCGACCGAGAGCACAATCGAGAGCGTAAGCTGCCAGATCGGCGGCTCCGCGACGAGCACGCGCATGAACATCGTGACCGGCGTGAACACCGGGATCAGGGAGAGCACCGTCGCGAGGGAGGACTCGGGGTTCTGGAGGATCGGGAACGCGAGGATCCAGGGGATGAACACGATCATCATGATCGGGCCCATGAACTGCTGGGCCTCTTTCTCGGAGTTGGAGACGGAGCCGGCCACGGCGTAGATGCAGACGTTGGTCAGGTAGGCGAGCACGAAGAAGACGAAGAACCACGGGATCACGCCCAGGTTGAAGTACTGGAAGACATTGATCCCGGCCATCATGGCCGCGCCTCCGGTGTAGGCCGCCATCAGCCCGCCCATGACCATCCACGCCGCGATCTGGGTGAGCCCCACGGCCGCGAGGCCGAGCACCTTGCCTCCGAGGAGCTGTAGCGACGGCATCGAGGAGATCAGGATCTCCACGATCCGCTCGGACTTCTCCTGGACGATGCCGCGCATCACCTCCTGGCCGTAGATGAGATTTGGAAAAATCAGAAGCGCGACGAACAGGAAACCGATGAGGAAGGACATCTCGCCGCCCTTCTTCTCCTCGCCGCTCTTGGAGACCCTCACACCCTCCAACTCCACTCGCTTGAGCAGGCGGTCCGCCTCGGC
>MEKI01000075.1:15151-16244 GCA_001766905.1 Acidobacteria bacterium RBG_13_68_16
CGAGCGTCCTGGCGACCTGCGACGTCGACTTACCCTTGGTCTTCCCCTCGCCCAAATCCGGGAACGGGGAGCCCTCGAAAGGCTGGGCGCCCTGCTTCTCGGCGAACGCCTCGCTCAGCCGGCCGGTGCCGTCCACCACGACGACCCGCTTGCCCTCGATCCCGCGCACGGCCAGCAGCGCCGGGACGAACATCATCCCTCCCATCAGGAACGGGAAGATCAGGGTCATGATGATGAATGACTTCTTGCGGACGACCTCGAGGTACTCGCGCTTGAAGACCGCCCAAGCTTTGCTCATGACGCGGCCTCCCCCGCGGCCACCCGGCCGCCGCTCTCGGCGCCCGCTCCGACGCGGTCGATGAAAATCTCTTCGAGGGAGGGAGACGCAACCTCGAAGCGGGTGACCCGGAGGCGGGCCACGGCCGCCGCGAGGACACCCTGAGGATCGGCGCCAGCGTGGAGGTGCAATTCGGCCACGTTGGTCTCGATTCGGGCTTGCGCCACGCCGGCGAGTCCGGCCAGAAACTGCCCGTCGCCGTCGAACGTCAGGTGCACGGTGTTCTTGCCGAACGAGGCGCGAACGTCGTCTAGCTCACCGGCCAGCACTGCTTTGCCCTGGTGGATGAGCACGATCTCGTCCACGAGCTTCTCCGCCTCGGCCATCATGTGGGTGGAGAGCAGGATCGTCCTTCCCTCAGCCTTCAGTTCCTTCAGGATGGTGCGGACCAGCACCACGTTGACCGGGTCGAGTCCCGATGTCGGCTCATCCAGGATCACCACTGCTGGGTCGTGCAGCAACGCCCCGATGAGCTGCACCTTTTGCTGGTTTCCCTTGGAGAGCTCCTCCAGCTTGCCGGCGCGCTTATCCCAGAGCTCGAAGCGTTTGAGCCACCGCTCTGCGCTCGGGCGCACGTCCGCCGGACGGCGTCCCTTGATCGCTGCCAGGAATAGGAGCTGCTCGAGCACCCTCATCTTGCGGTAGAGCCCCCGCTCCTCGGGGAGGTACCCGACGCGGTCCCGCGTGGTGGCCGCATCGCTCGTGCCGAAGAGCTCGATGGTGCCGGAGTCGGGCAGGAAGATCCCGTTGATCATC
>MEKI01000075.1:16282-16412 GCA_001766905.1 Acidobacteria bacterium RBG_13_68_16
ACTCGCCCCAAACCCGCACCCCGAGGGCCGGACAATTCTACCCGGCGATCGCACGCTCCGGCGAGATCGCTCCCGTGGCCCGCGGGGCGGATTTCACCCCCACCCTCTCGTTCACCATGGCCCTGCTCGA
>MEKI01000075.1:16450-44095 GCA_001766905.1 Acidobacteria bacterium RBG_13_68_16
GCCCACCCGCCAGGCAAAACGCAAGCCTCACGCAGTGAAGAGAAACCAACTCCGAGCCCGCGGGGCAAGAAACAACACCTCCACGCAGTGGAAAACGAGAAAGCGGGTGCGGGGCCCGCAGGCCCCACCTATCTCGCGTACTCCACCGCACGGGTCTCGCGAATGACCGTGACCTTGATCTGCCCCGGGTACGTCAACTCGGCCTCGATCTTTTTGGCGATGTCGCGGGAGAGCCAGACGGCGTCTTCGTCGGAAAGCCGCTCCGACTCCACGATGATGCGCAGCTCGCGCCCCGCCTGGATCGCGAACGCCTTCTGCACCCCCTTGAAGTCGCCGGCGATGTTCTCCAGCTTCTCGAGCCGCTTGAGGTAGCTCTCGAGGATCTCGCGCCGCGCTCCCGGGCGAGCCGCCGAAAGGGCGTCCGCGGCGGTGACCAGCACCGCCTCGACGGTGCGAGGGTCCACGTCGCCGTGGTGGCACTCCATGGCGTGGATGACCTCCTCGGACTCGCCGTGCTTGCGCAGCAGGTCGCGCCCGATGGAAAGGTGCGTACCCTCCATCTCGCGGTCCACGGACTTGCCGATGTCGTGCAGCAGGCCGGCGCGCTTGGCCACGCGGACGTTGACCCCCAGCTCGGTGGCCATGTGGGCGGCTAGCCACGCCACCTCCTTGGAGTGGGACAGCACGTTCTGCCCGTAGGAGGTTCGGTACTGCAGTCGGCCTAGCAGCCTCAGGAGCTCCGGGTGAAAGTCCGGTTGACCCAGCTCGATGGCGGCCGCCTCGCCGTCCCGGAAGATCTTCTCCTCCAGCTCCTGCTGGACCTTGCCGACCACCTCCTCGATGCGGCCGGGGTGGATGCGGCCGTCGAGCATGAGCCGCTCGAGCGACAGCCTCGCGATCTCGCGGCGGATCGGGTCAAAGCACGACAACAGCACGGCGCCCGGGGTGTCGTCGACGATCAGGTCCACGCCGGTCGCGGTCTCAAGTGCCCTGATGTTGCGCCCCTCCCGTCCGATGATCCGCCCCTTCATCTCGTCGTTGGGGAGGTCCACCACCGAGACCGTGCTCTCCACCACGTGGTCCGCAGCTACACGCTGGATGGCGAGGGAGATCACGCGCCGGGCGCGGTTGTTGGCCTCCTGGTTCGCCTCCTCCTCGATGCGGCGGACCATCTTCGCGGCGTCCATGCGCGCCTCGTTTTCCATTGCCCGCACCAGCTCGGACTTGGCCTGCTCGGATGTGAGGCCCGCGATGCGTTCGAGCTGGACCCGCTGCTCGGCGCTTGCCGCCGCAAGAGCGTCCTCCTGCATTGCGAGGGTGGTCTCGCGCTCCTCCAACTGCTTCTTCCTTTGCTCCAGCTCCTTCTCGTGGGTCTCGACGCCGCGCGTCCGTTCGTCCAGGCCGCCCTCGCGCTGGTCGAGCCGGCGCTCCAGCGTCAGCAGCTCCTGACGGTGCTCGTGGGTCTCCCGCTCGAACTCGGTTCGCGCGGCGAGGAGCTTCTCCCTCGCCTGGATGGATGCGTCCCTGAGACACTGCTCGGCCTCCTGCTGGGCCGCCGCGAGCACCCGCCGGCCTTCCTGCTCCGCCTCCGCCTGCGCCCGCGCTGCCCGGGCCTTGGCCCGGCGACCGTACAGGAGGACGATTGCAACCGCAACAATTGCAGCAACTACCGCACTGGCGACGATGACAACGCCGCTCATTGGTCCCCCCTTTCAACGAACATGGGCGCGCGTACGCACCTGGGGGTGGAGGGAGGAGGGAAAAGAGCCCCCGCACTCGGCCGTGTGAGCAACCCTATTTGAACCTGCAAACCACAGGTTGGGGTTCTGCCCGGCTCCCGTCACTCGCCACAAGGCTGGATCGGGGAGGCGGGACGTCGAACCCGTCAAATAGGTGTTGGTTCAAGAATAGTTTCGCTCATCACCAACCGCGCAGGGGCCCCCTTTTCATTCATTCCGCGCCCCCCTCAGGAGGGCGTTAGAACCTCGTCCAACCGTGCTATCAGCCCTTCCACCCGTTGTCGTATCTGTTCTGCTCGCGTCCCAGGTTCTGTTTCCTGCTCCTTGAAAAGCTCGTCCGCTATGTTAAGCGCCGTCAGCACCGCGAGCTTGGACGTGTCCACGTGCGGCGAAACCTCGGCCAGCTCGCGCATCCGCCGGTCCACGTAACGGGCGAGTTCTTCAACCCGCTCGCTCGAGTCCGTGGCACGCAGCTCGAACCTGCGCCCGAAGATCTCAACCGTTGTATGACTGCTCACGGTCAGCGCACCTCTCCTCCTAAGGAGTATACACCCCACGGTCAAACCGCCAGGAAGCCTGTAGGAACCGTTGTTTTGCAGGTTTCTCTGGGATCAGCCGGCCGGAGAATCGCCCGCCTTCCCCGCGCGCATCAGAACCCGGCCCTCGAGCTTGGCGCCCTCCACGACGTGGAGCGCGGGGGCGGCGACGTCGCCCTTGACGACGGCGCTCGCCAGCAGCTCGACGAGCTCGCCGCCGGTGACGTTGCCCGTCACGCTGCCGCCCACCCGCACGACCGTCGCGTGCACCTCGGCTTCAACCTCCGCTCCCTCAACTATTTCCAGGGGCGCGTTCAGGCGCACGCCTCCCTTGAGGGTGCCCTCGATCCTGACGGGACGGTTGCCCGAGACCTGTCCCTCGAAACGGGTCCCGCGGGCGATCACCGTTGTGGTCCCCGCTTGCCGGACATCGAGCTTCTCGCCGCTGCCTCTGGCCAAGGGAGCCTCCGATCTCGAGGACGTGAGTGGAGCGGGCAACGGGATTTGAACCCGCGACTTTCAGCTTGGGAAGCTGACACTCTACCAGCTGAGTTATGCCCGCTCACGCCCTTCTTTGGGCACGCAAAAGTTAGCCTCCCCCACCCCGACTGTCAAGCCAACCTTGCGTTTCCAGGCCCGGAAACCCTACGATGCACGTGCCTTGGAGGAACCGATGAAGCTGCCAGCGTTGTGCGCGGTGCTGTTGCTGCTTGCCTCCGTCGCAACCGCCGCAGAGAAGAGTCAGGTTATTGAGAAGTCGTTCCCGAGCCAGCCGGGGAAGGTTGTGCGGGTGGACGTCGGTCCCCTGGACGTGTACGTCCGCGCCTCTGACATCCCTGACATCAGGTTGAAGGTCGAGCTGGTCGCCGCTGCATTCTCGGAGAAGCAGGCGAACGCGTGGATCGAAGCCCACCTGCCGACCATCGACGACACAGAGGGGGAACTGCGCATCACGGCACCGGATCCTGGCGGCCTCAGCCTGTTCAAGGGTGTGATCGTGACCCGCGCGCGCGTCGAGCTGACGCTGCCGCAGAGTGCACGCCCCGATCTCTCCACTTCCTCGGGAACCCTTCGCGCGGAGGGCGAGTTCCCCGAGGCGAAGCCCCTGCGCCTGCGGTCGGCATCGGGGGACATCGAGTTCACAGGGTGGGTCTCGAGGCTCGAGGCCCGAACTGTCTCTGGCAACGTCCAGGTGCTCGCCACCAGGGCGATCGACGACCTGTTGGGCCGCTCCTCAAGCGGTTCAATCGAGCTCACTGGGGGAGCACGCAAGGCCCAGTGTGACAACGCCAGCGGCGACGTCCACCTCGCGGGGCTTCTCGGCCAGACGGCGGTCAACACCACCTCGGGAAATGTGGTCGCGCGCTTCGACGCTCTTCCGGCCGGCCAGGAGGCTCGCTTCACGACCGGCTCCGGGAAGGTGCGGGTCACGCTCCCGCCAGGGACCGAACCCGGCGGAGCGCTCGCGAGCACCAAGGGCGATATCCGCTCGTCCTACGCCGGGAAGACCGATCCCGAGGCCATCAAGCTCGACCTCTCCGGGAAGGACCCAAAGGTCTTCGTCACGACCGGCTCGGGGAAGATCGAGCTCCTCTGACCCCGGTTGCTGAGGGAGAATGCGGGGCGGGCACGGGTCAGGCTTTACCGTTCCGGGGGCACGTGGTAGACTCCGCGCCCAGCGGTGGGGCCGTAGCTCAGCTGGGAGAGCGCCAGAATCGCACTCTGGAGGTCGCGCGTTCGATCCGCGTCGGCTCCACCAATTCGAATCGAGAATCTGCGGGCCGCCACGCGCGGCCCTTCGTCCATTACCCAGCACCGTTCGCATCGGACGACCGCTCACGGGAGGAGGGCGGCAGCACGCTGCTGACTCCCATGCCGGAAGGACCTATCCCTCACATCTCGCCCATGCCTCCCGCTTGGAGGGGAAAGACAAGTTCGTAAGGTCCAAGCCGCCGGCCCACAGTCAGCGACGTTGTGGCGAAGCTTGCCGACGATAGCCGAACGGGCACCCCAGTGTCGCGGGACGGCCGCGGCCTGAGACGCGAGCCCCCTTGACATGCACCCCGCCGGGGCGCACGCTCTCGCCAATCGCTCCAAGGAAACGCACGGGCTGCCTGTTCCGGTTTCGGGTGTCAGGCCTGTCCTCCTGATCCGGGCTCGTAGCCCGCAACAACGACCGTTGTGACCGCCCCCGGGAGGTGGGCAACCATGCGTAAGACGTTTCTGAGCCTCACACTGCTGGCGCTCGTCGCCGGCGGCACGGCCACGGCCCTCGCCCAGGGCCTACCGACGACGCAGCCGAAGTTCCTCAGCATCTTCCGCGAGCAGGTAAAGGTTGGCCGCTCCGCCGACCACTCGAAGTGGGAAGCCGGATGGCCGGCGGCGTTCGAGAAGGCGAAGGACCCCGGCTACTACATCGCTCTCGTATCCGTGACGGGGCCGTCGGAGGCCTTGTATGTCGCGCCGTTTGCCTCCCAAGGCGCGTTCGGCGAGCTGACGGCCAAGGAAGAGGCCGACCCGGTCCTGACCGAAGAGCTGGAAAGGCTCTCGCGGGGCGACGCCGAGTTCGTGAGCGACGTGACCAGGATCCAGGCCGTCGGCCGGCCGGAGCTCAGCCACGGGGAGTACCCCGACATCGCGATGATGCGTTTCTGGGAGATCACCACCTTCCGCGTGAAGCCCGGACACGGCGAGGAGTTCGCGGCCGCCGTGAAGACGTGGGCCGCCGCGGTGGGGCGCTCCCCGTCGAGCATCCGCTGGCGCACCTACGAGGTGGTGGCCGGGGTACCCGACGGGACTTACCTCATCTTTTCAACCGTGGCGTCCTTCGCCGAATTCGACAAGGCGATAACGGACGGCGAGACCGCCTGGAAGAGCCTCACGTTCGAGGAGCGCAGCACGCTGCAGAAGTCCTTCGCCGAAGGGGTCCTCAGCAGCACAACGAACCGCTATCGCCTCGATCCCGTGCAGAGCTACGTGCCCGCCGAGACGCGGCAGAAAGACCCGGCGTTCTGGATGCCGAAGAGTCCAGCGAAGAAGCCCTGACGTCGCCGTGACCGCGTGGGACGCGCCGGCTCACCCGGCGCGTCCCCGCGACGCCAGAGCTTCCGCCCGTCGCGGTACCCCAGGCAACCAGCGCGTCGGCTTTGCGGACACTGACGAATCGCGCGTTCGATCCGCGTCGGCTCCACCAAAGTCCCATCCTTTGGACACCCAATCGGCGTCAACCACAGCAGGCTCGCGCCGCGTTCCTATCGGGGAAAGGTGCGAGGGACCCTATTTCCTGAGCGTGTAGTCGTAGAGCTGTCCGCCGTCCTCACCGATGAACCTAACCGTAAGACTCGAACCGTCGGCTTCCAGGACGGTGAACCCCTGCTGCTCCCCCGCGGCAAACAGGAGACCCTCATAGTTGGGTTTCCTCACCGATCGCGCCCCACCGCCCGCCGCGCCGTTGACGAAGAAATGCACATTTCCCGCCCGCTTGAGATGTTGAAACAGGTGCTCGTGCCCGCACAGGTACAGATCAACGTGGTTCCCTTCCAGGACCGGCAGCAGGCGCTCGATGAGGTCGTCGTTGTCCCCACGCACTGCCGAGTAGACGTGATAATGCCCGTAGACCACCTTCCACTTCGCCGTACTCCTCTTCAACTCGTCCCGCAGCCACAGGAGTTGCGCCTCCGACATCAGGACCGTGTGCACGGCAAAGAACTGCACGGGCCCCGCGGTGAACGTGTAGTAGGGAGCCGGCAGACGCCACTCCGGGCTCTTCTGCGAGTAGAGAATCTCGGCCGCCGGACCGTTGGGGGAACGCCAGTCGTGGTTCCCAAGAGTCACGTAGAACGGGATGCCGAGTCGCGGGTACCACCTTCCCCAGTATTCCTGCCATCGGGCATCGGTCGGACTGTGGGCACCATCGTCCTGATAGTTGTCCCCCAGCGTGAGGCCGAAATCGAACGGGTGGGCGCGATGGAGTCCCAGCATGGCGTCTGCTGGTTTTTGCTGTACTTCCGGACCTTTGCCGAAATCGCTGAACGCCACGACCCGAATGGGCGAAGAAGCAGGCGCGACAGAGAATACGGGCGGCGAATCCCAGAAAAACGAAGGTAGAGTCGCGACTCCCCGGTTACTCCAACCCAATTGCTCCTGGGCACGCCCCAGCGTGCGCAGCGCCCCCTCCGCGCCACTTGCTCGTGCGAGGTCAACCCGCCCTTGGAGTAGCCGTGACAGCTCGAAACCGTTCACGTCGAGCAGCGCGTTGAGCGCCGTGACGGCCACATCAGGATCCGGGTGGCAACTGACCCATCGTTCAAGGGCCATTCGGAGCACTGGGTCGGGGGTGTCTTTGAGGGTGGCCGCCACAAGGCTGATGCATTGCGACGAATTGCGAGGACATTGCCTCGCATCCACCAGCGCGATGAGGAACTGTCTGACCTTCGGCGCCACACGGTTCCCACCCGAAGGAGCGTTGGCTTCCTCGACCAGCTTCCGGACGAGCCGCGCCTTGGCGTCATCGTCCTTCTCACGAACGATCGCTGCACCCGCCTCTCGCAGCTCCGGCGGCAGCGTGCCCAGGAGGGCTTCATCACCTGGGGGAGGGGTCTGGCTCGCAACTGGGCTTGCGACCTGCGTCGCGGGTACGCTTTGCGTCTGCTGCGCACCGGCGGGCCACACCGTGCCCAGATGGAGCGTTCCGGAAATCAGGAGTACGAACGGAAGGACGCGCGACTTCAACTTCGTTTTCATGAGAGTCTCCCACGCTGCTCTGCGTCGGCGGACGCTCCCCGGCGTCGCCTACCCCAACTTCTCGGCCTGAAGAGTCCGCAGGACCACGCGCCTCTTCCCGGATCGCCGTGACTCTGGCCATTCTACTCCATCCGAAACCGGTCGAAACTCAGATCGAAACCACGTATCATTTTCGAACCATCTCGGGTAAGAGCGGAGTCCCTGATGGTCGTCGCGCTGCCATCCTGGGTGGCATGAAAAGGAGATTCCTGCCCCTGCCAGACAGGGATTGGCGAGAGCGACTTGATGGTTGTAGGTGAAGGCCGAGGCGTTGCACTGCGCGCCGCCCGGTCATGGACGAGAGCCATCACCCCGTGGACGAAAGGAGAGCAGCGATGCAACGCAAGGGCAGCGCGATCTGGAGTGGCGACCTGAAGAGCGGCAAGGGAACGCTGTCAGCCGACAGCGGAGTGCTCAAGGCAACGCAGTACAGCTTCTCGACCCGTTTCGAGAACGGCATCGGAACCAACCCGGAGGAGCTGATTGCCGCGGCCCACGCCGGCTGCTTCTCGATGGCGCTCTCCGGCCAACTGGGGGAGGCCAAGCTGACGCCAACGAGAATCAACACGACGGCCACCGTCACCCTCGAGAAGACCGACGCCGGCTTCACCGTGACCAGAGTCCACCTCGATGTCGTCGCCAAGGTGCCCGGCGCCTCGCAGGCGGCGTTTGACAAGGCCACCGCCGACGCCAAGGCGGGCTGCCCGATCTCGCGCCTACTCAAGGCCGAAATCACGATGACGGCAAGGCTGGAAGCGTAGGTTTTCCAGGGCGCCCCGTCCCCCGGAGGACCGCCCCTCAGTGCCCTGCGCCTCCTGAAGCTCCCTTGCCTCCGCTGCGAGAGTGGGTGTCTGGCGCGCTTGGCGCCTCGGGTGGGTAGCACACGAGCGTCCCGCGGATGATGTCCCCGTGTTCCAGGGCGCGAAACTCGTATCGGTAGGCGTGGTGGCCACCATGGGCGACGAGGCGCTTGCCGATGGCCTCGTAGAAACCATCTGCGTACTTGATCACTTGGTAGTCGGTCCAGAGCTTCTCCCGCGCGGCGAAGATCGTCAGAGCGACCGGTGCGCCGGCTCTTCCCACGATCACTTCGTCGGCGTGGTCGGGGTCAAGCCGGCTCACGTGGTGTCTGCGCCTGATGACCCCTTTCACCGCCAGCGCAGCGCGCCGGGGCAATCACCCTGCTCCCTTAAGCCTCCCTTTACTTGACGGGATCACTGACCATCGACTAGGTGGTCAGTGTGAACCCACGTAGCCAAAACATTCGGTGAGGCGTCCCGGTCCTCCTCACCGACCCGCGGGTGCTGCTGGAGCACAGCGCTGAAGCGCCCCGGGTTTGTGCGTTGCAGGCGACCTGCTCAAAGGTCGAGAAGGAAAACAGGTGCAAGTGCTACGAGCGCGGCCGCAAATTGCAGCGCCAGTATCCACACCGCCTGTCTTGGAGTCCGCGGCAGCCACTTGATCGCGAAGAATGCAATGATCGGTACCTGTGCAATCAGGAGCAGTTGAAAGATATGGGCGGCGGCCCCCTCATCAGCCTCACGGACGGCGCCGAAGATGGCAACGTGAGCCATCACCATCGCGAGGGCGACCAAAGACATCGCCACCGGAAGAAAGGCACTCGGTTGTCTCATCATGTTTGAAGAACTCATTCGCTGGCCTCCAGAATGGGTTTTCAATCGTGACCCCTGACGAAACGACTTCCCCGTCGCAGACTCTCGGGGAGTGTGGAGCATCCCGGTTCGGATGGCAATCCGTTGGTCGCCCAAGTGCTGGGTTAGTATGTTTTGGCACTCAAGGAGACGGCCGATCTGGTTTGCAGATACGAGGTCGTAGTCCTCCCATGCCCTGCCGCGCCCTAGGCGCGCTGCGGACCGGCGCGACACCGAGACGGCCGGAGGTGTGGCCCGACTACGGTTCGACCTTCGGGGCAGGGACGACCCGGGGCAGCTGGAGCTCCTCCACCGCTCGCGAGAACTCGGCGACGTCGCCGGCGAGCAGCGCCTCGAACCGTGTGACTGACGCATCGAGCTTCCCCTTAAGCTCGCGGTAGACGCCCAACGACCCGGCGGTCGGCCTTCGATCCGCGATGCCAACCATCGCAGCGAGGTACGAGAGATCACGATCGAGCTTCGGCTCGTAGTTCAGGTCGTCCTCGTCGGCTTTGATCTCTGGGTTGGTCAGCTCGAGCTCGACCGCGTTCAGCTTGTCCGCAAGCGCAGCCGCCCGCTTCTCGAGGTCGTCCCCCTTGCCCAGCCTCTTCGCCCGGCCTCCGAGGTCCTGGATCTGGGCGCGCACGTCCTTGACCTTCATTAGCGTCTCGTGCAGCGTCGAGAGGTCGTTCCCGAGAGCCTCGAGCAGATCGAACTGGGCCTTCAGGTCCTCATGCGTCGCCGAGCTCATAGGGTTGGGCCGGATTTCAAACGTCTCGACGAGGGATCGTCCGGCGGCCGTCAGCCGCACCCGGTACGTCCCTGGCGCCACTTTGCGGGGGATCTTGTCGCCCTCGCTGAAGACCGTTTTCGGCGGGACCGTCGACTTGAGGACGTGCATGTCCCAGACGACGCGGTTCAGCCCTTCCTTGAGCTCCAACGGCTTCCCCAGGCGCTTCCCGCCAGCCTCCTGCTCGGGCGGCTCCTTGGGCTCCCCTTCGACCTCCTTCTTCTCACTGGTCCGCGAGTGGACAACTTTGTCGCCCGAGAGGACCTCAAGCGTGACGACCTCGTCCTTCTTCGGCTTGCCCTTCAGCCAGAAGTCCACGATCACCCCAGGGGGCATGTTCTTTCCGACGCCCCTCTGCAGCATGGCATCGTCGTCCCATCCTCCCCAGACGGGGAAGCGCGGCGTCGGCCGCGGCGGGAAGAGGTAAGCGTCGCTTGCGGCGAGTCGGTCGTCCCAGAGGCGGAGCGGCGTCAGATCGTCGAGGATCCAGAACGAGCGCCCCTGAGTGGCGACGACCAGGTCCCCGTTCTTCACCGCGACGTCCGTGATGGGCACGGCCGGCAGGTTGCGCTGGAACGGGCGCCACGACGCCCCGTCGTCTATGGAGACGTAGAGCCCGGTCTCCGTTCCGGCGAACAACAGCCCGCGCCGCACCTGGTCCTCGCGAATCACCCGGGTGAACGCTCCGTCCGGGATCCCGGTGGTGATCTTGGTCCAGGTCTTGCCATAGTCGCTGGTCTTGTAGAGGTAGGGGCGAAAATCGTCGAACTTGTAACGCGTGGCAGCGATGTAGGTGGCCCCTTTTTCATGAGGCGACAGTTCGATCGAGTTGACCTGGATCCACTCGGGGAGCTCCTTTGGTGTGACGTTCCGCCAGGTCTTGCCGTCGTCCCGCGAGAGGTGCACGAGGCCGTCGTCCGTGCCCGCCCAGATCACCCCCTTCTCGAGGGGAGATTCGGCCAGGGCGAAGATGGTGTCGTACACCTCGACACCCGTGATGTCGTTCGTGATGGGGCCGCCCGACCGTCCCTGCTTCGACGTGTCGTTGCGAGTCAGATCTGGACTGATCGCCTCCCAGGTCTGCCCCTCGTCGCGGCTGCGCATCAAAACCTGGGCCGCGTGGTAGAGCGTCTGAGGGTCGTGGGGCGATATAAGGATCGGCGCGTTCCACTGGAAGCGGTACTTGAGATCTCTGGTGGCGCGCCCGAACGTGAGCTGCGGCCAGGTCATGATCACTCGCGTCTCGCGCGTGCGGTGGTCGTAGCGCGTGATGAAGCCCCCGTACTCACCCGCATAGACCACCTCGGGGTCGGTCGGGTGCGGCGCGATCCATCCGGCTTCGCCCCCGCCTACCGAATGCCAGTCGGTGAAGTCGATGCCGCCGCCGGGGACGCCGCTCGGGATGCCGACGCTGCTGTTGTCCTGCTGGGAGCCGTATACCCAATACGGGAATCGGTTGTCGGTGGCAACGCGGTAGAACTGGGCCGTCGGTTGGTTGTTCAGCGTGGACCACGACCGGCCGCCGTTGAAGGTGATGGTCGCGCCGCCGTCGTTCCCGAGGATAAAGCGGTCCGGCTCGTCCGGATCGATCCACATGTCGTGATTGTCACCGTGCGGGTCCATCACCGGCTGAAAAGTCTTCCCGCCGTCGATCGACTTGTGCAGGAAGACGCTCATGACCCAGATCGTGTCGGCATTCTTCGGGTCGGCGTAAACCCACGAGTAGTACCAGGCCCGCTCGCGGATTTTGTGCTCCGCGTTGACCAGCTTCCACTTCTCGCCAAAGTCCTCGGACACGTACAGCCCTCCGCGTTTCTTTGCTTCGATGATCGCCCACACGCGGCCGGCGCGGGCCCCGGATACTGCCACGCCGATCCTCCCGAGCAGCTCCTCAGGCAACCCCTCACCGAGCTTCTTCCACGTGTCCCCGCCGTCGGTGGACTTCCAGAGGCTGCTCCCCGGTCCGCCGCTGACCAGCTCCCAGGGACGCCGGACCACCTCCCAGAACGCCGCGTACAGGATGCGCGGGTTTTGGGGGTCCATGGCCAGATCTGAGGCCCCCGTCTTGTCGTCCACGAAAAGCACCTTCTGCCACGTCTTGCCGCCGTCCTGCGAGCGGAGGATGCCGCGTTCCGCGTTCGGTCCCCACGCGTGCCCCTGGGCGGCGACATAGACCAGGTCAGAGTTGGCCGGGTGAATCCTCACGCGGGCGATGTGCCGTGTGTCCTTCAGCCCGACGTTCCGCCACGAGTGGCCCGCGTCGGTGGACTTCCACACCCCGTCGCCGTGGGAGAGATTGCCGCGGATGGGCGACTCGCCCATCCCGACGTAAACGACGTTCGGGTCGGAGTCCGAGACCGCGACGGCTCCCACGGACCCGGTCGTGAAGTCCTTGTCCGACACGGGCTCCCAGTTAGCCCCGGCATCCGTCGTCTTCCAAACCCCCCCACCCGTGCCTCCGAAGTAGTAGGTCAGCGGGTCCCCGAGGACCCCGGCCACGGCGGTGACGCGCCCGCCACGGTACGGGCCGATGCAGCGGAACGCCATGCCGGCGAATCGATCGGAGAGCGTCTTCTCCTTCTCTCCGGTAGGTGTGGCGTCGGATGCGACGACGCTCGAAGACCAGCCGATGACGACTGATACGAGCAGCAGTGCGATGATCCGTTTCATGCTCTCCTCCCGGCACAGCTCGAAGCCGCTGGTCACCAAATCTACCCATGCATCGATGCAACACCAAACGCCGCTCGTTGCCTCGTTTTACTTCCCTACACCGCTGGTTTTCGACCCTCCCTGCGCCAAGGCCACCTCACCGAGCCCGAGAAGCGCCGCCGGGTCGGCCTCGGTTGCGCCATTCGCTCCTGTTACCTTGATGGATGGGCTGATGAGGGGCACGAAGCCGAGCAGCCGCCTCGGCGTTTCCGGGACTGACGCGATCCACGCGTGGCCTCGAGCCGTCCACGTGGCGTCCGCGGCACGTTCCTCGACGGAATCGGCGACGTTCACGGACCCGAAAGTCGGGCCCGTCACGGCGTCGAGGTAGTCGTACTCGGTGCGGCCAGTCGGGAGGTGGAACGCGTCAACGACCACGACCCACCGCCCCGGAGCCGGCCCCGCCACTCTGATCCACTCCTCGTCGCCGGGAGCGGTGCTCCTGTACGCAGGTGCCTCGCGTTTCTTGTCTGCGCTTGCCGTACAGTCGAACACATAGAGATCGAGGTCGGCGCCGGCCACCGATGACCGGCCGATACGGACCAGAAGGGTGTTCGCTCCCTTGGGCACCTGCACCTCGAACGCCTGCTGCTCGCCAGCGGTGATGGTGCGCCGGGCCTGGGTCGCCGAGCCAACCGGGAGCGGTGCGAGTGTCACGCTGAGCTTCGCAAAGCGGTTCTTTGCCGTCACGGACAACGGGAATGCCGTCGCTTCGCCTGATTGCTCGGTGGTGACCATCACGTCGAAGCCCAAGAGAGCGGCAGTGACCTTTACCGGCGTGGGAGGCGCCGGCTCCGGCGCGCTGGAATCGAACGCGAAGCCATCCTGTCCGTTCCACACGTTGATCTCCCAAACGCCCGGCATCGGCCTCTCGACGACGACCGTGCGATCACCCGGCGACATCGCGAACGCACCCCGCACAATACCGCGGTCCGGCGACAGCAGGTCCAGACGAATATTGCTCCCCTTTCCCGTTGCGTCCACTTTGAGCACCGGTGTTCCCGGGGGGACCCGTACGAAAAACGCGCGGTCGCCGGGGCGCGGCACATCGGCCTCGAACTGCACCGTGTAATCCTTGTCCGCAGCAAACGACTCCGCGGCCACCACCGTGTTGAGTACCCTAAGGACGAATCCCGGCTGACTGGGGTGAGTCAATGAGAGGATCGCGCTATGGACGCCGGTCGAGCCGACGGTGATCGTCACCGGCACGCCGACCGGTTTGCCGAGCGGCAGCGTCACCGACGCAGGGCTCGTGAACGTTCCATCGTTTCCCTGCCACGCCAGCGCGAAGGCCACAGGCTGCGTGGGCCCGGCCGTACGCGTGAAAGTGACGGTCCGCTCACCACGCGCACCAGGGTTCCAGCCCTCCCTCTCGTAGATCCCCACGCCCTCGTTCGGGGTTTCGCTCAGTGCGCTGATGACGGTGTTTAGGGGCGCGCGACCTTCCACCGTAATTCGAGTCTGCGTCGAAGGCATCGACGAGAGCAGGTCCCAGGCGGCGCCCACCTGAATGAGGCCGTTGCCCTGCTCGAACGCACCGAGCGTCTGGATCCAGCGCGCCGCTCCGGTAATTGCCGCCTTCAGACGCACGGCGTCGTGCGCAACGCCCGCCTGCTTCGCTGCGCTGATGAGCAGCGCCACCGCGCCCGTCGCGACCGGTGTGGCCTCGGACGTGCCGCCGCCCATCGTGTAGCCGGGCGGCAGCTGGTAGAGTCCATCCCTGCGTCCGCCAATTCGATAGCCGGGGTCGTTCCCCATGTGGCCCGAAGGTGAAAGCACATCCGGCTTCAGCGCTCCGCTCCCGGCCGGACCGTGCGACATTCCCCCCCAGTGCATGTTGTCGTAATCCGCTGGGACGAGCCCAAAGTTGATCCTGTAGCTGTCGCGGCTCTGATAGCCGCCGACGCTGATTGCACGCGGTGCCAGGCCGGGCTCGTCCACGAGGTTCAGCCCTGGGAGGTTGCTGCCCGGCACGAGCATCAGCTTCCCGGTCCGCTCGATAAGACGGCTTGCGAGAACGCTTATCAGGTGGCGCCCATCGCCCAGCGTGTAGTCGTTGCCGAGGGTCGAATTCTGCTCGAGAAGGACGACATCCACCCGTGGGTCCTTGAACGCCGTGATAAGCCCCTCGACCATGGCGTGCCCCTGGCCAACACCGTAGAAAACGGAAATGATCTGGGCGCCCGGGGCAACGCCATCAAAGCGGCCGCTCGGCCGCCGGTTCGCCGCCAGTGCGCCCACCACCATCGTGCCGTGCTGGTAGATTCCGACGTTGATCGAGATGAACTTGTTAGCCTGGTCGGTCTGCACAGTGAAACCTATCGACTCGCGGACGGGTGTTGCTGGATTGTCCTTGCCGAACATCCCCATCTGCTGGCGCACGTGGTAGTCGGTCATCGCCGGTTGGTCAGCAAAGCTCAAGTCCCGATTGGTGTCCACCCACACGTTGTTACTGGCTTCGTCCCACAACACGCCGAACTGCCCGTCATCATCCGTTGGATTGCCGTTTCGGTCGATGTCCTGGTTGATGTAAGCGGCGTTGTCCGGGCGGTCGAACCGCCGCTCGCTGAACACGCCGATCCGGAAGGTGCCGTCGCGCGGGGCGACAAACGCCTTCCCCTGCCAGCTAAGCCGGCCCCCTTGCGCGGTCACCTCCTCACGCATGTCCACCCATTGGGGCATGTCCTGCGCATCCTCGCGCGGGTCAGTGGCGTTGATCACGTCCGCGATCTTCGCCACCGGTCGTCCCTCCGACGTCCAGGCGAGCTGCATCTCCGGCAGCAGGAAATCAATGTGGCCGTCGAGCACCGCCACCGTCACGCCACGACCGTCCCACGTCGGATGCCGGGCCAGAAAACCATCCGCGTCGAGATCCTTGTGCGGCGAGTACACCTCCTGGAGCGGATAGTCATCCTCCCGCGGCGGCCACCGACGCTGCTGGCCCTCCCCGCCTGGAGTCTGAGCCGGTGATGCGCTCCCTTCGCGCGCGCCGAGGAATTTCGGGCTCGCCGAATCGAAGTCCATGGTCGCCGCCTCCACGCGATCGAACGCGGCGAGCGCCTCGACGTTGTTGATCGGCACCCGCACACGCAGGTAGCCGATATCGTCGTCGCGACACCGGACCGAGGCGCCCAGCCGCAATGCCTCGCGCGCCACCGAGTCGTTCGCACCCACCTTGGAGGTGAGCAGAAGCGATACATCGGGCCGGCCCTGAGCCCTGTACGCCGCCAGCAATTGACGGCTGTCCTTGAACAGCTTGGACGGCATGCCCTGGCCGATGGCGACCTGAGCCACCACGCCTGCCTGCCGGCCGCCCGCCCAGAAGCTCGCCACGAGAGCCACTGCTAGACACGACCGTGTTTTCGCGTTCACGAGCCTTCTCCCTTGTCGGATACCTTCCCTTTTCGCGACTTCGCTCGATCCCCGTCGAAGACGACACGGCCGCTGTCGTCGAGCACCAAGTCGAGATGCTCGGCCAGAAACTCCAAACGCCGCTTCCAGAAGTCGAGTACGTTGGGCTTCTGCGTGATGACGTGCCCTTCGCCCTCGTAAATGCGGTATTCGACCTCCTTGCCCAGCCGCTGGAGTGCAACGAAGGTGGTATCGGATGCGATAAGACGGCCGTCCTTCTCGCCCTGCCCGATGAGCAGTGGTGTTTCGACCTGATCGAACAGGAAAAGCGGCGAGTTTCCGCGGTACCGGTCCGGGTACTGCCACGGCGTGCCGCCCATGTTGCCCTGTCCGTGCTCGTAGTAGCCAGTCGAGGCGCCGGCGCCCTCCGGGGACATCGGCAGGTAGTCGGCGTACAGATCGGGGTTGAGGACCGCCGCGGTGATGATCGCCGCCTTGAAGCGCGCCGTCTGCGCGATGATCGAGAGCGTGCAGTACGAGCCGTAACTCTGTCCCATGATCGCGAGACGGTCCGGATCCGCGTACCCCTTTTCGATGGCCGCGTTGACTCCGGGCATCACCGTTCGCATCAAGTCGGTCATCGTCTTCCCCGTTCTCAAAGGCGAGTCCGGATAGAACACGGCGTATCCGCGAGTGGCGAGTACGTGCATGTTCAATGCCGCCATGTCCCCCCAGAAACCGAAGCTGTTGAACGCCGACGCGGCGTTTGTCTCGCCGCCGTATACCCAGACCACGAGCGGTAACCGCAGGCCCGACCGATATCCGGGCGGAAGCAGCAGGGTGCCCTTCAGCGGCTGCCCGTCCAGGCTGTGCCACTCGAGGATTCGCGCTGACCCGAGCTCGTAGCGATCGAGCGAGGTGTTGATGTGCGACACCTGGCGCGCGCGGTTATCACGCGTATTGATGGCCCACACGTCGCCGATGTGCTGTTGATCCTTCGCTACAAAGCAAATGTCGCCGGTAACGTCACTCGCATCCAGGTTGAAGACACCCGAGTACCGCTTGTTCTCCTCGAGCGCCGAATGCGCATTCCCCGTGGTGAGGTCGACTCGGAAGATACCTGCCTTCGTCCCTCCTTGCTCGCGGGCGGTTACCCACACTGTGCGACCACCGTCGCTGGACCATATGGACGGCAGCTCCGGGCGCGTGACTATCGCCCTCATCTCCCAGCCGGGGATGCTTCCAACCTTAGAGCCACGACCAGACTCCGCGTCGACTCGCCACAGCGCACCATCACCCAGAGCGTAGAGGTTCTCCCCCTTTGCGTCCCACAGCGGCGGGCGTTCGCCCTCGCCCGGAGCGAAGCTCGGGACGCCCTTGTCCTTCAGGGTCTTCGCGGCCCCATCGCTCACCGACACCAGGATGATCTCGCCCTCCGTGACCTGTCCGCTCGCGATATAGGCGATGTACCGATTATCGGGGGACCAGTTCCACTCGATGCCGTAGCCGAGGCGGATGGCCTTGGCGAGCGTCCGTGTCGTCCCTGTTGCCAGCTCGTAAACGAGGAGGTCGAAGTTGGGTTGCTGGCTGTTCGCCTCCCACCCCTTCAACACGGTGTACGCGACGTACCTCTCGTCCGGCGAGAAGGCGTAGAACCGCGGCTGGGTACGCTCCGCGATTCGGGCGATGGCACGCGTCCGGAGATCCAGGATGGCTAGGTCCGCAATCGCCCAGCGGAGATCGCCTTCGGTCTTCGGCTTGCTCTCTGTACTGGTCTCCTTGCGGGCACGCAACACGAACACCGACGGCTGTCTGGGTGCCACAGCGGGGAAGCGGTTCGCTCCCTCACTGTCTCCCCCGAGCGCGTTGGCCTGCTTGATCGTCATGGCAGCCGGCAGGACCTTGCAGAGCAACCGCTGGCTGTCGGAGGTCCACCGCACCACCTCGAAGCCGAAGAAGGGACGCGCGATAACACCAGGGAAGCGCTGCGCTTTCCCCGTGGCCTTGTCCCACACCCAAACCCCTGCTTCACCCCCCTCATCGGAGTAGAAGGCGACCCGCTTCCCGTCGGGCGACCAGACGGCCGCCCAGCTCGCGCTCCCGGCGCCACCAAGGCGAATCACCTCGCCGCTCAGGGTGTTGGTGAGCATCGCTTGCATCCGTGAATCACCCTCGGCAAACGGGAAGCCCGTTGCCGCGTACCTGTGCGAGTCACGCGCGATGGTCTCGTCGAGCTCGACGGTGTGCGCCACCCACTTTCCGTCCGGTGACAGGTCGAAAGACGACCGGGAATTGTGGGCGTGGAGGGACGCGGCGACCTCGAGTGGGAGCGGCTCACGGGTCTTGTTGGGAACCTGCCCAGAGACCGGCACGCCGGCCATCCCGAGCATCAGTGCGATCGTGGTCGTTGACCGAAGAACAACAACTCTTACCGTTTCCGTTTTCATGGATCCTCCCTCCGAACGAGTTCACCCCTTCATCGGCGCGGCCCTTCGCCTGCGCCACCACTCGCCGACCCCGCGAAGAGATCGGACGGTGCTTTGAGATAATGGTCAAGCCACGCGACGACGCGGTTCCAGAAGTCGACCAAGTTGGCATACGACTTCAGCCCGTGGCCTTCGCCTTCGTACACGAGTATCACGAACCACCCTTCAATTCCTTAGCGGGCAGGAAACCGGTGATGTCGGCGTCAAAAGTCACATTGGTGTTTCGCAGCAGCGCGGGACGCACCCTCCACATCACCGCCTCGCTGACCCCTCCTGGCGCGAAACTCGCAAGGTCCCTCAGTGCACCCCCGTAGTCGAAACGGGCCCCCTTGCCCTCCTTCCCATTGCTAGCATTCAGCACCTTCGTCACCGCCCCCGAAGCCTTGTCGTCCGACTGCGTCTCGACGCTCCGAAGCTCCACCACGAACGGTCCGTAGAGCGTGTCCTGGGAGATGTTCTTCAGCCGCACCGGAATCAGGAGCTCTCCGTGCTCCCAGTCCACCCGCGTCGGGTCGAACTCCAGCGTCATCTTCCCTGCCAACGAAAGTCGCTCCCCTTCCGGGCGCCCGGAGGTCGGAGCCGTTTCCGTCGTCTCGCCCGTCTCCACCCGGATGCGGCTCGTCATGATCTGGTAGATCCCGCTCCGCGCGTCGGCCCAAAATGGATGAAAGACCCCATCCGCATCCGCCGCCATCCCGAGGTAGTCTCCGCCATCCGGAAACCCCGAGAACCCCGAGTAAAGCATGGCGTTCACACCTTTGTCGGTGCTCACCACGCTGATGGGCACCGGCCTGATGTTGCGGGCGGCAAAGGGCGTAGAAACCTCGCTGGTCACTCGCCTGGCCGAGAGGAAGCTCTCCCCGCCATCCACCGACGCGGTAAAGTAGACGTCCCACCTATCCTTACCCGGGGCCTCCCTGGTGTCCAACCACATGATCCCGACCGTGCCGTCCTTGTTCACCGCGATGGCTTGTTGGAACTGCGACACCTCCTGCCGACGCTCTGGGGCGATCTCCACGGGAGGCGTCCAGGTCTGCCCGCGATCCGTGGAGTAGGAGAAGAAGATCCTGCCCTCGCCGTTCGGACCCTGGCTCTGACTGAAGACCCTGTACATGCGATCCCGGTACCTGGCTGAGCCGAGATCCACGGCAGCGTCGTAACCCCAGGCTTGTCCTACGGTTACCTTTGCCTGGAGACGCCTGAAGGTCCCGTAGCCCCCGAAGTACTGGAGCCCCAGGGATCGCATCGGCCCGAATGTCACACCTCCGTCGTTGGACGCCGCCAGAAAGTGCTCCCAGTGCGGGGTTGTGGTGTCCTTGTCGGGAGCGGGGTATTTCGTCATGTGCACGGCCACCGTCCCATCCGTGAGCACGTTGATGGCTTTGACGTTGAGCCCCGTGGTATCGCTCTTCCCCACGTACACCGGCCCAATCCAGTTCCGACCGTCATCGTCCGAGCGCCAGAGCGCAACCTCCGAGCAGCGCCCCGTGTGCGGGGTGTGACAGCTAACCTCCCCGCCCACGTACATCCGCCCCGCAAACGGTCCCGTTCCCAGATCCACCCCGAGATGGTCGTGATCACACCACCCGGCCCGCACACCGTCCTCCCAGGTCATCCCGCCGTCTTCCGAGCGGTAAACCCACATCCAGAGACGCTCGGCCGGGAGCAACGCCACCGCCAGCGCGGTCCCCCGGCGGCTGTAGCCCACCCAGGGATCTCCACTGTTGTTGTTCAACTGCTGGGGCGGATTGAACCCTGTCCACGTCTGTCCCCCGTCCGTCGTCGCATAGATCTCGTTGGTTACCTTGCCCCCGACATCCCGAAACACCGTCCCCATTCCGATCAGCTTCTTGGGATCGGTTGGATGGGCCGCCACGTACAGCTCCGCGTGAGAGGTGTCCCCGTCCTTGCTCACCAGGACGTTTGGTTCGATTACGATGCGGGGCCCCGCAGCGTTGGCTGGGGTAGACGTCACGGCAGGGGACCCAACTCCGCCAAGCGGTTGTTGAGCCGCGGGGACCCCCGTAGAAACAGCCAGCAGAAGCGCGACACCAATCGTGATCACCAGTCGTTGCATGTCCGTTCTCCGAACCTCAAGGCTGCTGTTTCCCAGCCGCCGTCTCAACGCCTGCGAGCTCATGATCCCTCTCTTGCCGGGCATCGTTCTTACCCCCTCGCTCAGCACGCTCGGGCTGGCCGCGCACCTCTCAACCGGCACACAGCTTTCCTTGCTGGTTTCTATCGCGGCGTTCCGCCAACCGTGATCGTGCCGGTGTAAACCTGACCGATCCCGCTCCGCTGATCCGTCCACAGCGCGTGGAACACTCCGTTGACGTCCGCGGCGAGGCCGGACGTGTCGCCACCCTTGAAGTAGGTCTGCCGGCGCGACGTGCGGCCGTGTCCATCATCCTCCGCTCGGAGCTTGGGCCGCGCGATACCGCCCGCAACCTCGCCGCTTACGCCGGAAACCAGCACCGGCTGAAGCCAGGTCGTCCCTCCGTCGAGCGAGGCCGAAAAAAGCACGTCCGCATCCTGGTCGTTGCGGGCGCGCCGCCTCCACGTCACGCCGACCACGCCGTTCCCATTCACGGCAACCGTCGGCATGTAGTCATCCAGCGAGGCAGGAGCCGTGGCAGGATCCACCACGTTCACCATCTGCGGCGCGGACCAGCTTGTGCCCCGATCGGACGAGTGACTCACGAGGATCTGAGACCGAGGCGTCTTCGTGTCCGTCCACGCGACGTAGAGCCGGTCACGATACGGTCCTTTTGTCAGATCTCCCACCATCGAAAAGAACGTTGCCGAATAGGGATTCCCGGCCGTGAGATCAGCGACCTTCGCGGTCAGTCCGAACAGGTCCGCGCCGGGCCGAGCGAGCGTCACGTGTAACTCCTGGCGGCCCTCTTGCCCTGACACACCACCAGACCCGTCCGCAGTAAGAAATCGCTTGACCCACAGGGCGGCGAGCGATCCATCGGACAGCACGACTGCACCCGAGCCGGTTGGAAAGTACGATGATCCGAGGGTGACCCCGACGGCAGCCTTGCTCCAACTCGTGAATCCATCGCTGGAGCGAATGACCTCCAGCGTCGGGACTGTGCCGTCGCGCGGAGTCGAGATCTTCCCTTCCTTGTCGAGCGCGGTGGTCCGAATCGCGTACAGCACGTACCCGGTCCCATGATGCGGCCCCCCCGTTCCGTCGAACGCCAAGTAGGGGCGGTCGCCTAGCGCTCCCCTAACACCATTTCCCCACGTTCGTCCGCCATCGTCCGACCGGAACAGCTCCATCCACCACACCACCTGCGCCCAGCTCTTGTCGTCGGTACCGATGGAGAGGAAGTACGCGCGCCCATCCGGCCCGTAGCCGCACATCGGGTCACCGTTGAACTCGGTTGACTCCACCGCGGTCTGCCAGTGCGCCCCGCCATCGTCAGAGGTGTACGCGATCGAGTGCAGGAGCCTTTCGCCGTACCGGTTCATGTCAACCATGGAACACCCGATGAGCCGCCGCGGGTCTTTAGGATGGGCCGCGAGGATGACCTCTTCGTGTGGTCGTTCGGGGTTGGTTCGACTCACCTGCACGGTCGGGCCCACCGTGATCGTGAGCTGACCGGGGGGTTGGGCCCCACCGACTGCGGCCCAGGTCAGCAACACCCATACAAAGGGGTAGACGACGGTTCTGGCAGCACCGGGGCTTTCCGTGCCCATCATTCGACCCTCCCGCGACCGCCGCGGATGAGGCGGTCGCCCTGCCCCACCTCCGAATTCCACCCCGTTTCGATTTCAGGGCTTTGCCGCTGTACCTCCGGTGGGCGGCGACATGTACTTTTCCAGCCAGTCGACCATGCGCTGCGTGGCGTCCACGGCGTTCACGAGCGACCACGTGCCCGGCACGTGCCCCTCGCCGTCGTAGACCGCGATCTGTGCCGTCCTGCCAAGTCTCTTTAGGGCGTTGAACATCTTCTCGGCTCCCCCGACGGGACACGTATCGTCTTTCTTGCCGTGCACGAGGAGAAACGGCGTGTGGATCTTGTCGGCCTGGTAGTACGGCGAGTTAGCCAGGTATCGCCGCAAGTCGGCCCAGGGATGCGTCCCCATGCGCCCTTGACCCGTCTCGGACCACATGAAGCTCGATGTGCTGCCACCCGCCCCCATGTGAGCGAACCCCCCCGCGAGGTCGTATAGGCCGTCCAACGCTATCGCAGCCCTAAAAAGGTTTGTCTGCGTGATCATCGCGGCGGTGCTGTAGCCACCGTACGACTGACCCATGATGGCTACTCGGGAACTGTCCACGAATCCGCGCTCCGCTGCGCGATATACCTGCGCCAGGATCGCGTCACCCATCTCCTGGATCGGGTTGCCTCCCTTGCCCTCCGGACCGAGCGGAACGTCCACCAGCAGCACCGCGTAGCCTCGCGTGGCAAAAACTTGAACGGGGATCGAGTTGGGCGCCCCGCCGCCGTATTCCTGCGCAACGGTGGACATCTTCGATCCGGAATAGAAATACACAATCGCCGGCAGACGTGCGCCCGGTTTCGTGCCCGGAGGCATGAAGACAGCCGTCTGGACCGGCAGCAACCGACCGTCAAAACCGGGGACCTCGGAGGCGAAGATCTCCATCGGGCCCACCTTCACGCTCTCCAGCCGCGGTTCGGCGTGGGTCAACCGCTGTTTCGACGCGAACTTAGAATCGAGCCGGTAGAAATCGGGAGGTGTGTCGAGCGACTCGAATCGGGCGACTATTCCGCCGCCTTCGGCCGCTCCCACGGGGTCGAACCGGCCGCGCCCCTTCCATAACGTCGCCGTCGCACCGCTGCGTACGTCCACGCTAACGATCGAGCGGTCGCCCGTTGTCTCGTCGTTCACCACAATCGCGAATCGGCTGGGTTCGGGCTGCCACAACGTGTCCCGGTCGGTCATGACCGGCGCTCCGACAGAGGAAAACGTTGTCGGCGCCGAGCCGTCCAGCGGTACGATCACCAAGGCCTTCGGCGGCACGTGGTAATAGGTCTTCTCCCCTTCCGCCTCCTGCCCGACGAGGACACCCTTGCCGTCCGCCGTCACGGCGAGAGGCGTCTCCTCGAGGTTGCCGAGCGAGGCGCCGATCTGCCGTGGAGCCGTGCCAGGCGCCGCCGCGTCGGCGATCCAGAGCTTCCTGTCCTTGAGGAAGACGATCTGCCGGGATCCCGGCAGCCAGCGGTAGGTGTCCTCAAAGTAGGAGCGTTCCGAAACCTGGAGGTCCGCGGCGATTAGGACGGGCTTGCCGCCCGAGGCGAGGGCGACTGCGAGGTCGTAGTACGCACCAGAGGCGGCCTCCCCTTTCGTCTTGAACACAGAAAGATACGAGACCCACTTCCCGTCCGGAGAGAGCCGCAGGCAGCTCGGCCGCGGGTCTGCGTCAGCCGGCACGACGACCCTTACCTTTCCCGTGGCCACGTCGATCGCCGCGAGCGTCGCGTTGTTCTCGCGAATGAAGTGGGCCATCAGGTACTCCGGCGTCGAGGTGCCTCCGCCGGGCGCCGCCGCGGCCTCCAAGCCGGTCGAATAGACGGTGACCGCCGGCTTCTCGAGGGGTGCCTCCGAGGCCGCACCGGCTGCGGCGAGGGCCGCCGCAGGGGTCAGTGGCGCTCCAGGGGACGCCTGCTCCGGCGGTCTTAGTGGGACGAAGAGCTCGCGGCCGTCCGCACTCCACTGGGCCTCGTCCCCCGGCCAGTGCTTTACCTTGATCGGAGCTTCGGAGACACGCCGCGACTGACCTTTCGCGACGTCGTAAACCCAAAGTTGGGGAGCCCCCCCGGCATCCGAGAAGAACGCGACCCGACGCCCGTCCAGTGAGGGCGAGGTTCTCCAGCAGTTCGCTTTCTCCGGACACATTTCGCGTGCTTGCCCGCCACGGGTGGAGACCACGAAGACACGCAGCCCCACCATCTCAGGCGGTGTCCCGCCCGGAAGGAAACGGACCCCCTCGGCCAATTGGCTGTCGGGGCTTCGTACGGGGGGCGAATAGACGTCGTAGGTGAGAACGCTCCCGTCTCGACTCACGGCGGGGCGGTCCCAGAGCCGCACGGTCTTAGCCGAAAAGGCGAGGTCGAGGGGGAGAGCCGTTGAGCCTGTCCCATGTTGTGCCGCGACGACACCCGCAAGGCTGATTCCTAGCAGGCCAAGTACCGTTCTCTTCCACAAAAGCGCGGTGAGCATCGTCATCTCCTTTCCTTCCCCCGTGCGACGGGGATGTGGCCCCGCGCCGTGAGGGTCTTCTCCGTCCCTGCGACGCCGACCCTCATGGCGCACTCGAAACGTAGCCGGTTGCCTTCCATCGCATTGAAGGCGCGATGAACGGGTCCTCGAGCTTGAAGCGCAGGACGACGGGGTTCGTCTGTGTGCCGGGTTCGAGCCCCTCGGTGCCGGCTAGCGCCCGGTCGAACTCAAAGACCGCGCCTTCGCCCGGCTTTCCGTTCGCCGCGTTCACCACGGTAACCTTCTTCTTTGCCCAGAACTCTTCCTCGTCCTTACTTTCCTTCTCGCCGTAGCCGAAGCCGACGAACTCAAGCCGGATTGGGGGGTAGATGGTTTCGGTCGAGATGTTCTTGAGTCGCACTGGAACCATCACCTCGTTCCCACCGCCATCGAAAGACGTCGGGTCGAAGATCAGCTCTACCTTTTCGGTCAAAGCGGTTTCCGTCCGTGTTGGTGGTGCCGTGGTCTTTGGCGGCGACGGCGGCGCGCCGCTTTCCCGCTTCGTCCCCTCCTCCTTCTTCGCGGGCACCTCGACCTTGACCCGCGCCGAGTAGATCACGGACGTGCCGCTTCGCGCGTCCACCCAGAACGGGTGGAAGTCGCCGTCCTTGTCGGCGGCGAGGCCCATGTAATGGCCACCCGCACTCCAACCCGCCGCGGACAACATGGACAGCACGAAGAGGCCCTTGTGAACCATAAAGCTCGGCGTCATCAGACGGTTGCCGGGCCCTTTCGGGTTCGACGAGGCCGAGGAAATCCGCACGGATGGGAGAAACGTCTGCCCCCCGTCCAGGGAAACCGCGAAGTACTGATCGTACTCGCTGCCGTCCACGGACTGCCGCGTATCAAACCATGTCACCGCCACGAGCCCGTCCTTGTTGACGGCAACCGCGGGCTGCCACTGGTGCGCCGCCTCAGGACAGCCGTTGTCCACTGGCATGGGTGGTGACCAGCTCTTGCCACGGTCGGTCGAGCGCGAGAAGAGGATCCGCCCGTTGCCGAGGCGGGAGTCCTCCCAGGCGGTGTAGATCCGGTCCTTGAAGTCCTTCGACTGACTGTCCGCTGCAAACTTCGGAAACCCGGACATCTCCTTGGGGTGGTCAAAGTCGATCACTTGCGTCTGAACTTTCCGCGGCGCCGAAAACGTGACTCCCCCATCGGTGGACAGGGCGACCCATGACGTGCTCGACTCGATCCGGCCCTTCATCTTCCGCTTCTCGGGGAGGAACTCGAAGTCGGCGTAAGGAAACACCAGCGTTCCGTCGGAGAAGACCATCGGCGTGATGTCGTTGATCCCGATCGTGCCGCCGCCGTTGGCGACCTCGACGGGGCCGGTCCACGTGCGGCCGTCGTCGTCCGAGCGGAAGACGCCTACGATGTACTCGGGATAGGGACCGTAGAGGGCGCCGATGTAGATCCTCCCAGCGTACTTCCCCTTGGTCATGTCAACGACGATCTGCTCGTGGTCCCACGAGGAGGGATCACATGGGATCTCCGAGGGCGAAAGCCACGTCCTTCCGCCGTTCTCGGAGCGCCAAATGTGCATGCTCGCGCAACCCTTCCCCTTCTCGTTCTTGTTCAGCGTCAGGGCGACGAAGAGCGCCGTGCCCTGCGCCGTGTAGGCGACCTGGGGGTCGCCTCCCCCGAACTCCACTTGCTCGGAGAACTCTGTGGTTTTCCAGCTCACGCCCCCGTCGGTCGAGGAGTAGGTGCGGCAGGCGATGCCCCCGGTCGGACGCGTAAACGTCATCGCGCCGCCGAGGAGGTGCTTCGCCGTCCTGGGGCTCGCAGCGACCATCAGCTCGACGTGGGGAACGTTTCCATCACGTGAAACGAGGATGTTGGGCCCGACGACGATTCGCGGCGCAGCGGCGACTTCCTGGGCGGTAGCTGGCCAAGGCACCGCGACAGCGAGCGCCATGAGCAGCACGAGAGTACGGTATCGGATCATGCGGATCCTCCTTCCCGCAGGCACGCGGCCCTTGAGACCTTGGCGCATCGAGGGTCTCGTGCGCGCGCCTCTTACTTGGCTCCCTTCTTCGCGACGAAACCGGTGACTTCGGCGCCGACGTGGAAGCTCGTTTTCACCGCCGAGGCCGCCTTGAAACGCCAGAGAATCGCGTCCGTGACCGCCTCTGGCTCGAGCGACTCGAGGTCGTGCAGCGCCTTCGAGTAATCGAACGTCGCGCCGACGCCGGTCTTACCGTTGGCGGCGTTGAGGATACTGGGGACGTCCACCTCCTCGTGTGACTTGACACTGTATGGATGCGCCAGCTCCTTGATCTCGACCTTGAACGGCGGGTAGAGCGCTTCCTTCGAGACGTTCTTCAGGCGGACCGGGAGCAACACCTCCTGAGTCTGCCGATCGTACTGGATGGGATCGAACACGAGCGTCACCTTGTCCGAGAGCGAGGCCGCGGTCTTCTCGGGGGCGGGCGTTGCGGGCTGGCTGTCGGTTCGGACGCGAATCGCGGCCGTGTAGAGCTGGTAGGTGCCGGTGCGGCCGTCGGTCCAGAACGGATGGAAGATCCCGTCCGTGCCGGCCGTCATCCCGATGTAGTCCCCACCGTTGGGCCAGCGGGACATGCCCGAGACGAAGCTCGCGGTCACCAGGCCCCGGTCTGTCCGGACGAACGGGCCTGGTCTGAGGTTGCCGGACCCGAACGGATTCGAGGTTGCGCTGGAGACGCGCGTCTTGGGAAGGAAGGTTTCTCCGCCGTCGACCGATGCCGTGAAGGAGATGTCGAACCGGTCGCGGCTCGGAAAGCCCTCGGTGTCGTACCAGTAGACGCCCAGGACGCCCTCGGGGTTGACGGCGATCATCGGCTGGAACTGCGAGGCGTAGGCAGGCGCCCCGGGATCCAGGGGTTTTGGCGTGCTCCACGTCGCCCCGCGGTCGCCAGACCAGCTGAGGACGAGCCGGTACCGATCGTTCTCGAGGTCCGTCCAGGCGGCGTAGATCCGGTCCCGGAACTTCCCTCCTGGATCGACGGCAAACACCGTGCCCGCCACCTGATCGACCCGGCCGCTCCCCTGGATTCGGCGCATCACCTTTACTCCCCCGAACGGGATCTCGGCGATTCGCCGGGGCGAGGAAAACGTGACGCCTCCGTCCGTGGAGAGCGAGAAGACGGCCTTCCACGTGGATGCCTCCTTGTCAATGGCGTAGTTGGGGTACTCCAGCATCGGGATAAAGAGCGTCCCGTCGGAGAGCACGAGAAGGTTCTCAGCCGCCAGTCCGGTGTTGTTACCGCGCGCCACCTCGACCGGGCCGATGAACGAGCGCCCGTCGTCGGAGGACCGGAACAGAACGACCCTTCGCCGCATCTGAAGGTCCTCGATCTCCTTCGACCCCGGCACGTC
>MEKI01000075.1:44101-68734 GCA_001766905.1 Acidobacteria bacterium RBG_13_68_16
GTCGGTCAGGTACACGCGGCCGGCGTACGGGCCATAGGTGTGATCGGTGATGAGCATTTCGTGGTCGTGGCTCCGGCCGAGGTTGACCGCCTTGCTCCAAGTCTTGCCTCCGTCCTCGGAGCGGTAGAAGTTCATCCCCTTTGAGAGGCCGACGAAATAGGCGGTGCCCGTGATGCCGAACCCCACCTGGGGGTCCCCGCCCCCGTGCTCCATCTCCTCGGGAAAGGTGACGTCGGTCCAGGTCGAGCCGCCATCGAACGACACGTAGGCCTTGTTGGCCGCGCCTCCGTCGGGGCGGATCATCACGATCGATCCGCCCAAGAGGTTCTTCGGGTCGGTCGGATTCGCGGCGATCATGGTTTCGCAATGCGCGATGTCGCCGTCACGGCTCACCAGGATGTTGGGCCCCACCTCGATCCGGGCACTGGAAGTCTCGGCCCCGGCAGCGGCTGCCCCGCAAGCCATGGCAAACACGCCGACGAGAAGTCGTCTGGTCGCACCGACACCCGAACGCCACGTGAGAAGAGATTGTCCGAACATCTGAGCCTCCTTTCAGGCAAAGCCTTACTTGCTTTCCTCCACCGATCCCTCGACCTTCAGCCGGATCGGCGGAATCTTCGCTGGGTCCTCGAACTTCAGGCGCATGACGACGGGACTGGTTAGTGCCCCGGGCTTGAGGACCGCCTGGCTGCCGAGCGCGCCCGCGAAGTCGAAGACGGCGCCCACGCCGGTTTTCCCGTTGGCGGCGTTGACGACGGTCGGCGCCGGGCTTTCGTCCTTCGGCAACTCGGGATCGTTCATCCCGAAGCCGGTGATCTCGAGAGTGAGTGGCGGGTAAATCGGTTCGCTCGAAACGTTCCGGAGCCGCACAGGAATCTCCGACTCTCGGGCCGCCCCGTCGTAGTTCGTGGGATCGAAGACGAACTCCACCCTCCCGCGCAACGATCTGTTCGTCCGCGGCGCGGCCTTGGGGGGTTCGGGTGGGACAGTGGTGACTCCTCCCGTGGCAGGCTTCTCGCCGGCCGGCAGCTCGACCGAGACCTCTGCCGTGTAGGCCTGGAAGGTCCCGCTCCTCGCGTCCGCCCACAAGGGGTGAAAGACGCCGTCCCTATCCGCCGTCAGACCCAGGTAGTCGCCACCGCTCGGCCAACGGCTCACCGCGGAGATCAGGGAGAGGTGGATCTCCTCCTTGTGGTCGAAAACGAACGGGTCCATCCTCATGTTTCCGGGGCCACGAAAGGCCGACGACGCGGAGGAGACGCGCACCGACGGAAGAAAGGATCTCCCGCCGTCTACGGACGCAGCGAAGTACTCGTCGAACTGCGACCCGTCTTTCGAGCCCCGGGTGTCGTACCAGGTCACACCGATCACCCCGTCCTTGTTGACGGCGACGACCGTCTGGAATTGAATCGTCTCCTTCGGCACGCCTCCGTCGACTAGGACCGGCTCCGACCAGTGCAGCCCCCGGTCCTCCGAGCGGGAGAAGAGGATACGCGGACGGCCGCGGCGGGAGTCCGACCACGCCATGTAGATGCGATCGCGGTAGTCCTTCGAACCCACGTCCGCGGCAAAAGCCTCGATTCCGGCAGTGTCACGCGAGCTCGGGTCGTCCATGTTTATCACGGCGGCGGGTGCCTCGCGCGGAGGCGTGAATGTGACGCCTCCGTCTGAGGAAAACATGAGTGACATGGGCCGAGTGATCATCCCCGTTCGCTTCACTTTGTCTGGAAGGAACTCGTATTTCACGATCGGTATCACGACCGTTCCGTCGGAGAGGATCAGCACGGCGACCGCGCCGACGCCGATCGTGCCACCCCCGTTTGTCACCTCCACCGGCCCGGTCCAGCTCCGGCCATCGTCCGCGGAGCGGAAGAGGCCGACACGATAGATGGGATAGCCGTGGAGCGCGGCGATGTAGGCGCGCCCCGCGAACTGTCCGGTGGTCTGGTCCACCGCCATCTTCTCAAAGTCGTAGGAACACCCCAGGTCGGCGGGCTTCTGCTGCCAGGTCCGACCCCCGTCCTCCGAGCGCCATACGTGCATGAATGCTCGTTGCCGAGAGTTCTCGTCCTTTGCCATCGTGAGAGCACAGAAGAGCGCCGTGCCCTGGGGTGTGAAGGCAACGTACGGATCGCCCCCTCCCCACTCGACCTGCTCGGCGAACTCCGAGGCGTGCCAGGTCGCGCCCCCATCCAGTGTGGCGTAGGCACGGCAAGCAAAACCGCCGTTGGGGCGAGTGTAGGTGATCGCGCCACCCAGCAGGTTCTTCACGTTCTTCGGGTTGGCCGCGACGATCAGCTCGATGTGCGGGAAGTCCCCGTCGCGGGAGACCAGCATGTTTGGACCGACGACAGCCCTGGGCGCGTCGGCCGCGGCAAGCGGCAACGCCCCTGCGACAAGGAGCACCACCGAGCCAAGAGACCTGATCCTCGAGAGTCGCACCATGAACGCCTCCTCACGGTAGTTCTTCGACGATGCGATCGGTTCCGGCGCGGCGACCCGTGCCGAAGCCGGGTTGTACCTGCTCGGTCTCAACTGGTCGGGACACCCTCACTACGACTCATCAAGGATGATCAGTCTAGGCAACCCCCATTTGGGGTGTCAAGAGCCCCGATACACCCTCCGTCGGCCAAGGCGAGGCGAGGCCACTACCAGAGCGGCCCGCGGCCACGACGAGCCCGGTGCCAGCCGGGAAGGGCCCCCGATCACCGCCGCAGCGGCGCCGACGAGGGGGTGCGGGGCCCGCCGCGTCGCAGGCGGAGCCCTGGCGCGGCCGCGGCGACCGCCTCACAGCGACGAGCGACGCCCCGACGCCTACACCCGCCGACGGCCAGCTTAGATCACGCCCCGTACGCTTAACTGCAGCGTGCGCGCTGGAGCCGCGACTGACTTCGCGTCGGGGCTCGACGGGTACTCGCGGTCGAGGAGGTTACGACCCAGAAGCCGGAACTCGACCGCCGGGCTCACACGGTAGCCGACACCTGCGTCGATCACCGTATAGCCCGGGACGATACGTTCGTTCGGACCGGCTCGCTCGTCGCGGTGATAGGCCGCGACGCGTACCAGCCAATCCCAGTGCGGCCTGAGCTCCTGCCGGAGGAGCAGGAACCCGCCGCGCGGCGGAACATCGTCGCTAGGCGTCCCGTCGTCGCGTACCTCACCGCGCGCGAGTTGCAGCCCGCTCTGGAGCGCGAGTCCCGCGCCGAGGTCGATGCCGGCCTCGAGTTCGGCGCCCGACACCTCCGCCTCGCCGCGGTTGCGAAAGAAGTAGTTGTCGCCGGACCGGTACCGCTCGATCAGGTTCTCGATCCGGTAGAGGTAACCGTAGAGTGCGAGTTGAGCCCGGCCGCGGGAGAAGCGAAGGGCCGCGTCGAGCTGGCGGCTGGTCTCCGATTCAAGGTCGGGGTTGCCCGTGATGAAGCCACGACCGGTGACACCGCGGTAGTAGCGGTCGGAGAGCACCGGCTCACGAAAACCGCGCGCGAATTGGAGCGAGGCCTCGAGGCCACCGCCGAGCGGCACCGCCGCGGCAATGAAACCAGACAGCGCGGAGTTCGACGCATCGCGCCTCCCGAAGTAGCCACCAGAGGTTTCGCTCGCGACACGGTCTGCCCGAACGCCGGCGGACAGCGACACCCGCGCGAGGCCCGTGTACACGCCGGCGAACACGCCGAGGTCATCGCGGCGGGCGTCGGCGATCGAAACCTCGCGGGTGCGCCCGGTCTCGCAGCATGGGCTTCCAAGGGCGTAGCTGACCGTGTCGTTGACGGCGGAGAGACCGAAACGACCATTGCCGTCGAAGCCCACGATAATCCGCGTTGAGCCAAGCGCCCGTTCGGCCTCTACACGCAGACCCCAGTCGTCAGCCTCGACGTCGGCGCGGGTGATCTGCCGAGGTTTGGTCGCCGTGGGGACGACATCCTTGTCGGTGAGCAGCCCGTAGCGGTTCCACGTGGCGGCAAGCGATAACCGGGAGAACCCGGCGGTCGCCCCTCGGTCGTACTGGATGCTCAACCGGTGTGAGGCCTCTTCTGGATAGAGCGTCCGGGTGACCCCGGAGTCGATGGCTGGCTTGCCAACGTCCCGTCCGACATCCGTACGCCAGAGGACGCGTAACGCCCCGCCAGCCAGCTCGTGCTGATAGCCGATGCGGGCGCTGCGGCTTTCGCCACCCGACAACGGCACCACGCCGCCCGGGCTCTCGTAGTCGTCGAAGCGCCGACTCGAGGCGCCGGCGATCAGGCCGCCCCCGAATGCGGTCGCCGAGATCTCAACGCCCCCAGAGAGCTCGCCCGTGACGTCGGCGGCGGCCAGGTGATAGCGGACGCGCAACGGTTCACCCGGGCCCGGGATGCGGGTGCGGATGCGAATGATCCCGCCCAAGGCATCGGAGCCGTAGGCGACTGAGCCCGGCCCGCGCACCACTTCGACCTCGTCGACCGTCGCCGGGTCGAGGAATGTCGCTGAGGGGCCGGCCCGGCGCTCGGCGCTCACTCGGCCCTCATCGAGCAGCACCAGTGTGCGTCCCTGAGCGAGGCCGCGCAGCGAGGGAACAGCGGCAAGCCCGTCGCCGACCCGCCCGGTACCGGGGATGTTTTCAAGTACCTCGTAAAGCTGAGCGGGCGCGCGCTGGTCGAGGTCGGCGCGCCCGCTCAAGGTAAAGGCGGCCGCCGGCGGGAGCTCGATGTCCGGTGCGCTCCCGCTGATTACCGTCACCTCCTCGGCGAGGACGGGCGCGATCCGCAACTCAAGGAGGCCGGTCGGGAGTGCAGCCACGTGGATCGGCCGCAGGGCGACCCCGTCGGGGCGGGAGATCAGCACGTCGAACGGAGGCGCGGGATCGCGTTCAAAGTGGAAGCGACCGTCGGCCCCGGTGACCGCCACTCCGGGGCGCCCGAGTATCTGGACCCGGGCCCCCGGGTATGGGTCGCCTTCGGGGGACAGCACGACGCCATCGAGCGCCACAACCTGCGACGCCGCCCCGGCTACGAGGGCCGCAGAGAGCATTAGTGCGACGGCCCGGCACGACTTCATGCTTGCCTCCTGAACAGTCTTGCTCGATGTGGGCGGGCCCGGGGAGGCTCATCTCTCCCTGCCTCGCGCAACGTAGCCCATGAGTTTCGAGCTGCCGCAGATAAGGTCATTGTCAGGTCAGCCTTCGCAACACTCCTACCCCGCCGAGAACCGAGCTTTGGACTGGGCACGCTCCGTGTCACCGTCCGTCCCACCTCACGTACCAAACCCCACCGGCTGGCCCTCTTGTCTCGGTGGCGTCCTTGGCTTCGGACGCACCGGGCATGCGCCTGATCCCCTCTCCAAAAACCACGTGGAGAGCACCTCGGGAATCGATCGCGACTCCACCGTAGTCGCCATAAAACCCTTTGATTCCGTCCCGGGGGGAAAGCCGGACGTCAGCAGACCAGGTCTTCCCCCCGTCGGTCGAGCGCTTGGTCCAAACGTTCAGCGGACCAGCGCGATCGTCCACCCAGAGCACATACACGAGCCCGTCTCCCGCCGCCGCGACGTGGACGAAATAGGAGGCGGCCATGTCCGCTGAAGCAGGACGCGGGGAAGCCGAAATCACCTCGGGCTGGGACCACGTAACCCCGCCGTCTTCGCTCCGGATGAACCTGACGTCTTTTGGCTGTTTCAGCTTGCCCTCGTTGTAGGCAACATATACGCGGTTGCGCGCGTCCACCGCCACGCCGGCATAAGGAAGACCAACGGGGCATGGAGAACCGTGAACGCACCAACCTCTGTCCGTCGTTATGGGTGAGGTGCTGAAGACGTGGTCTTTCCACGTCACCCCCCCGTCCTTCGAGCGCCAGATGCGCAGAGCAACGGGGACGACCGGATCGGTTCTTTCGCCTTGGAACCAGGGATCCGTGACGTAGAGGTCTCCGTTGGGAGCAAGGGCGATGGAGGTCGGCCAATACATCATCTTCCTGGAGTCGAGGGGGTGCCGCTCCCAGGTATCGCCGCCATCGTGCGAGGCGATGACGTCGAGCGTCATCCTGCCCATGAATGCGATGTAGATGTCCCGCCCGTTTGGCGACACGGCGAGCTCCGGCTTATCGCCCACGCCGGATTCGAGGGTTGCTACCACCTTCGTCTGATACGTCTCACCGTGGTCCCGGGAGACCGCCAGGATGAGGCCACCGACGTCCATCCTTGGCCGCCCGGTCGTCGGGTCAACGTTGCCGGAGATCCAGCTCGCGTACACGTTCCCCTGCGTATCGGACTTAATCCGAGGGTCCCCTCCGTCAAAATCGAACTGGTCCGGTGCGGGCTGAACGGCCGGGTGAAACGTCTCTCCTCCGTCCAGCGAGGACCAGACAACGCCAGCGTTCCGTGCAAAATGCCCCGGACCCGGAACAGCAATGGCGGCGCCCATTCGCGTTGCAACGATGTGCACGGAACCGTCTCCCCCCAAGGCCAGGGATGGTTCCCAGTCGTCCGTCTCTGCGGAGAGAAACCGGCACTTGAACCGTGAATCGGCACAGGCATCTGAGGGTCCCGCAGGCCGCTCGACAGCCGCGCCCGCGTTCGCGGGGGCACGGCCGCCCTCCCTCTGCGAGGCCGGCGCCCACGCGGCCGCGGAGGCGACGGGGGCAACCGGTGGCTTCTCGTGGGCGCTGGGCCGTGTCGCCGTCGCCTGAACGCCAGGGGGCGTCATGACGAACTCCGCCGCCCCACCGGCTGGATCCTTGCATTCGCCAGCAAAACTGCCGCCCGGCTGCCGCTGCAGTGCACACTCCACCTGAGGGCCAGGCGTGAAGCAGAAACGCAGCACGCCGTTTTCTGAGCGGACAGACGATGCCGGCAAGCGCCTACCATCCATCCACACGATCTCGATGGTGGTTGGGTGCGCCCCGGAGACCACCTCGCAGTGTAGAGGAGAGCTGCTCTGCTCACCCGGTAGCGTGATACTCCCCGTCCACTTTCCTGACGCCAAACGAGTGGCCTCGGCTCCGTGACCGGAGACGCTCACCGGCCCCTGCGTACCAATGGCCCCGGCACTCTCGCTGGCCGGTACACCCGGCTGTTGCGCGAATGCAGGAGCCACGACCACTATCGAGAGGAAGACGCTAAGCAACCTCATAGTCCCTCCACCGAGCCTGGTGTTCCAAACTCCCTTCGCGGTGAAGCGGGTGATCTCGGGGCCGCGTTCGTTGCCTCCTCCGCGGCGGCGGGGGACGGGGCCACCGAGGCAGGAGTCACGAGAAGCACAGGCGACGAACGTCCGATCTTTGAAACCCTCCCTCCAAAGAACCCCTCACTTGCCCTCCTCGACCATCCCCTCGACCTTAAGCCGGATCGGCTGGGGTAGCGTGGGGTCTTCGAAGCGGAACTTCAGGACGACCGGCCCGGTCAGCGCACCGGGCTCGAGGGACTCGAGGTTCCCGAGGGCCCCTGAGAAGTCGAAGATTGCGCCTTCGCCGTTCTTGCCGTTGGCCGCGTTGACCACCCACATTGGGGGATAGGGGTACTTGGGAATTTCTGGATCGTTGAGGTCGAACCCCAGGATTTCCAGTGTGATCGGCGGATAGATCGGCTGCTTCGAGATGTTTCGCAGCCGAACCGGAATCTCCGACTCCTTCGTGGCCCCGTCGTAGCGCGTCGGGTCGAAGACGAACTCGAGGCGCGTGTCCAGGACCACCTTGGTCCGAGCCGGGGCCGGAGGCGTCTGTGGAGCGTCGGCCGGTGCAGCGGGGGTGGCCCCTGTCCCTGCGGGCTTCTCCTTGGGCGGGACCACGACGGAAACGGACGCCGTGTAAATCTGGAACGTCCCCGTCCGCGCGTCCGCCCAGAACGGGTGAAAAACCCCTTCCTTGTCCGGTGCCAGCCCCATGTAGTCGCCCCCCCCAGGCCACCGGCTCCCGGCAGAGACCAGCGAAAGGGCAGTGGTTTCCTTGTGCCGGAAGATCATGGCACCCATGTTCATGTTGCCCGGCCCAAGTGGGGTCGAAGGCGCGGAGGAGACACGTGTGGGCGGAAGGAACGACTTTCCACCATCAAGCGAGGCCGTGAAGCACTCGTGGAACTGCGAGCCGTCCTTCGAGTCGCGTGTGTCGTACCACGTCACGCCGACGATGCCGTCCTTGTTCACCGCCACGACCGGCTGCCCCTGCATCGCGTCCTTAGGAGTGCCAGGGTCCAACAGCATTGGCTCGGACCAGTGCAGGCCCCGGTCCTCGGAGTGGGAGAAGAGAAGCCGGATTGGACCGTACCGAAAGTCGGTCCACGCCACGTAAATACGGTCGCGGTACTCCTTTGACTGGTTATCCACGGCGAAGGCCGGGAACACCGAGAGATTCCTCCCCTTCTTGTCATCCAGGTTGTACTGCATCGTCTGGATCTTGCGAGGCTTCCCGAACGACACGCCGCCGTCCTCGGAGAGGACCAGCCAGGCGGTGCTCGAGGCCTTGCCGGACATCTTGGCCTTGCCGGGCAGGAAGTCGAAATCCGCATATGGGACCACCAGCGTCCCGTCGGAGAGGACCATTGGCTGGATGTCGTTGATGCCGATCGTGCCGCCGCCGTTGGCTGCCTCGACCGGCCCGGTCCAGCTCCGACCGTCGTCCTCAGACCGAAAAACGCCGACAGTGTAAACCGGATAGCCATACAGCGCTGCAATGTAGATTCGCCCAGCGTAACTGCCGGTCGTATGATCGACGGTAATCTGCTCGTGGTCGTAGGAGCAGCCGAGGTTCATCGTCTTGCCCCAACTCCTCCCGCCGTCCTCGGAGCGCCACACGTGGAGGAATGCCCGATCGCGATCCTTCTCGTCCTTCTGAAATGTCAACACCGAGAAGATGCCCGTGCCCTGCGGCGTGAACGCAACGTATGGATCAGCGCCCCCCCACTGCACCTGCTCGGCGAACTCGGACGGCCACCAGGTTGTACCCCCGTCGTTGGTGGCGTAGGTACGACACGCCGTGCCTCCGCTCGGCCGGGTGTACGTGATGGCACCGCCCAGCAGATTCTTCACGTTTTTCGGGTTGGCCGCGACGATCAGCTCGACGTGCGGGAAGTCGCCGTCGCGGGAGACGAGCATGTTGGGCCCGACAACGACGCGCGGCCCGGGTGCCTCGGCCCCGCTCGCGAGTGCGAGCGAGCCGATGCAAAGGAGAATCAGCCCACCTATGATCTTCCGAGTCATTTTTCCGCTCCCTCCTTGCTTCTCGGTCAAACAGATTCAAGTTTGTGTTTCGCCGTTACTGACGCAGGGCGGACACCGCGCTAATGGCCTCCGGTTGCCGCTGCCGCTTGAGCACCGAACCACAGGTCAACCGAACCTAACGGGATTAGCACCTTCTCACCTTGGCCAAATCGCCCTCCACCCTTCGTGGGCTCCTTGCTTGTGGCAGTCAAATGAGCGGCGAGTTGCCGCGGCGGATCCGGAAGGCTCACCGCCCAGGCATTCGCCTTCGCCGCCCAGGTGATCGATGGAGCTCGCTCCTCGGGAACATCGGCAACGGCGACCGCGCCAAAACTCGGATGCGTGAAAAGATCCAGGTACTGATAGCTGACGGGTCCGCCCGGCACCGAATACCCATCGACCACGACCACCCACCGCCCAGGCTTTGGGTTGGCGACGTCCACTTCGCCATCAGGCCCCACATCTGCAGCCTTTGCGACCGTTCCGCAGGTCGGGTTCGGCGCCGATGGCGCCTTGTTGCCCTTCTCGAGCTCGACAGCCTTCTCCTCGGGTGCCTTCTCCGGCTCCGTGCAGTCAAGCAAGTACACGTCGAGATCGGCACGAGCGTCGCTCACGCCGTTCACCTTGGCAAACAGGGACGTCGTGCCCTTGGGCACCACGATCTCATACAGGTGCTGCTCGCCCTGCGCGATCGCCGCGCTCCTCCGGATGGCGCTGCCGAGCTCGACCGATGTGGCAGCCGCTGTCACCTTGCCGAGTCGGTTCTTGAACGTCAGCAAAAGGGGCTGCGAGCCTTCAGCCTTTAACATGGTTGAAGGCGTCGGCGCCGCCGTCACGTCAACGCCGAGAACCGTGGCTGTGACGGTCACCGGGGTCGCCTTGAGCGGCACCGGCGCTTCGGGGTCAAAGGTCCGCCCCACCTTCGGGGCGATGTTGATCTCCCAGACGCCCGGTTGGGGACGAGAAACCGAGCAGGGCGTGCCGGCTGGAGCATCAAAGCCACACGGATAGAGGTTATCCCGATCAGGGCTGACTACCGTGAGGCCCACGTTGGGCGAAGAGGTGGAGAAGGTGAGCACAGCCGTTCCCGGGCGCACCTCGACAAACACACCCAGATCACCCGGCAGTGGAGGCGTGACCTCTGCCTTGACCGAGTACCCGTTTTCGGCCGTGAAGCGATAGGGGACGACGATCGACGCGAGCACGCGATGGGCGTGCCCTGGAATCGCCGGATGATCGACGGAGAGGATCGCGGTGTGCGCGCCCTCTCTCTTTGCGGTGATCGCAACCGGCACCGCGACCGGCGTGTTGAGCGGCAAGGTAACGGCTGTCGGGCTGCTGAAGGTGCCATCGTTGCCGTACCAGGTCAGACCGAAGGTCATCGGCTCGGAAGGGCCGGACGTTCGGGTCAGCGTGATCGTTCGCTCGCCGCTGTCGCCAACGGCCCAGCCTTCACGCTCGTACAACCCCACGCCTTCGTCCGGCGTCAACAGGAGATGGCTCAGCTTCGTCCTGACCGGTGCACGGCTCGTGATGGTGATCGGCTGCACGGCCTGCAGCTTTTTCAACAGCTCGAACGCCGGCCCCACCTGAATGAGCCCGTTCCCCTGTTCGTGGGCGGCAAGGTTGCAGATGTAGCGCGTGCTGCCGGTGATGGCCGCCTTCAGAGGCGCCGCATCGTGAGGGACGCCGGTCTGCTTGGCCGCACTTACCACGAGAGAGGTGGCTCCCGCGGCCATCGGTGTCGCCGTTGAGGTGCCGCCGTCCACCGAGTAGCCGGGGGGAAGCTCGTACAGCCCCTTTGGCATCACCATTGGCTTGCGATAGCCAGGGTCCGTAGACATCTGCCCGCTCGGCGCAATCAGGTCGGGTTTGAGCGCGCCGGCGCCGCTGGGCCCATGGGAAAGCGCGCCCCAGTGCAGGTTGTCGTCGTTCTCGGGAATGAATCCCCAGTTCACGCGGTAGCTTTCCTTGTTCTGGTACCCGCCGACGCTCACCGCGCCCGGCGCCAGCCCATCTTCAGCGACAAACCCGAAGGCAGGCGAGTTGTCTCCCGGCACGAACATTAGTTTCTTGTACCGTTCAGTCAGTCGCTGAGCCACGATGCTGATCGGGTGGGTCGCGTCGGCCAGGAGGTATGGTAGGGATGCGATCGCCACCGACTGCTCAAGGACGATGAGATCCACCAGGGGATGCTTGAACGCGGTGATGAGCCCTTCGATGAGCCCATGTGCGTTGCTTACGCCGTAGAACACCGACACGAGGCGTGCACCCGGGGCCACCCCCTGCAGCCGCCCTTTCGGATGCTTGTTGCCGACCACCGAACCCATGATTTCGGTCGCGTGCTGGTAGATTCCGACGTTTATGGAGACGAACTTGTTCTTTGGATCTGTCTGCACCGCGAAGCCGACGCAATCACGCACGGGTGTTTTCGGATCGTCCTTGCCGAAGATTCCGACATCCTCTCGCTTGATGTAGTCGGTCATCGCCTTCTCATCGGCAAAGCTGAGATCGCGATTCGTGTCCACCCATACGTCATTCGTTGTCTCATCCCACAGCACGCCGAACAACCCGTCGTCGCCCTTTGGATTCCCGTTCCGGTCGATGTCCTGGTCGATATACGCAGCGTTCGACTCCATGTTGAACCGACGCTCGCTGAAGAAGCCGAAACGGTAGGTCCCGTCACGGGGAACCGTGAACGTCTTGCCTTTGAAGCTCGCCTTGCCTGCACTCGATGTCACGGTTTCCTGCATGTTGACCCATTGCGGATTGATGTCCCCATCGTCGCGCGGATCGGTGACGTTGAGGTAGTCCGCGATCTTGGGCACGGTCTTGCCATCGGCGGTGTACGCGGTCTGGAACTCCGGCAGCAGGAAATCGAGATTGCCGTCAAGCAGCGCGATGGTCACGCCACGGCCATCCCAGGTCGGGTGCTTGGCGAGAAAGCCGGCCGCGTCCAGGTCCTTGATCGGTGAGTATGGATGCCGAAGCGGATAGTCGGTCAAGCGCGGGGGCCATTCCGTGGGACTCTGGCCGGTCGGTGTCGACGGCGGAACAGCCGCAGGAGTCTCCTTGGGAAGGGCCTGCCGACCAGGGCCGAGCCGGTTAGGATAGCTGTCGTCATAATCCATGGTTACGGCCTCGATCCCATCGAACTCGGCGAATTCTGTGGCACGATCCGGTGAGATCCGCACCCGCAAGTACCCCACCTCATCATCTCGATAGCGCACGTCGCCGCCGAGGCGGCCCGCCTTTTCGGCAACGGCAGCGGCTGCGCCCGCTCTTGCCACAACCAGCAACACCACGTTCTTGCGCCCCTGCGCACGAGCAATTGCAAGCGACTGCCGGCTGTCCTTGAACAGGGCCGGGCGCTGGCTAGCCGTGGGCGGGACGGGCGACGAGCCTTGCGCGCCGCCGACGTGCCCAGCGATGCCGATTGAGAGGACCACGAAGACAGCAACGCAGGCCAGAATGGCTTTCCGGTGCATGACTCCTCCCTTTTCTGCGGCTCTTCCCGAGTCGTTGCCTCCGCCACGCCGCGGTCCGCACGGAAACCGCTCGGCTACCCCGCGCGAGTGCTCCAGCGGGCGTAGAGGTGCTTCCCTCGTCGCACCTCGCAAAGCTCGTTATGGGATATTGAGATTCACCACTCATCAGCGATGATCATCCATGATCCGGCTCATCATGCAACCGTGCAGCCGATTCGTCAAGGAGCCCACTTCGGTACCTCACCCGATTCGCGGACCCTCACGCCCCCTCCCGGTGTCACTCCCTGCGTAGCGCACGTATGCGATTGGCTCGCCTACCCATCCCCGGACGCCGAAGGTCTCGTTCACCCGCTCGACGAGGCGAAAAGTACTAAAAGCACTATGGTTCATTCTCCTTTCTTGGTGACTCCTCAGCTTTGGGTTTCAATAACTCGTCAAACCAGGAATAGATCCGCTGCCACATGTCGCGGATGTTGGCAGGACCCTCGAGAACGTGGCCTTCCCCCCAATAGCGGAGAAACTGGGCCCTCTTGTTTTGGCGGTAGAGGGACATGAAGAACTGCTCCCCCTGCTGCATGGCGACGTAATCCATGTCCCCCTGAATGATCATCAGAGGAGTCTCGACGCGGTCCACGTAGAAGATCGGGCTGTTGCGGATGTACCGCCCGAAGTCCTTCCAGGGAGGGTTGCCGAGGCGCTCCTGACCGCTCTCAGCCAGGAACATGTAGAAGAGATCCTCTTGAGGGAACGCGTCGTAGCGCTGCCGGGCATCGAACTGCGCGTAGAGGCTCGCGAGGTCGGACAACCCGGCCAGCGCCACCGCGGCCTGAAAGCGGGTGGTCTGGGTTACGAGGCCGTACGTGCTGAAGCCTCCGTAGCTCTGGCCCATCACGCCCAACCGCTTGGGATCGGCGATGCCGAGCTCGACGGTCTTGTCCACAGCGGGAAGAACGCCTTTGGAAAGCTCCATGTAGGGATCGCTCGTCACGCCTTCTGCGCTCAGCGGCATGCTGGGCAGAAGGACGCCGTATCCGTGGGCGGCCAGGAGTTGCAGGTTCAGAGAGATTCCGTCGTTCAGTTTTGCGAGCGAGGTGGGCTTCTCTCCGGCCACCGACCCCGCATACACCCAGGTCACGAGCGGGTACTTCGTTCCCTCCCGATATCCGATCGGAAGGATGACCCAGGCCTTCAAGTCCTGGCCGTCGAGGCCCCGATACTCGATCTTCCGCGTCTTGCCCTCGGCGATACCGCGCAGGAAGGTATTCGTCTCGACAACCCGAGTCGGCTCGGAGCCCCGGCGCGAGAGCCAGAGAAAGCTCCCGTCCCGAGTCGCGGCCGTGAAGACCGCCGTCTCCTTTCCGGTGTCATAAGATGCGAGGCTGGCATCGGCGATGGGCTTGGCGAAGGGGTTGGCGTTTCCGGAAGGCACGTCTATCGCATAGAGGTCCGTCGTTTGTTCTTTCTGCACAGCCACGATGAGCCGCGAGGGACCTCCCTTCTCGAGCGTCGGCTCTTTGGGCCAGACGACCGAAGCGATCTTCGGCTCGAACTTGTCCGTCAGGTTGCGCGGGGGCGCCGTGCTCGTGTCAATCTGCCAGAGGTCCCCGTCAGCGGCACCCAGGAAGGAGCCATCCCCACGCGGAAGCAGTGGGATCGGGGCGGATTTCAAACCGGCCGTGACGTTGCGAGGTGCCGCACCGGCAGCGACCAGCCACCAGTCGGGCCGGCCCTCCTTCTCCGGTTTGTCGGACGGCTTCGTGGATTTCGCAAGTACGAGCAGATCCTGCTTTGCCGACCAGACGATCTTGGGTTGGTCGTGCACGGCGGGGGTCGGATCGATCTCCTCGCCCGAAGCCGCCTCGCAACCCCCGGACGTCGCGCAGACGAGAACGCGCGGCGTCGCCTGCGGCAACTTGGTTAGCGAAGCCACCACGGCGAAGCGACTGCCATCGGGCGACCAGGTCAACGACCCCTGGAACACCTCCCGCACGCCTTCGACGCGGGTGGCGCTCGCCTCCCCGGAGGCGCTCACGAGGGAGACAGCGAAAAGCTTCCCCTCACGGGGGGGAAGTAGCTTCTTGGGATCGGGCAGCATCTGTTCCGACTGCGCGAGAAAAGCGAGATGACGCTTGTCGGGGGACAGGCGGAGGTCACGGAAGCTCGCCGCCCCTGCCGCGATTTGCTGCGCACCTGTAGCCGCGTCGATCCAGAGCAGCTGGCTCTGAGGTCGCCTGGTGACGTCCACCGGCACGCCGCTCTCGAGCACACTGACAGTCGTCTCGTCCCCTTTCCACGCCTTGGGCCATTCGCGCATCGCCTTTTCACCCGCTCCCATCTCGATAGTCATCGAGAGCGGGCGTTCCCCTTTGGGAAGAACCGGACAGAAAAGCTCGTGGTCGGAGACCCAGATCGCGCCCTTGTCGCCGAGATCCCAGGTGTCCACTCCCTGCTCGGTGAGGGGCTTCAGGCTTCCGGAGGACTTTTCCCAGACCCAGAGCCTCACGTTCCCCCCGCGCGTCGAGAGCATCGCAAGCCGGTTCCCCTCCGGCGACCACACGGGCAACCAGAAACCGGAGCCATCGGGGGCGCCGTTGGTCAGGTTTCTCGGCGTGCCCCCGCTGGAGGGGACGAGCCAGACGTCCGCGCGGTCGTTTCCCCAAAGAAAGTCCCACTTGTGGTACGTGACGGCCTTGGCTCGCCTGACGACGTAGGCGAGCCACGTCCCGTCCGGCGAGAACGCCACGTCACCAAGCTCCTCCAGCCGCAGGATGTCGTCTGGCGCCATGGGCCGCTGTTGCGCCGAGGCCTGGGCGGACACTAGCAACGTACAGAGCGCGGCGCCGAGGCAGAAAAAGAAACGACTTGGCCTGAGAATTCTCATTGGGGTTCCCCCTTTGCCTTCTCCTCCGAGATGAATCCAGTGACAGCTAGATCCAGATGCGGGCAGGTCTGCATCGGGCTTGGGATCTTGAGGATCCACGGAATCGCTTCGGTCACGGATCCGGGGCGGTGAAAGTCACACGCCGCGGCACGGTCGCGGTTGTCACACGCGAGAAGGAGCACAAGATCCATCACGGGTTTGCTCTCGCCGGCGAAGACGGCGCACTCTTGGCGGCGTTCCCATTCGAGGCGACGCGATCCCCCTGGAACACAAGGTGGCCTGCCTCATCCCGTTTCAGGTCGAGATGTCGCTCGAACCACTCCAGAACCGCGCCCATCAGGTAACGCTGGTTTGCCACACGCGTGGTTCCATGCCCTTCGTCGGGAAACAGGACGAGCTTCGTATCGATCCCCTTCCGCCGCAGCATCGTGAAGATGTACTCGTTCGTCATCCGGTCCACGGCACCCAGCTCCGGAGTCCCGGAGATCAGCAGCGTGGGTGTGCGGATCTCGTGCAATCGTGTCATCGGATCCTCGGCGAACCACGGCTCCGGGTTTTCGGCGCGTGTCGTACGGAAGAACCACTCCGTGATCGGATGCTCCCACCTTCCAGTCATGGGGCCGGTCGAATCCACGATCCAGCCGTTGGCCCAGCCCTCGTTGGAAACCGCGACCCGGAAGCGCGTCGTCGTCGGGAGGAGAACGTTGACCCGGTGTGCTCCGGCGCTCTGACCGAGCAGAGCGATCCGATCCGGGTCAACGTATCCTTGCGCGACCATGAAGTCCACGCCCGCCATGATGTCGCGGGTGTCCGTGACGGAGTAGCTCCGGCCCCGCATCTTCTCGATCACGCCGGGCCCGTAGGCCGTCGCCGCCGACCGGTAGTCCGGAACGAACACCACGTATCCTCGGCCTGCCCAGAGCTGACGCTCGAGCGAACTGCCGATCACGCCACCACTCAGGTAGAGACGGCTGCCCGGCCCGCCGCCGTGCACGTCCACGAGCATCGGGTAGCGTTTCTTCGGATCAAAGCCCACTGGTCGGATCTCAAAGCCGTAGATGCGCATGCCGTCGAAGCTCGGCCATGAGATCTCGCGGAACTCGCCCATCACGAATTCTCGTGTCGGATCGTCGATGGTGAGGAGAACGCGGGGGTTGCTACCGTTCGAATCACTTAGGCGCAGCTCGCGGCGGCCCTGACCATCCTGGGTGAGCGAGACGTACTTCGTTCCGTCCGGCGCCAGGGCGAATGCGTCGATGTACCGCTCGCCCCTCTCGAGGATCCTTACCGAGCCGTCCACCCCGAGTTGTCGTATCCCATTAAAACCTCCATCGAGCACGCGAGCGTACAGGGCGCCCGAGTCCGGCGACCACTCGAGGTCCTCGCCGACATGCAGCTCGGGCGCCAGGGCGCGCTGGGCGCCGCTTGTCGTATCAATGAGAACCACGTTGTTCCGGAAGTCGTAGACGACGTTCTCGTAGTCGTAGGTGGTTGCGACCCACCGTCCGTCCGGGGAGAAGTGACTGCGCAGGCTCTGGCTCCCCCCGGCGGTTCGGAGGACCTCACGGGTTTTCCCGGTCTTCGGGTCGAGCGCGAGGATCTGCGAAGAACCTTGCCTTTCGTTGTATCCCCAAAGACGGACGGTGGCGACGTGCAGCTCCGAGGCGTGGGGGTTCCAGGTCAGATCTCGAATGTCTGCATCGACTTGGGCCAATCGGCGGCTCTCCTTCGTGCCGAGGTCCAGGCGGAAGATCTCCAGAGGAAGCGGAAGCTCCGCGTACGGGTCAAAATCAACCGCCGTCGGCTCGTCGTCCCGGGGCTTGGCCTTCGGAGGTCTCTTTGGCCGTTGGGTGTAGTAGACCGCGCGGTCCGCGTCACCCCAGCAGAAGATCTTCGAGTCGTCGTACGCCTTTCCGAGTGACAGATCGAGCCGGGCAATCCGTGCGGGCACCATCTCGCCCCGCAGCGGCACAATCCACAGCCATCCCTCCTTGAGGTACGCCAGGCGTGCGCCGTCTCCCGAGAGCTGCGAGCTTCCACCGAAGTTGACCGTCAAACCACCGATCTCCTTGCGCTCGCCCGTTCTCGTCGAGAGGATGACCGTTTTCTGCGGTTCGTAGTACCGCCCCAGGGTGAACACGATCCTGTCCGAATCCGGCAGCCACATGAGGTTGGGGAAATCCGCCCCCGGGCGCTCGAGAATCCCGTCCAAGGAGACGGGCGGCCTGCCGCGAACCGTCGGCTGTGGCGAGGCTGCAGAGGAAGACGCCGTGCTCCGAGCGTCCTCCACCCGGATCCCTCGCACCTGTTCCGCCGCGAGTTCCATTCCGGGGAGGAGGGCCGCCCAGACAAGGACGCACCGTCCGACCCTCGTCTTGTTGCGGGCAAGAGGCGCGAGGCAATCTGTCTCCACTTTAGTCCTCTCCTTCGGCGCCGACGCCAAGGTGGCGTCGTTCGCGCTCACAGTAGCCATACGAACCCTCTTGACCGGCCACCGGCCGGATCGTTCGGGCACCTCCTTGCTCATGACTTTGTCTCCGCCTGCCACTTCCTGAGCGTGGCGATCAGACCGAATGCCCCAAGCCCTGTGAACGCAAGCGGGGGGAGGATGGGCGGCAGCTTGTGTTCCTCTGTGTCATCGCCGTGCTCTGCCACGCGTTCCTCTTCGCTCTCGAACTGATCGGCAACGTGGAGGCACACCCCGGCCGCGCCAACGGCGAGTGCAGCAATGAAGCACCAATGAAGCAGCCGTATCCACGTCTCGTTCCAGCGGGCCGACGCGATGCCCGCAATAGCGAGGCCGACCACGCTGAACGCGACCGGGATCCACGCCAACGGCTCATCCTTGAACGCTTCGATGTGCTCGAGAAACGTGTCAACGACGAGGAAGAGAAACCCCAGTGTGCAGAAAATCACAATCAAGCGGTTGATCGAGAGCACCTGCCTCATATGACATTCACCCGGGATGGGCCTGCCTCATCGCGGGTCACGAGGACGCCCAGATGCCGCGCAAACCCTGTGATCTCGATGGCGGGTCTCACGTTCGTCGCGTCGTTCGGGTCGGCGAGGATCACGTTTCTCATTGCCAAGCCCCTTTCGACCGTGGCCCGCCATCCAGGCGCCTCAGGTGCCCGGTGCTCGGGCTTGTCCCCGATCTCACCTGCCGTTCACCCTGGTGGAGATCCCTCGTTCACGCGACCTAATCCGTTCTCTCCGGCCACGGCGACACGGCTGCATCCGTCACTCGCCCTTTGCGAGCTTGGCTTTCACGGCCGCCCAGCGGCCGTACTGTTCACGCTTGCCGGGGTCGGGATCGGTTCGCCCGAGGAGCCAGTACGAGAACCAGTCCAGGTTTCGCTCCATGGAGGCCAGCCGGTGCTTCGGCTGCGAGTAGATGTGACCTTCATCCGGGTAAACGATGAGCTCGACAGGCTTGTCGAGGCGTCGCAGTGCGGTATAAAGCTCTAGCGAATGAAGCATCTCCTGGGCCGCAGCCTCGATGAGCAGCGGTGCCGAGACGCGGTGTGCCTGCCGTACGGTTGAAAGATCGTCGAAGCGCTTGTCGTACTCCCCGTACGGCGAGCCGCCCATCGTGCCCTCGATGTAGTGCTGAAAAGGCACGCCGGAGAGCCAGTACTCCCCGGGGTTGTTGGCCCCTCCGGACGAGGCGGACGCCGCGGCAAAGACCTTGTTGTGCGTGAGCGTGAGGTTGGTGAGCTCACTCCCGTAGCTCCAGCCCATGATGCCGGACCGCTTGGGATCGGCGATTCCCATCTGCGCCACTGCGTCCACCGCAGCCTCGATGCTGGCCAGAGCGTTGTAGTCCCGGTCGAAGGCGAATTGCTCGAAGTTGCCGTATCGCCAGCCATACTCCTTGGGCTGGTTCATCAGCAGGACGGCGAAGCCATTGGCGGCGAACACCTGCGCCGGGTAGCTCGCGATCCATTCGGCTTGCGTGATGAATTGGCCGCGAAAACCGTAGAGGATCACGAGGAACGGGTAACGGCTCCCCTCTCGAAACCCAATCGGCTTGATCAGGAAGCCGTTCGTCTCCCATCCGTACTTGTTCTTCCACGTGATTCGCGAGACCTCGCCAAGGCGGATGCGGTCGAAAGCCGCGTTCACAGACGTGAGGGTCTTCACCGTCCCGACTTGCAGCCCAAGAACCCCGATCTCGGGGGCCTTCATTGGCCCCTGCACGATGCAGGACGCCATCGCCTGGTCGGCGCTCAGCGAGAAACCCGAGAGATGGTCGTCGCCCCGGGAGATCTGAACGATCGGCCCGCCACCGGCGGGTACCTCGTACAGGGCGCTTCGCTCTCGGCTCTCCATCGCGAGAACCAGCCGCTGAGCGTCCTTGCTCCACCAGATTTGCGTCCCGTACGGGACCTCGACGTTGGGCGTCACCTCCAACGGCGGCCTGTCGTCCCCCAACCGATCGACCAGAACCGTGCCCCGAAAGCCGTCGCGCGGCTTCCCCTGGGTTTCCACCTCCGAGAGAAAGGCGATTGACCGACTGTCGGGTGACCAGCTTGGTTCCCCCTGCCAAGCGGACGTGCTCGGAAGCGGAACCAGCCCGTCTCCCTTCAGCGAGATCAGGCCAATACCCGAATTGAAGGCGACCGCAGCGTCTTTGGAGGCCGCTGCCGAGGTGTTGAACACGACAGCGATCTTCTGGCCGTCAGGGGCCCACGCCAGCCTGCTGATCGAAAAGCTCTCGAACGAGTAGATCGAGTGTTCTTGTTCCCACAGTTTCTGGATGCCTCTGTCGTGAACCCGGTAGAGCCACACGCTGGTGGGCTTTTTCACCCAGGAGCGGCTGACGAAATCCCAGAAGGGAAACGCGAGGTGGTCGTCGTAAACGACTCCCTTTTCTGCGGCGGCCGCTGTCTCAGCTTCCTGAACCGGCTCGACGGACACGAGGACGAGGCTGTCCCCGTCCGGGGACCATTCGAACTGGTTGATGGACTCCGGATGCGTGAACAATGTCGCCGGCTCACCCCCTTCCCGCAGGATCTTCCAGACCCGGGAGACCTTTCCGGCGCCCGAGAGGTACGTGATGGCATCGCCGCGTGGTGTCCAGCGGAGGTTCGAGAACGACTTCGCCCGGAGAAGCAGCTTGGGAGGCGCGTCTCCTGCTGTCGGGACGGCATATAGCGAAGAGTTGTAGTCGTTCGCCGCCAGGTCGGCATCCTTGACCGCAAACGCCACGGTGCGACCGTCCGGTGAGATGTGTTGCTCCGTGATCTCTCGGAGGGAGAGGATGTCCTGCAGGGTGATGGGATGGATCGAAGCCTCAGAAGCCAAAGCGCTGGTCGGTGACCCGACAAGCAACAGCGAGACGACCAGCAAGATGAGGAAACGCGTCGTCACGCCCAGCTTCCCTCGATGAGAGTCTGCGCAGACGGCTCCAAGCAGTGGGATGCGAGCCGACAGTGTACTCATGGTTCCTCCGATTCAAGTGTTCTGAGATCTCAGCCGGAATGGGAAAAAAGGGCGGGTGTGGCCGACGCCACACCCGCCGGGAGGAAGGATGCAGAAGGGGAACGCGTCGTTCGGGTCAGGCGCTCGCCCCCTTCACTAGAACGCCACCCTGAGGCCGACCTTGAGCGTACGCGGCGGTGCCGAGTCAACGGACCACGGGGAGGCTTTGCCTGTGGAGCTCACGGTCTCGCCTCGCTCGGCCGACTCCTTGCCATAGGTGTCCTGGACGTTGGTACTGAAGTACGTGCCAACGCCGATCGACTCGTTCGTGGCGTTGAGGATGTCGAGGATTACGGAGGCGAGGGCGCCGCCGCCGAGGTTGAAGTCTTTCTGGATGCGGAGGTCGAGGTTGGTGACCGAGGGCTGGTGCCGCGCGTCCTTGGGCTCGAGGAGCACGTAGAAATAGTAGGGGTCGTTCGCGCCCGGGATGGCATACTGGTAGTTCTCCATACCCCAGGGCCGCCCCGACACCCAGCGGAAGTTGGCGCTCCCGAGGATCTGCCACGGGAACTGGTAGCTCGCCTGGAGCTTGAACTGCCAGGTGCGGACTTCCTTCAGCTGACCCTGGTTGTAGTAGGGGTTCTGCTCGTAGTTGGGGTCGGTGTCGATACCATTCGTGCACAGGCTCAGGACACCGCACTCGTTGTTGGGCCGGGTTCCGGTGCCCCACTCCCAGGTGAGCGAGCTGGCGATGGTGAACTTGTCCGTCGGCCGCGACTGGAACTGGAGGATCGCCATCTGGTTCTTCTGTTCCTGGAAGTCACGGTTGCCGAGGGCGAAGTCTCGCGGGCCGCCACCGGTGACCCTCCACAACGTGAACGTTCGCCCGGTCTCAGGGGCCGTGTACTCGAACGGTTCATACGTGACGTTGTTGGCATACTGGGTCAGCAAAACGAAGTCTCTCTGCTTACGGTACAGATAGCTCAGGCCTATGCTGCTGCGCGCGCCGACTTGCCGGTCGAAGCTGATGTTGAAGATGTCGCTGTACGGGTTCTTGATGCCCGACTCCACGGGGATGCTCGTGCTGGTGAAGCTGCTGGAGAAGTTCTCGGGCCTGATGACATGGTCAACGAACCACTGCCAGTCATGTGGGTCGAACGGCTCGCTCGTGATCAGGTTGTAGTACGTCCATGTGCCGGTTCCCGTGCCCGCGTAGGCGGCGGGTCCGTAGGTCGGGGTCTTCTCATAGTAGCGGCCGACGGCGGCTTTCAGGACGTTCTTGGCGTCGCCCGTGAGGTCGTAGGCGAGCCCGAGACGAGGCGACCAGTTTGTGAAGTTGAAAATCGTCTTGCCGGTATTGTCGTCGAGGGTCTTAGGGTTGTCATAGCGCAGGCCGACCATCCACGTCGCGCGCCCGAACGTGATCTTGTCCTGGACGAAGGCGCCGGGGCGCTTGATCCGCGCGGCACTGCGGTCATAGTAGTTGGTGAGCCCCGTGATGTACGCGGCGTCCCCGAACGGCAAGATCCAGAACAGAACACCATTGGGCGTGGTGGGCGTTGCTCCGGTCGTGTACTGGTTGATTTTGTTGGAGGCTTCCTCGTACTCGGCGCCGACCTTGAACTCGTGCTGGCCTCCCAGGAAGTTGTCCGTGTAGTGGGTGAGGGTCGCAAGGGTGTGTTGCCGCTTCTCCGGCTCGTCCCGGTAGATCCCCCCGGAGTTGTAGTCCACGCCGATCCGGTAGTCCGACACCTGAGCCGCGTCCATGTGGACCGGGATCCGCTTCTGGTCTCCCTTCACCGCGGCGAACTTGACCTCGGTGAGCGTCTTCTCGCCCCACATCCCCACCCAGCTCAGGTACCCGGTTTCGGTGTCCTGCGTCCGGTTCAGGGCGGCCTCATCGCCGACGGTCTCCTGCCAGTTGAGGTCGTAATCCCTGATCGGGTCCGAGTTGAACATTGCCGTGAGGGTCTGGGACGGCGAGGCGAGAAAGTCGAGGCGCAGCTGGTACCCCTGGCGCTCGAGGCTGTCGTAGAAATCCGTGAACGCCGGCGCGTTCTCCGATTTCGCATAGCGGACGGAGGCGAAGAACGTCAGGCGGTCCTTGATCAGCGGCCCCCCGAGGACGAGGCTGGTGTCGTAGTCGCGCTTTATCTTCTTCTGCTCGAGGTCCTTGATGTCGTCAACGTTGTTGTTCCCGCGCAGCGAGTCGCTGGTGTAGTAGACGGTGCCCGAACCGTGGAACGCGTTGGTCCCGGCCTTGGTGACGATGTTCACCACGACCCCGGTGTAGTTCGCGTACTCCGCCGAGGCTCCCCCACCAACGACCTGAATTTCCTGGATCGAGTCGAAGTTGGGGCTGACGTACGTGTCCCCAAACTTCGTGTTGCTCACGTTGACACCGTTGAGCTGATAGGAGTTGCTCGCGGCGCCGACGCCGAACACGTGGTACCCATCGACGTTGCCGCCGGCACCGAAGGCGGCCTTGTTGACAACCCCTGCCATGGTTTCGACAACTGCGGAGAACGTTCGGTCGGTCGGGAGCTTTTGGAGATCCTCGGGGGTGAAGCTCGTCGAGATCTTGGAGGATGTGGAGTCGATGAGCGGGACCTCGGCGCGGACCGCGACCTTCTCGCTTGCTCTCCCCACCGAAAGCTCCACCGGAACGGTTGACGTCCTGCCGACGTTCACGACCACCCTGTATTCGCGCGCATTGAAACCCGTGAGCTCGATCCTCACCACGTAGGTACCCGGGGTCAGCTGCGGGAAGCGAAACACCCCGATCGCATCGGTGGTCACGGTGATGGATCTCTGAATCAACGCCGCACCCTCAACGGTCACCGTCGCCCCGGGGAGGACGGTGCCGTCCTCGGCTTTCACGACGCCGACGATCTCCCCGGTGGTGGACATCTGGGCCAACAACGGCCCGGCCGCCATCACGGCGGCAACCAGAACGAACGCAAAGAACAGTTTTCTCGTCACGCCTCCTCCTCTCGAGTAGCACGGTCAAAGCGGTCGGTATTAGCTGCCCCGCACCACCACTCATCATGTATGATCATCTCGCTCGCAATTTAAGCCGCCGCCGGAATCTTGTCAAGGGGGTGTTCAGCACAGACGCGGTCTCAAGATCGATTCACTCGTGAGGGCGTAAAGGTTAAGCACTGCAACCCATCCCGGCTGCCGCGCTCCGCAAGCGAGCGACTGGTACCCGATCACGGGGTGCTGCAGGTGTTCCGTGCCTCACCGTTCGTTACGGTTGGGGCCGGCGACGGCCCCTCCACGTAGGGTCGCGCGAAGGGTTGCGAGCAACGTTCTCCTTGGAGGTGGCCGAAGCTCGGGCCTCTTCCCGTGTTTCGGTGTGGTCCGACCACGTGGCAGTCGCCAGAGCGGAAGTGCCGCCACCGGCGGTGCGCACCACCGCGTCGACTACGCACGTGGGCCGGGTGACCGCCTTCGTGAATGCCGTCGCGCCAAGCACGACGCGTGCGGTCAGGATCCCTGTGGCGCGAGTCGCAGGACGCAACACGAGTCCTCCCCCTGCCACCGGTCAGCCGAGTGCAATTGCCTTCTCGCCGGGCTGCTTGCTTGCCCGCAAGACGTGAGGCCGGGCGGCCTGGCGGCCGCCCGGCCGGTCAGCTTGCGTCGCGGGACCCCGCCCGCGCCGATAGAGCTAGAAG